>CAZJGS010000059.1:0-9501 GCA_964545735.1 uncultured Spirochaetaceae bacterium
TAAAAAAAATATTTCTGTTATTTGAAGTTGAGCCTTCTGAATTAATTTTTTATCTTAAAGAAAGCAAAGGTGGGAAGAACCATTCAATTAGAAAAAAATATTGGGCTTATTCCTTGCCAAAAATAAGAGAAGAAAGTGGCTTTTATAAAAATACCAATCCTTCTAAAGAAAATTGGGTTAATGGCTATTTTGGTATAAATGGATTATATGTTTCTAGTATAGCAAACTATGATTCAGCAAGAGTAGAATTAACTATAGCTACGTCTGAGAAAGAAGAAAATAAAAATATATTTAATTTCTTATATTCTAATAAAGAAACTATTGAAGCTAGTGCTGAAAAAAGTTTTATTTGGAATAGAAGTGATGATACAAAAGTAAGTAAAATATACCTCAATTTACCAGATGTTGATATTTCAAAAGAGGCAGATTGGCCAAAAATGGCTGAGTTTCATGCGAAGGGAAGCAAGACAATAATTGAGGCTTTTAAGAGCAGTATATATAAATATTTCTCACAATAAGCTTTAAATTTACTAAAATAAATCATTTTAAAGGACTGTGATTTTTAATTACAGTCTTTTTTTATAGTAGCTACTAGTCTTTAATATTAATCAAATGCAAAAAAAAATTCTTTCATTAATTAGTAGAAAGGGGTATAATAAGAACATATTAAGTTATTTGTCTAATAAAAAAGGTTGTCGTTGCTTTATTTACTATAAACTTGTATCCCAAATTCCCCCCAGAGTTTTACATGGTTTGACTAAACCGGCCAATTTATCTTGAATTGATTGATGATTTCTTCTTGAAATTTGGTTGGTTTTGAATACATTGGTTTGTATTTTCCTGTAAATGAAACTTTGGTTAAGCTAGACATTTTGAACAATACTTCCTTGTAGGATTTGACTCTGTTAAGGACCTTGTTACCAGATTGTACTTTTGCAAATTCCCTTTTAAACTTTGCTAGAATTATTAGAGCTATAAATGTTACAAACATCTTTACTTCAAATGTGACGTTGTTATGACTTCTTACTCTATCTCCATTTAAATCGTTTTTAACCATATCATAAAAGATTTCAGCTGTGTTTCTCTGACTATAAGCTTCATAGATTTTAGATCTTTCTTTTTTCTCATTAGATAATAAGCACCAATATCCAGAATATTTTTTATTAAACTCTTCTTCAAGGGATACTTTTTCTGTTATTTTTCTACCTCTTTTAGGTGTATCACTAACGATAAAGTATTTTTCATAATAGTCAGAATGATTTTCATTCAATTTATTTGCAAGAAGTTCTTTATAACAAGTACCCATCAATTCTCTGAATTTGATTTCATGATCACTTCTTACCTGAGGATTATATATAACATAAAGATATAGTCTTCTTCCATCTTGGATTACAGGTTTTCTTACACAGTATATTGTTTGAATAACACCATTACCATTCTCTACATCTACACTAGCTTTAACTGAATTTAATTCTATTTTAACACTATCAATTTCATCGTATTGCCAGTTAACACGTTTAGGAATTGGCATAATGAAGCTATTATGACTTTTTAAGATGGTTTCTATGTTGTTTTTACTATAATAACCGCTATCTAGAGTTAATATAATATTATTCATATCTAATTTATTAAGACTCTCAATTAAGGAATTTATTGTTGTGCTTTCATGACATGCACCATTATATAGTAGCGTTTGAACTGGAGTGAATGAATCTTGTCTTGATAATATTGCAAGATTAACTTGATTCCCTCTTACATGTCCATGTGAGTATCCATAATCTAAATTAGGTGTGGTTGCATTGTTATATGAGTCGATATGGGTTGAATCAAAACAGAAATATCCTTTTTTACCTTTGCTATGAGATTCTCCCCAAGATTTAAAGAAATCATTTCTCTCATCAGGTGTAATGGATTCTAATATTCTTGAAACTTCCTGTGATTGAATATCTTCAATAATAAGATCTTTGTTTTCTGCCCAAGACCCAGCCCAGGATAAAGCTTTTTCACTGCAGATTAAGTATTCCGCTAATGAAATAATCTTATTAGCTTTAGCACTACCAAAAGAATCCTTTAAGAATTTATTCAGCTTCAAATCTTTTACAACAGAGTTCAATAACTTAACTTCTCCTAAAGATTTTGTACTTGATACTTTATTTTCAGCATTTTCATTTTTAGATTCTTCAGGATGTTCTAATAAATATGTATTATTGTAAATAATATCACCATCTTCAGTTAATCTCTTACCGATAGTTTTTCTTATATGTCTTGTTTGTTTTAATTCAGAATCCCAATAATGTTGATTGGTATGAACATACCAACAATTTTGTTTCTTGTTAAACGTATTTATAATTTTTATTTGTGAAAGCTTCTTTTTATCCATGTAAAAATTTTACATGATTTTAGATTAAAAGTAAACCCCTTTGTCCATTTTTATTAAAAAAAATTAACATTTCGGGGTTTTTAACTTACCATGTAAAACTCTGGGGGGAATCTGGGAATAATAATATTCATTAAGACTTATCCCATTGAAATCCATTCAATTTTTTAATTGACCCAATTGATTAAAGGAAATTATCTAATTCTTTTGAACTTACATCATTAATTAGATAACCAGTTTCCTTTAGTTTAAGCAGAAATTCATCCATTGCCAGTTTTGAAACTTCAGCCTTATTACCAGTTAAGGAACGATATGTTTGGATATAATAACTATTATACAGCTTTTCGTTATCAACATCCTGGAGCCTTAGGTTAACAAGAATTGAATAATTGATAATTGTTCCATATTGTGAATATGTAATGTTTTTAGTACTATTTAAACTTAGAATAATTAACAAACGTTTATTATATTTAGAAGGTGGAGTTTCTGTACTATAAACTAGCCCAGTTGCCAAGGAAGCTTCTTCTAGTGTGTTTGGTGTTTTCACTTTAGTGGCTAAAATATTATCATTTATTCCTGAAAATAATTCTTCAATATTTTTGATTTTTATAGCAAAGTTTACGTTTTGCATTATGCTTCCTTTTTGTTGAAGCGATGCTAAATCATTAATTTTTGATGAAACAACTCCAATAACCTTACCGAAGTCCTTATCGTATAAAAGAGGCCCGCCACTATTTCCTGGTTGAATTTGAGCGGAAATCTGTATTTCATTTGTATCCCCCATAAAACCACTTTTTGAGTTAATTATTCCTTTTGTTATTCTAACATCTTTACCTAGAAGATCTGTTATAGGATATCCAATTGCATAAACATCTTTGCCAAGAATATAATCTGAATCTATACCCAATTCAAAACTATATGGGAACTCATAATCAATTATTTCAGCAATTGCTAGATCTTTATCAACATCTTCAATTATTTTAACTACCGGATAAAGTTTATTATTAACGCTAAGATATTGATCTTTATACTCAAATACATGTGCATTTGTTACAATCATAGAAGGAAGTATGCTAAAGCAGGTTCCCGAACGTAATTTAGTAGAAAGATCTGGAATATCATCAATTGAATAAATGACTTTTTCTGTGAGTCCATTCTCTGTCAAGGATTCAGTAATAGCATTAACAATCGAGAGATCGAGCTCTTCTGTTCGCATGTAAAAGATAGTATCAATACTCTTAATTGGTTCCTTGGGTAGCTGTACTGTGGCTTCTCCGACTCCATAAGTAACACATGAAGAGCAAAATAGAATTGAAGTAAAAACCAATATAAAAACCCGCAAATATTTTTTCATAGTAATATCCTTATCTGAACAATATAAATCCTAACACATTATATTAATTATATCTTTACACCTTAAAATTAAATATTACTAATAAAATAACACACATTTAAGTAAAAAAGGACTTTTGTTGTAAATATCAATGTGAATTTTAAAAACTTTTGAATGGGCAGGTAGCAATTTGTAAAGACGCCATAGAAAATAAAAAAATAAAAATCTCAACAATTTCTCTTTTATAATCAAAAAACGAGTTAAAAAAAGTGTAATAATTCATAGGAATAAATTTGTTTATTATGATGATTGCAATAAAGAGATGAATAATAATATGATATTGAAAGAGTTTCAGCTCTGATAGAAGTAACTTTGAATTTGGGATGGCTTTTTATTCCATATACTTAGGAGATAAGTACAAATAACAGTGTATAATCAGTGGATGTAGTGTAAACAATTTAAAATTATAAGGATTTCTAGCAGTGTATTAAAAGAACTGTTAAGAGATAACTTTAAAGTATGCTAAATTATTAAAGTTGCTTAACTTTTACAAATATGAGTGTTGGATATTTTAGAGTAAAAAAGTTGGCATCTAATAAATACTATAAAGTGGTGTTATTCTTGATTAATAAGTATATGAAATTTTTGGAAAATAAAAATAATAGGGGGTACCCTTTAAGTATCACACATATTGAGTATTAGTATTAAAAATGGATATAATTTCTTATATATTTACTAAACATTTAACTTTTCGAAACTTTCTAAAATAGTTAGAAAGACCAGATAGCTCTTTTTAATATTTTTTTTATCCCCTGCAATAGTTATTACAAAAAGATTTGTTTTTCATAACTTATATGCACCCCGTTATTTGGATATCACTAAATAAGGAGTGCATTCTTTTGAAATTTACAAATGAACAAAAAATTCAGATTTACAAAGAAATAAAAGAATGAGATCCAAAACATCCTTCCATATAAATATTCATTTATTATTAAATTTAATTATTTTTAAAAGTCACAGTTGCAATACTATTTCCAGGGATATCGACATTCAAAATCCTTTTGCAACAACGAATATTACAATTCTGCATTTCTGTAAAACGATTAAGAATTACAACAAAAACACAAGAATGCTTCTTAAAGGAAACAATTTCTAACTTATCAGTATATGAAGAAGATCCTATTATTGTAGCATCCGTAATGAATTTACTGAAATGCTTCATATAATAATATTCTTCATTAAGGCTTATTCCCGTAAAGTCTTTATTTGCCATTATAGGAGCAATACAATAGTTTCCAACATGATTTGGACCACCATTGGCATCTAGCAGAAGATTCCAATCAATGAAAATATCTAATCCAGATTTTAAATCTCCAATTATTTCATGAGCGTAGCGTTGTCCATTTTGACAATGACTTGTATTAGATTTCAACAATTCAACACAAGACTCCGTTGAAATAAGAAGAAGATTTGGGTGCATTTTTTTAATCATTGAAAGAGCCGTAAAATGATCTCCGCTGTACCAATGAAAGCCTATTGCTCCAAGATATTTCTCAGCCAAAGGGCTGCTAACAAGCTCACAAGTTCTTTCAAGAACTCTCTCCTTATTATGATCCCACCCAACAATAATTACATCATTAAGCCCATATTTTTCTAATTTTGGACCCAAATATTCTCCAATAAAACAAGCTTCATCTTTTGAATTATAACAACAAGAATCCCATGTTTGTGCTGCACGGGGCTCATTCTGTGTTGAAATAGCAAAAACAGAAAATCCTTTTTCTTTGTATTTTTTTAAATAAGCAACTAGATATTCAGCCCAGCCTTCATAAAACTCTCTCTTTAATTTCCCTCCGTTTATCCTTTTCATATTATCTTTCATAAATGCAGGAGGAGACCAAGGAGCAAATACTAGTTTTATATTTTTTTTATAATCATTTGCTCTACTAATAAATGGAATAATATACTTGCCAGCTCTTTTTAGTGAAAAGTTTTTTATTTGTTCAACTGATTCAATCTCACTGTACTCACCTAGGGAAAAATCACAACTATCGATAGGAATTCTTCCAAATTCATAATCAAGACCATCCTCTCCAAAATAAAGATCTAGAACTTCTTCCTGAAAATATTTTGACAATTTTGAAAAAACAAACCCCGCAGATTCAGTAAAAGCCCCACCGAATCCCCTAAATTTTTGAAATTCTATTTCAGGGTGGATATCAACAATATTATTTTCTATTTCAATACTATCTTGAGTTAATTCTTGCTCTATTTCATATACACAAAAGGAATCTTTAAAAGTTGAAGTATAAACTATACTTGCTTTTATTTCTTCAGTATTAAAAGAAATTCTATCAAGAAATAATGTCCCACTCAAACAATGGATTTCTATAAACTCAACTTCTTTAGTAAAACAAATCTGAAATTCTTCCTCAATAATTTTATCAGAATCACAATTTCTAATTACTTTGTTTTCATTGTAAGTCAAAGCAAAAGAGCCAGTACCCTTTAATTTTAATAAAACAGTATTATTCCCTTTCTTTAAGTGAATTCTATATTTCAGCCATTCATTTTCATCAAGCTTTACAATTACATTATCACTTTTGCTTTGAGACTCACCATTCATCTTTTGATAATCTACCCTACCCTTATGCCCATCCTCAAAAAATAAAGCAACACCAGTACTATTTCTTAAATCTACATCACCATCTTGGTTCTTATTTATAAAAAACTCATCAAATCCTTCACAAGGAATTGAAACTGGTGCTTCTCTTTTTAAAGAATTAAAAACTTTCTTGTTTATTTTAACTGTTTGAAGATTTCTTAGAAGAGAATCAAAAATACTTCTAAAGTCTACGGGTTCTTTAGTTTCTTTGTTTTCTATATATGAAAGAACCTTACTCCATTCTCGTGGAGCGGAAAAAGAAACAGGAGAATTTGTCCTTTCCATCTTTTTGTAAGTCCAGAAATTCCAATGAATACCAAGTCTTTCGTATAGGGGAAAAACAAGAGTATACCAATCTATATTATTCTCTCCACCCTCTCCCATAAGCAAAGGAGCATCAAGGCGATTGGAAACTTCTATATAATTTTTAAGGCTTTCTTCATCAGGATTATTCCAATATTTATGAAACTGCAACATTATTTGATTTTCTTTAACTTCATTTTTTGTCAAAGCTTCAAAAATTGAAAAATCAGAAGCCCAATGAACTCCTTCAAGAATGATTATATGGTTAGTATCAATTTCTCTAATACTAGTTATTAACTCTATATATAATGGTAAAACCATTGAATTATACTCGTTAAAAAAATCAGGAAGTGGTTCATTCAAAAGATCATAACCGACGATATAATCTTCATTTAAATAATGTTTTGCTAAAAGACACCAGCAGTCACAAAGTTTGTCTCTAAAAACAGAGCTTAGAAACAAATCAGGACTATCATTAAGACTATCATCAATATTTTGTCCCGTTTGCCCCCCTGGAGCTCCATGCATATCGAGAATGACATAAACACCATAACTCTTGCACCAGGTAATACAACGATCAAGGACTTCAAGAATATTATTATTAAATGAAACTTCCTTAGATTCAAGATCAAATAAAGTTCTTGAATTAATTGGAATTCTTACACAGTTAAAACCCTGATCAGCTATAAGTTTAATATCAAATTCAGTTATGTACTTATCGTAGTACTGCTTCCAAAAGTTTTTAGAATATTCTTGTCCACAAGTATCTTCAACAAGCTTTTCAATACGTCTTGGGCGGTCACATGCAGTAAAAAAATTAAGCATATAACCTTCTGGAATAAGCCAGCCACCAAGTCCAAAACCTTTAAGAAATATTTCTTTGTTTTCTTTTATTAATTTTTTGCCGTTAGTTTGAATAAATTTCATAATTAACCCTTCAAAGCACCATCTGAAATGCCTTTTAATATTTCTTTTTGGAAAATTGAGTAAAACACAACTACAGGGATTGCAGCAAGTATTAATGCACTTAATATTGCAGTCCAATCACTACTGTACTGTCCAAATAAAGTGTTTGTGGAAAGAAGAAGTGTATATTTCTTATTATTAGAAATTACAATTAATGGTAATAGGAAATCATTCCAAATCCACAAAAGATTGGTTATGCATACAGTTACTGTTATCGGTTTTAAAAGAGGAAAAACAATACGTGAAAAAACTTGAAAATCATTACACCCATCGATAATAGCGGCTTCTTCAAGTTCAACAGGAATACCTTTTACAAAACCTGAATAAAGGAAAATAGCCATACTAACACCTAGTCCGGCATAAACCGTCCCAAAGCCAAGTAGAGAATTCTTTATATTGAGTATTAACACAATTTTATAAAGGGGAATCATTATTGAATTAAAGGGTATTAACATTGAAAATACAAATGCTGAGAACAAGAAAGAAGCCAAACGAGTCTTAGTTCTACATAATTTCCATCCAGCCATTGATGAAAAAAGTATTATTAAACTCACTCCAACACTCGAAATGATAATGGTATTTATCAAACTTCTAAAATAATGCATTTTATTGAAAGTTTTTAAATAGTTATCAAAATTTAGTTTCTTTGGAAATGAAATTACATTTGTTAGCAACTCCCCATTTGTCTTTAAAGAATTTATTAAAGCCATAAAAAGTGGAAAGATCCAAATTATTGCTAATATTGAAAGAAAAAGCCAAAGCAAAAACTGCTCAATTTTAGTTTTATTAATCATAACTCAAGTTCCCTTTTTTTCATAAATTTTAACTGCACAAGCGTTACCACAAGTACTATTAAAAAAAGAATTGTAGATTTCGCAGATGCATATCCAAATCTTATATTATTTTGAAATGCTTCTTCGTAAATATTCAAAGAAACCGATTGTGTTGCCCGCCCTGGGCCTCCACCTGTTAGAGAATAAATTACATCAAAAACTTGAAACCCAGCATTTAAGGTCCAAAAAATACAGATTGTCAAAGCATGTCTTATCATAGGAAGTATTATTTTAAAGAAACAAGTCCATTTACCTGCTCCATCAAGATATGCTGATTCCTTGATTTGAGAAGGAACACCTTGAAGTGCTGCTATGTAGATAATCATTAAATATCCAACCATGGCCCAAGAAGAAACAATTACAATTGCTACAAAACTCCATTTTGGGTTACCAATCCAGGAATGATCAAGAAATGACATTCCATAATTATCAGCAAAATAGTATAAAACTTTAGTGAAAATAAACATCCACATATAGCCTCCAATAATCATGCTGATCATATTTGGCATAAAAAATATTGTACGAAAAAATCCTTTTGCTTTGCTTAGTGATTCAATCAAATTTGCCAATAACAAAGCTAAAACATTTGCTACAAGCACCATCACAACTACATACTTTAAGGTAAATATTATTGAATTCCAGAAATAGACATCCGACAATATTTCCTTGAAGTTATCAAGACCAATTATATTAAAATTCTTATTAAGACCATTCCAATCTGTAACTGAATAGAATATTCCAAATAAGGCTGGAACTAGTTTAAAAATCATATAAACTAAAATAGCCGGCAATGTAAAAACTAACAGGCTACGATTTTGTTTTGCTTTAGAGTTCATCTTTATTCCCTTAAAAACAGAAACAGGAAATAAAATTCCTGTTTCTTGTAATTGAAAATCTTTATTTATTCAGTTTGTTTGCTTCTTGAAAAGTTTTGTCTAATCTTTCAATAATTTGATCTACTGTTACTGCTTTTACATAGTATTCTTGTAAAAGTTTTCCTTGTTCATTAGTTACTGAAGATGGA
>CAZJGS010000059.1:9601-15733 GCA_964545735.1 uncultured Spirochaetaceae bacterium
TTTTACATAGTATTCTTGTAAAAGTTTTCCTTGTTCATTAGTTACTGAAGATGGAAGAACTAAATCTTGGTAAGCTTTGCCTTGTGCCACATATTCTGAGGCATCATTCACCCAACTTGAAACGTCATATTGATGACAGGTAGCGAGGGGATTAAATCCACAACTTTCAAACAAGGCTGATGAATCATTATCATTAAGAACATAATTTGCAAATTTAAGAGCAACATCTTTAGAGCTACTTGCAGGATGTACTGCTAGAGTTGTTGACGTTGAAATGTTTACTTTTGCGCAATCAGGATTTTCATTTACTGGAAGAGCAAATACACCAAGATTCATATCAGGATTAGTTGTCATTATTGTACCAGAGGCCCAGGTTCCTTGAACAAACATTGCTGATTTTCCCATTGCAAACTCAGCAGCACCAGATTCAGAACCTTGCTCCATAGCACGAGAAGTTCCATTTTGCATAATGACATCAATTATATCAAAAATATCTCTCATTTCAGCATAGGAGCCTTTATCGTCATACATTCTAGAAAGCCAATCAGGAACTTCAGTGGTTACTTTTCCACCCAAAAGAAGGGCAGTCATTAGTTGAGGAACCCATTGTTCTTGGAAAGCTAACATAAATGGAGTGTATCCTTTTGCTGTAAGAACAGAACAAACATTCTTCAATTCACTTAATGTATAAGGAGCATTAAGACCACATTCTTCAAAAATATCCTTATTGTATAAGGCTGCCCAAGCTTGACTTTCAATTGGAACTGCGAGCATTTTACCATCTATTGTTACTGTGTTTTTAATATTTTCATAAACCTTTGTAGCTAGCACTTGGTTTGTAAGATCTTCTAAGTTCCCTGATTTATAATAAGTTGCTATGTTGTTGCTATGAAGAGTATATAAATCTGGTGCATCATTTCCAGCAAGACGGGCTTGTAGTACACTCTCATACTGGTCACTACTTGGCATCTCAAGGTTGATTTTTACTTTTAAATTTTCTTCTTTAAGCATTTTTGCTTCAAATTGATTACAATAGGTTTCCCATTGATCCATATACCTTGGAAAACTCATCATTACATTTAATTCTACTTCTTTAACAGGCTCTGTTGCATTAGTCTCATTTTGTCCAGCGGCAAACAATCCAACTGCTACGCTAATACTTAATAATAAAACAATTAATTTTTTCATTTTTCCTCCAAATCCTTTTTATTCTAAGGATTCCTTTTTTTGTATAATTAAGTTTAAATCCAAACCAATGGAAATGGAGTAGTTTTTATTAATCAGTTTCATTGTGTTTTTTTAAGGTAGCTCTTATATCTCCTGGAGTTTTTACCCAGTATTTTTTGAAAGTTTTATAAAAGTGTGATTGATCTATAAATCCTGAAGCTTCTGGAATTTTTTTAAGTGGAATGGAGGAATCAAGTACAAGTTGCATAGCTTTTTCCATTCTTAGTTTTATAATAAATTTTGAAAAAGAAATTTTGTATTCTTCTTTATAAATCTTGCTAAGATACTCTTTACTAACTGAGAATAATTCAGCAGTCCGCTCTAGTGAAACTTCTTCTAGATAATTTGCACTTAGGTAATCCTTAATTTTTGAAATATCAAGTTTATTTCTTTTAAGCTTAAACTCATTTAAATTCATATTAGCTTCCACATACAATTCTCTTAAATAAGTCAACATTCTAATGAATTTTGTATCATCATCGAATACAAATGAAGTAAATTTACTTGAAAATATTTGCTTTAATAAGTAGCCACATCCAATAATGTAATTTTGAAGATTATATAAAAGTCTGTAATAAAAATAAATTATAAAATCACGCCTTTGAATTTCAGAAAATTTTATTTGGATTTGCTCCTCTAAAATATCAAATTCTTCGTTTATTTTATCTTCTGATCCAGAGAGAAGTGCATTGTTAATCCAATCAACTCTGTAATCAATATAACTTGAATATTCACTTGAAACAAAATTCAAATCGAGTCCATTATTAGTTTTATTTCTTTTCTTCTTAATTTTCTCGACACATTTTTCAAGTTGATCATTTAGTATAGAGGCTTTTACGGGTTTTAAAATATAATCGCTTACACCTAGACGAAGAGCATCCTGGACATAAGAAAAATCATCATATCCTGATATCATTATTATCAGACTGTCAAAACCACTATCTTTTATTTTTTCTATAAGCTGTAGTCCATTTAGTCTCGGCATACAAACATCAGATATTACTATATCAGGATTTGTCCTTTTTATGATCTCAAAGCCAAATTCTCCATCCGATGCTTCCCCAACCACCTCAAGTCCGAGTTTTTCCCAATTCCCAAGTCCTTTAATTACTTCTCTGGTCCACTTTTCATCATCAATTATTACGACTTTATAATTCATTTGTTTTCATCTCCAGTGGTTATTTTTTTGGAAAGTATCCTAAGAATTATTTCTGTGCCACCCTCTTCTGTGCTTAATACTTTTAACCCACAATTAGGATTTGAACAGAATAATTTTATTCTTGCATTAACGTTACTTAACCCTATATGAGAATTTGCATCCAAAATCTTAAAAGAAGATTCATCTAAAAATTCATTCAATTTTCTACATTCCTCTTTCTCAATCCCTATTCCATTATCACTAAACGTTATTTCAATTTTTTCACTATCTATCCTGCGTCCTTTAATTGTGATGTTCCACTTACCCTTTTTCTGGGAAAGTCCATGAGTGAAACTATTTTCAATGATTGGTTGAAAAATTAGTTTAGGTATGTGACATTCAAGAAGATCACCTGGAAAATCAATATCATAATGTAATTTATTTGGAAATCTCATATCCTGTATTGAAAGATAACTTTTTAAATAGGTGATTTCTTCTTTTATAGCAACAGAATCCTCTGAAAAACTTAGTGAATATCTTAGTATATCGCTAAGAGCTATTGTCATTTCATTAATATCCATCATATTTCTAGAAACAGCCATTCCACTAATTACCTGGAGTGAGTTATACATAAAATGTGGATTAATTTGAGCTTGTAATGCTTTAAGTTGTGCTTCTTTTTTTTCTATTTGGGTTTGATATTTATCTGCAATCAAATTTCTATTTTTATCGATCATTGAAACAAAACTGGCATTTAAAGTGTCTATTTCATCCTTATTGCCATCTGATTTTATTTTTAAGGTTTCTTTGACTGGGTCATGTTCATCTATTGAAAGAGTTTTCATTCTATTTGAAAGATAAATTATTGGTTTTGTTATAAATCTAGAAAAGAAAAATACAAATACAACAGCAACTATTAAAGTAAAAACTGTTATCATAAATCCTACAATTCCGGATTTTCTCTGGGCACTTATTATTACATTATCGGGAATCTCAAAAACAACTTCCAATTTTCCACCACTTACTGGAGTGTAAAACCAAAAAGAATTATTTATATAAAGTTCAGTAATTTCTTCTTCTTTCATCTGATTTTTTATTAAAATTATTTCTGTTGGAATAACATCAAGTCCATTTCCTTCAGAAGATATAAGCATTTCATCTTGATTGTTAAAAATTATAACACTTTCATTGGTAGTCATTCTTATATCATCAACAATATCTTGAAGAAAATATGGCCTCATATGTACAACCATAAGGGCTATAGGTTGTTTATTTTCAAACTTGAAAATCTGATGTATTGCTAGAAGTTCTTTTCCTTGTTTTAGAAATACTACATTAGTCTGAGAGTCTTTATTTGTTTCTTCCCACTGCTTTAAACGTTCTCCAGTTGTCTCAAGGGATGCTCCACTTCTAGCGCAAACAAGAACTTCATCCCTTTTATAATTATATAATTCAATTGAGTTGATTTCATTTTTAAGGTTTATTTGTGAATTCATAGCAGAAATTAATTCCCATTGACTTTCATAATCCAATTCATTTCCTTCGAAACACCAGCTTTGAATTTTTTCCTTCATTGATTCTACTATTTCAAATTGATAAAAATTTTTACTATAATCATTAATTTCTATCTCTAGTCTGTCTTTGAGCCATCCGATGCTCATTCGACGGTTATATATAAGCTGGGCTTCCATAGAATCATATGTAATACGGAGGGAAGTCCATGTAATAATAAGAATTGGAATAATAGCAGCACACATCATTCCAATCAAAAGTTTTCTTCTTATTGATTTTTTTTTGAAAAACATAAACTCAATTCTCCCATTTTTTCTTGATTCACTTAGAAAATATTGAAAAGCCTTTATATTATAGTTTAAATACATTGGGTTTTGGATTTTATTTTATTAATTCAATCAACTGTCCAAAAAACAATGTAAAATGGATGATATGCACCCCTTTAGCCTTACACTTTCTTATGCAAAATATCTTACCACTTCCAAGATTTTAAAGGAAAGCAATTACATGCCTGAAGCGAATTCCTGACAGATAGCCGCCGATAGACCCAATATTCTTATCTTTAAATTATCCACAATAATTGCTATTTTTTAAGAGATTTTATCTATAATTTTTCTTAAATTTAAAGCTTTTTTTCGAATATGCTATGAGAAATAAATGAAACAGCTTATTTCACTTTTTTTTTATTCCCTTTAATAGTAAGATATGGATATAAAAAATTTAGGAGTTATTTGAATGGAAAACTCAGATGTATATTTTGCAAAACTTCCAATTTCACAAGGCCCAAGTCGTTTAAAAATCTTAAAAGATTTGCTAAAAAGTTCAGGATTAAATAAAATAAATTTTGAAAACAAATATGTAGCTATTAAAATGCATTTTGGAGAACCTGGAAATCTATCTTTTTTAAGAGCTAATTATGTTAAAGTTTTAGCTGATGAAATTAAAGAATTAGGTGGAAAACCATTTATAACAGACTGTAATACTTTATATGTAGGTGGCAGAAAGAATGCTCTTGATCATTTAGATAGTGCAAATTTAAATGGATTTAACCTTTATACGACAGGTTGTCAAACAATTATTGCAGATGGACTCAAAGGTAGTGATGAAGTACTAGTTCCTGTAAAAAATGGAAAACACTTTAAAACGGCTGCTATTGGACGAGCAATTATGGATGCTGATATTATTATTTCTTTAACACATTTTAAAGGTCATGAATCAACAGGATTTGGTGGTACTTTAAAAAATATTGGAATGGGTTGTGGTTCTAGAGCTGGAAAGATGCAAATGCATGCTACAAGCAAACCTATAATAAATGAAGAAGAATGTATTGGTTGTGGTTCTTGTTTAAATATTTGTGCACACGGTGCTCCTACAAAACTAGAAAACAAAAAATATCGTATAAACAATGATAAATGTGTTGGTTGTGGAAGATGTATTGCGGTCTGTCCTAAAAATGCTATTGAACCTCAATGGGATTCTGCTAACGATGACTTAAATGAAAGAATCGCAGAATACACATCAGCTGTAATAGAGGGAAGACCTAATTTCCATATTTCTTTGGTTATTGATGTATCCCCAGATTGTGATTGCCATGCTGAAAATGGATTAGCTATTGTTCCTGATGTAGGATTTTTAGCAAGTTTTGATCCAATTGCTCTAGACCAAGCATGTGCTGATTTAGTAAATAAAGCACCAAGTGTACCTACAAGTTTAATTGGTAATATCTGTAATGAAGATTCACATGATAAATTCCATAATGCTCATCCCAATACTAGCTGGGAAGTTAGTGTAAAACATGGTGAAGAAATGGGACTTGGATCAAGAAAATATAATTTAATCAAAACCAACTAGATAAGTATTTTAATGAGTTAAACTAAGGTTTAAATTTGAAAAAATATAACTAGTTTTTAATAAAAAATCTCATCTTCAATATTCCATTGGATTTGAGATTTTTATTGAGTTAAACTAGTAGATATAATCCAAATCACCCATAAAGGTGATACATTTCATCACTAAGATTAATATATACCGTAATAATTGACGATTATAATTAACTGATGAAAACAACAATTAATAATGGACTCTTTAATTACAGCTATTGCTTTAATTCTTGCAATACTGTTCTTTTGATCTGCCTCCAAAAAGCCTACACTTTTTGAAGCAATACTTTTCTCGTAATACTTCTCATTCTTGAATTTATTAAATAAGCCTTGAATATTTTAAAAGTGGTTTTATTGTTGATAAACAGGGATGTA
>CAZJGS010000060.1:0-15437 GCA_964545735.1 uncultured Spirochaetaceae bacterium
ATAGAAGATTAATTTGTAGTGATTTAGATTTTAACAATCTAAATGATGTGTTAAGAGAAGTACAAAACAACTTTACATCTAGTAAATATGGTTTAGGACTTCTCTATAGCAAATATCTTGCTTTTACAAAACCTCAAATGACTAAAGATGATAAATTAAAGTCTTTATTAAAGGCTAGTGTTGAACTTACCACAATTGAAGCACCAGACTGGGAGTTTATAGCTGCTAGGATTTTATATCTTCAATTTTCTAACAATTTAAATAAATATAAAATCCAATTTGGGTTTGGTAATTTATATGAAAAAATAAGCTTCTTAAGTGAAAGTGGATTATATGGAAAATATATTTTAGATAGCTATAGTAAAGATGAAATTGATGAAGCGGGAACCTTTATTAAAGAAGATAGAAATGTATTATTTACTTTCAGTGGTTTAGATTTATTGCTTAAACGCTATGTTATTAAAACACATGATCATAAATTATTAGAAACACCTCAAGAGATGTTCTTAGGAATTGCTTTACACCTAGCAATGAAAGAAGCAAATAATAGATTAGTTTGGGTGAAAAAGTTTTATGATATGTTAAGTGAGCATAAAGTTACAATGGCAACACCTACCTTAAGTAATGCTAGAAAACCCTACCACCAACTATCCTCTTGCTTCATTGATACAGTACCTGATTCATTAGATGGTATTTATAGGTCCCTAGATAATTTTGCTAAAGTAAGCAAATTTGGTGGTGGAATGGGCCTCTACTTTGGAAAAGTTAGAGCTGTTGGCTCTGCCATTAGAGATTTCAAAGGTATTGCAGGTGGAATAATCCGTTGGATTAAATTAGCAAATGATACAGCTGTCGCTGTAGATCAATTGGGTGTTAGACAAGGTGCAGTAGCAGTATATTTAGATGCCTGGCATAAAGATTTACCTGAATTTTTACAACTTAGAACAAATAATGGTGATGATAGAATGAAAGCACACGATGTGTTTCCAGCAGTATGCTATCCTAATTTATTCTGGGAAATGGTTGAAAAAGATATCAATGGAACTTGGTATTTGATGTGTCCTTATGAAATATATAAAACAAAGGGTTATCACCTAGAAGATTATTTTGGTAAAGAGTGGGAAGAAAAGTATAAAAGCTGTGTAAGTGATTCTAAAATCTCTAAGAGAACTATTGTTGTTAAAGATTTAGTTAGACTTATTTTAAAATCTGCAATTGAAACTGGGACTCCTTTTACCTTTAACAGAGACATTGTTAATGAAGCTAATCCTAATAAACACAAAGGTGTAATATACTGTTCTAATTTATGTACTGAAATTGCTCAAAATATGAAAGAAATTGAATTAATAAGCAATGAAATTTTAAGTGAAGATGGTGATACAATCATTGTTGAAAAAACAAAACCAGGTGAATTTGTTGTATGTAATTTAGCATCCTTAGCTTTAGGAAATATTAATACTGATGATGAAAAAGATATTGAGGAAACAGTAAATAGCGTTGTTAGAGCTTTAGATAATGTTATTGATTTAAATATGTACCCAGTTCCATATGCAAAAATAACTAACCAAAGATATAGATCTATTGGATTGGGAGTTAGTGGTTATCACCACATGCTTGCAAAACATCATATTAGTTGGGAAAGCCAAGATCACCTAGATTATGTTGATAAAGTATTTGAAACAATAAACTATAGTGCTATAAAAGCTAGTATGAATTTAAGCAAAGAAAAAGGTAGCTATGAATACTTTGAAAATAGTGAATGGCAAACTGGTAAATACTTTGAAAGAAGAGAATATAATAGTGAAAAATGGTTAGCCTTAAAAGATGAAGTAAATAAAAATGGAGTGAGAAATGCTTATCTTATGGCAATTGCTCCAACTAGTAGTACTAGTATCTTAATAGGAACAACAGCTGGATTGGACCCAATAATGAATAAATTTTACCTAGAAGAAAAGAAAAATATGATAATTCCAAGAGTTGCTCCTCAATTAAGTCAAGATACATTTTGGTATTACAAGAGTGCTCACTTAATTGATCAAAAATGGAGTATTAAAGCTGGTGGTGTTAAACAACGACATATTGACCAAGCCATGAGCATGAATATTTATATAACAAATGAAATGTCTTTTAGAACAATTTTAGATTTATATATAGAAGCCTACAAAAGTAAAGTTAAGACAATCTACTACTTGAGAAGTCAAGCCTTAGAAGTTGAAGAATGTGCATCCTGCAGCTCATAATATATTAGGAGAAAGATAATATGGATAACAATAAAATAATAAGAAGACCAATGTTTAATGAACATGGTGATATCTCTTTAGATAAAAGAAAAATGGTTGGTGGAAATACCACAAACTTAAATGACTTTAATAATATTAAATATAGTTGGGTAAGTGATTGGTATCGACAAGCTATGAATAACTTCTGGGTACCAGAAGAGATAAATATGAATACAGATGTTCAAGATTATCGATTACTAGATAAATATGAAAAAGATGCCTATGACAAAGTTTTAAGTTTTTTAATCTTCCTAGATAGTGTTCAAACTGCTAACTTACCAAATGTTAGTAATTATATTACAGCTAATGAGGTTAATCTTTGCTTAACAATCCAAGCTTTTCAAGAAGCTGTCCACTCTCAAAGCTATGGATATATGCTAGATACTATTTGTGCACCCCAAGAGAGAACTGAAATTTTATATCAATGGAAAGATGATAAGCATTTACTTGAGAGAAATAAATATATTGGTAATTTATATAATGAATTCCAAGAAGATCCTAACTTAACGAGTTTAGTTAAAACTATGGTTGCAAATTATATTCTTGAAAGTATTTATTTTTATTCAGGCTTTATGTTTTTCTATAATTTAGGGAGAAACAGCAAAATGCCTGGTTCTGTTCAAGAAATTAGATATATTAACAGAGATGAGAATACTCACCTATGGTTATTTAGATCTATTCTTTTAGAAATGAAGCAAGAAGAACCTCAAATGTTTACCAAAGAATTAATTGATTCTTATAGAGAAATGATTAGAGTTGGTTGTGAGATGGAAATTGATTGGGGCCATTATGTAATTGGTGATAATATTTCCGGCTTAAATAAACAAATGGTAACTGACTACATTCAATACCTTGGAAATTTACGTTGCACTCAACTAGGATTTAAAAAATTATATGAGGGCCATGATAGTGAACCAGATTCATTACAATGGGTAAGTCAGTATGCAAATGCTAATATGATTAAGACTGATTTCTTTGAAGCTAAAAGCACCGCTTATGCTAAAAGTTCAGCTTTAGTTGATGATCTATAGAAAATCTACCTCAAATATTCGATTATAAGAATTATTTATTTTAAACCAAAGGCTTAGTTCAATAATGGACTAAGCTTTTTCTATTGATATAAATAACTGTTTAAAACAATCAAATAAGCCATTTCCGGTAAGCTAAAAAGGGGTTTATAAATTTATGACAGGCCTCTTGCGTAGTAATAATACTTTCACTTGTTTTGCAATCTTATTATAGAAAGCATTAGACCTACCTTAAGAGAACTTTTATTATGTAAATAAATAAATATTGAATATGATACAATAATTAATTAATTATTTGGTTACCAAAAACATTAATGATAATGAAAATCACTAACATATCTTGACGTTCTAGATAATTTTTTTTTATATTATCACCATGATAGATTTACACGAACAAATATTTGATGAAACTTATGAAATAATACTTAAAGCCCTTAAAGCCCGTTCACAAAATCCAGATTTCTCATGTGAGAAGACAAAAATGGAACTTGAAAGCTTTTATAAATATGAAGGCTTGGACTGGACTGGAAGAGGTGATATTAAACAGGCTGAAATTGAAGGCACCATACTAGCGTATGAGTCTTTCATCATGCAACTTGAGCGTGGGGAAGACGTTTCTTAGTCTGTACTCTAGTGCTATGTCCTTTCTATTTAATATATTTTGTATTGATACATAGTCACGAAAATTAAAGGCTTCAAAAAGGTTAATAGAAACTTAATTCTATTAAACACGGGTTAGAGAATTAAATTTTTAGAGGCCTTCTTTGAAGCTAAAATCCCTACTTTAATTGATAATTTGTAGAAACCTAAACTAAAAATATTTAATTCTATAAATTTTCTATTTAAGACTAAATGCTTAGTTCAGAAAGGGACTAAGCTTTTTTATTTTTAATGCTTTAATAATTTAAAAAACCTTAGATATAACAATTCACCTTCAAGTAATCGTACTTTCACTTGCTTTGAAATCGTACTTTCACTTGCTTAGTAATAGGACTTTCACTTGCTTTTGGAGTAATATTAATTTATAATATTGTTAGGAGAAACATATGTTAGTAAAACGGTGGGCCGAAAAAGAATTGGAATTATTTCTTAAAACTTTTAGAATAGTTGGTATATATGGTCCACGACAATGTGGAAAAACTACCCTAGCAAAAAACATAGTAGATCAATCAAATATTTTATATCTTGATCAAATCAATAATGTAGAGAATATGAAGGATTACATAATAGAATTTATCAATAATGGTGATTCACCAGTATTAATTGACGAAGTCCAAAAAGCTCCTTTCATTATAAATCAAATAAAGCATATTGTTGATTTGAATAATACAAAAGGACAATTCTTATTAACAGGATCTTCAAACCCTTTATTACTACCATATTCAAAAGAAAGTTTAGCCGGAAGAATAGGTATGATATATCTGAATACTTTAACAGAAGGAGAAATAAGAAGTAATAAGTCGACTTTCTTAGACAGCATATTTGCTATACAAAAAATAAAGCGAAAACATATTTGCTCTAGAAAAGAAATACTTCAAATTGCACTTAGAGGCGGTTATCCAGAAATATTAGCACTTACCAATGAGCAAAGAGCTATATGGTATAAAGCCTATATTGATACCATAATTACTAATGACTTAAAGCAATTAACGGGATTAATAAAAACAGTTGAATTAAAACAACTACTGACAATATTGGCAACTTTTTCTAGCAAATATATTAATTATAACAAAATAGCCACAACACTAGGACTAAATGTAGAAACGGTAAAAAAGTATTTACTATATTTAACTACTGCGGGATTAGTTTCTACTGTTCCCTCTTATCAAAAAACTGATTATAAACGGCTAATAAAAGCTCCTAAAATATTTTTAACTGACTCTGGCTTACTATCAAGTTTATTAAATTGGGATTATGAAATTATAAGCAAAACCCCAGATATCTGTGGAAAACTAGTTGAATCCTTTGCATTTCATGAATTAAAAGCTATGATAGATATCGATATCAATTACAATCTATTTCAATTTAGAGAAAACAATGGTCATGAAATAGATTTTATTATAGAAAATGAATCTAGAAACCATGTTGTAGCAATAGAAGTAAAATCTAGTGAAAGCATAAGTAAAAGTGATTTTAAAAACATCAAATGGTTCAAAAAAAATATTTTAAATGCTGATATCAAATTCACTGGAATTGTTATGTATACAGGTAGTTTGAGCTACAACATAGCAGAAGATTCTGATTTATTTGTCTTATCAATGGCCCAATTATATTCATAAAAAATTGATACTAAAAAAAACTAAGTAAATCTTTATAATCTTTTTTTGATATTATTCATATGTAGCAAATTGAAGTACGCAAATAAGCAACTAATTATTATCTAATAAATAAAAGTGAGATAAAATTACTTTACAACAACAATATTATTCCAATAAGAAATTAATTATATTTTTGTGAATTATTCCACTCTCACTCATAGGTAATGAATCCATTGTCAATATATACTTTGGGTAACTATCTTTTAATAAATAGAAAGGAGCAAATTCCCTTTTTCTTGTATTCTCATCTAAAATAGACAAAGATACTTGGTAATAGCTTATAGCTCCATTGATTTCTGCAATAAAATCAATTTCCTTATCACCAATTTTCCCAATACTCACCCTATAACCTCTTCGAATCAATTCTAAATAAACTATATTTTCAATAATATGACCAATATTAGTTTTCCCATTACTTAAAAGCAATGATTTAAAACCAGAATCAACAAAATAATACTTGTCTAAAGTTTTCAAATATTGCTTCCCCTTCAAATCAAATCTTCTCACATCATAAAAAATATATGCATCTTTTAATCCTCTAATATAATTATCAATTGTTGATGGAGCAATTATTCTTTTATCGGCCTTCAATATATTAGCTATTTTATTAGAAGAGACAGGACTCCCTACATTATCAAATAAAAATCTTATTACTACCTCTAGGGATTGAACATTAGAAATAGTCTTTCTAGATACAATATCTTTCAATAAAACAGTATTAAAAATACCATTTAAATAATCTCTTCTTGATTCAATCTTATCAATATAACAGGATTCAGGGAAACCTCCATTTTCTAGATACATTGAAAATGTTTCACTTATATTTCCACCTTTTAACTCATAATATTCTTTAAAAGAAAACGGTAACATATTTATTTCAATATATCGACCAGAAAGTAAAGTTGCTAATTCACTAGATAGCAATTGAGCATTCGACCCGGTTAAATATATATCTAAGTTCTCTCGAATAAATAAGCTATTAATTGTAATTTCAAAATTTGGTACTAATTGAACTTCATCAATAAAAAGATAATTTATTTCGTTGGGAATCAATTTAGATAATACATAATAATTTAACTTATGATATTCTTTGATTACTTCATTGTCCAAATCTTCAAAATTAATATAAACGAATTGATTGTCTTTAACACCTTCAGAAGATAAATAATCCTTAAATTGCTTCAATAATGTAGATTTTCCACAACGTCTTACACCAGTTACAATCTTAATGACATTAACTTCTTCTAAATCTATTAACTTCTTAAGATAAAATTCTCTTTTTATTTTCTTGGTATTCATAAATGGTATTATAATCCCAACAAAATACAATGTCAAACTTTTATAATTACAACTCTAAAACTTTCTATTTTTTGGTTTTTTAGAGATGCAACTACAAAACTTTTTTTAGTATTGATTAAGATGAAGGCTGTAATTTAAAATAGATACTACTTATCAGGATTTTATTAATTGTTATCTTAGAGATTAAATTTTCCTATAATTCAGTCAATTTGTAATCAGTTTTGCTTATATAAGCTTTTAAATCCTCTACAACAGTCATATAATCTTCTTTTGAATACGATTCACAGTATAAAGTAATATGAGGCTCTGTATTCGATTTTCTTAAAAGCCAAAAGCCATTACTGCTATCAACTCTCACACCATCTATATCAATAAACTCCCTATTATCTTTGATTAAATTTTCTTTTATAACCTTTAAAAACAGAGTTCTTTCATCTTCATTCATTTTTAAGCGAACTTCACCGGAGCCTATTATTAATGGTAATTTTTCAAGTATTTGAGAAAGTTTTTGTTTTGTAAAAAACATATAATTTAATAGTTTTATTGCACCAAACATCCCATCATCATAATAATTATTTTCTTTATAAAAAATATGACCACTGGTTTCACCGGCAAACTTAATATCATCCTCTTTCATCTTAGCTTTTTGATTTGTGTGTCCTACTTTCCACATAACAGGAATGCCACCAAAATCTTTAATACTATTATAAAAAACTTTACTAGCTTTTACTTCACTCATTACTTTTTCACCTGGATTAGAATTTAGAAAATCCTTAGCTAATATTATCAACAGTTGATTACCATCAACATATGAACCTGTGCTATCAATAAAACCGACTCTATCCCCATCTCCATCGAAAGAAATACCAATGTCAGCCTTCACTTCTAGAACTTTATCTTTTACTAATTGTAAATTCTCTTCTTTACTAGGATCAGGTTTATGATTTGGAAATCTTCCATCAGCCTCTTCAAATATTAATATATTTTGTGAAGGTAATCTTTTAACAAAGTCTTTAATACAAAAAGCAGTAGCTCCATTTGCACAGTCCCAAACTATTTTAGCCTCTTTTAAATTCTCTAAATTTAATTTACTTATAAGATAATTTATATAGGTCTCTTTAATATCAACACAAACTTGATCATCTATTTTTTTATCGACAAAATTACCAATTTCTATTATTTCATTTAAGTTTGTAATATCGGTATTATGAAAAATTCTATCATTAATCACAAATTTACATCCATTATAAATATAAGGATTATGGCTAGCTGTTATCATCACACCACTATCAGCCTTTAAATAATCAAGTGAATAATATAGGGCTGGAGAGCTAATAAGAGTTGGAAAGTAAAATACTTTAATACCACTATCTAACAACCCTTGTTTAAATTTTTCAAAAAGAGCTACGGATGAAAGTCTGCAATCGTAACCCAAAACACAATTCTTTTTATTCTCTTTATGTAGAATAACTGCAAAAGCCCTAGCTATATAATAAAAATCATCATCAAAAAGAGACGTGTTATATACACCCCTAATATCACAAGCCTTTAATATTTCTTTATTTAATTTATACATGTTTAATTCCTTTTTATTGTTATTGTAAATATTGAACCCTTATCTATTTCACTTTCAACATAAATGTTTCCACCAATTGCTTCTAAAAATAATTTAACAATTGAAAGACCTAATCCACTTCCTGCTATTTCTCTATTTCTTGACTTTTCTACTCTGTAGAATCTATCAAAGATATTGTTAAAATATTGTTTTTCAATCCCAATTCCAAAATCTTGTATTGAAAAAATATAGTCATCATCTATTATTTTTTCTCTTATTATTATCTTTGAATCTTTGTTTGAGTATTTTATTGAATTATCAATTAAATTACTTATTATTTGTCTAAAGTAAATCTGATTTGTTAATAATTCACATTCATTTCTTTCATTCAATTGTAATTGTATAGTTATATTCTTCTCTAAAGCTTTTGATGAATACAAAGCAACTTGCTCTTTTACAATACTAAAAGGATTAAAAACAATAAAGTTTTCCTCTAAGTTGTTATTTTCAATTTGAGAAAGTTGTAGTAATTCTGTGATTAAAAAAGATAATTTTATTACCTCTGTATTTATAGAATCAATACAAATAATTTTATCTTCATCACTTATTTTTTCATTGCTTAAAGCTTGAGCAAACCCATTTATTATAGTCAAAGGAGTTCTCAGTTCATGAGAAACATTTGAAACAAAATCATCCTTAATTGTCGATATTTCTCTTGTTTTTGTTACATCTCTTACTAAAAACAAAACTCCGATAAAATCAAAAGGACTATATTTATCAATCATAGGCAAAGCTTCAATTTCAAGAATTGTACTATCTATTGTTAAATCTTGAATTCTAATTTTTCTATCTGTGTTTATATTTTCCCAAATTGAATATATAAGATCCAACCCTTCAATATTACTAGAATTAATAATTCTTCTTTTTTCAATGTTTAATAAGCTATTTACTTTATCATTCATTAGAGATATTTGTTTATTATTATCTATAACGATAATACCTGTTGGAATATTTGATAAAAGAGAATTGATTTTTGAAAACCTTTTTTTATCATTTTCTAAAATAGAATCGTATTTCTTTTTATAAGTATTCAAAGTTTCAATCAATTTGATAACTTCTTTATTTTCACTGTTAGTTGATAATTCTAAGTCTTGATTATTTAATTCATTATAAGCATGAGTTGTTTCTACAAACCTGTTTAAATTTAATATATATGTATTTATATATATGGCTGTTATAAAATAGGTATTAATTACAATAAGTAATAATGAAACTATAATTATTGTAAAAAGTATTTGCTTAAATTGATTGTATGAGATAAAGGGATATTCTACGCTAACAACTATTAGATTGCCTTGGTACAAACCTCTCTTAGAATAAATTACTGATAAAGTTTTACCTGTATCCTTTTTTATAAATGAGTAGGCACTACCCTCTGCTTTTGCGTAGGTAATATTATTAGAAAAATATTGAGTTCTTATAGTTGAGGCGGTACTTACAAGTACCTGATAATTACTGTCGACAACAATAATTTGAAGATTTCTGGCACTATTAAAATTATAAACGGCACTCTCAACACTATCTAAATCATCAACAAGACCTACTAAATTCTCAGTATCAGAATCGCCTCTCTCAAGTATTTGGTTTACTGCTGTGCGAAAAGAGATATAATACAAGGAAAAGAGTAGAGAAAAAGCAATTAATGATAAAATTGAAATAACTATAATTTTATTCTTGAATTTCAAGGGTATACCCAATTCCTCTTAAAGTCATTATTTTACAATTCGAGTCGCATATTTCAAGTTTCTTTCTTAAGTTTCTCATATGGACATCAAGAACTCTTTTGTTTTGAAAGACAACATTACTATAAATCAAATTGGTTAACTCATCTTTGTTGATACCAGATGGATTTTTTAATAATTCACATAATATTTTAAATTCAGTTAAAGTTAAATCTAATTTAGTTGCAGCGCAGGTAGCATCAAAGGCGGATAAATCCATAACAATGTTACCTTTAGTTAAAATCTTTTTCTTATTTTCTAAGACTTCAACTTGTCTAAGAACTGCATCAATTCTTGATTTAAGTTCTAAAATATCAAAAGGTTTTATAATATAATCATCTGCACCGTTATTTAGGCCAAGAACTCTATCTTCTACCTGTGTTTTAGCACTTACTATTATTACTGGTATTGCTCTGGTTTCTGGGTTTTGTTTTATAAGATTACAAGTCTCAATCCCATCAATATTTGGCATCATAATATCCAAAAGTATAACATCTATTTTTTCATGTTGAAGTATGTCTAAAGCTTCATAACCACCATAAGCTGCAAAAACTTTAAAACCAAAGTTCTTTAAATTAATACTCAACATTTGTACAATAGCTTTTTCATCATCAACAACTAATACTTTTTTCACACAATACCTCACCAAATAATTAAATATATTTTACCCTGTATAAGAATACAGGGCAATATAAAAAGAATTTATTAAGATAATTTACCGTTGGATAATTGAAGTTCTGACTCTTTATCAAACAATAAATATTTATTTTTAGGAAAAGAGATTTTAACCTTTTTACCAATTTCAAAGTCAACATCACCAAAAACAACAGAGGTAAGTATAATATCATTAATTTTAATTTTAACAATAGTTTCCATACCAGAGGGTAAAGTAGAATATACTTCTGCTTCAAATTCACCACTCTCATCAATTACAATATCTTCTGGTCTTATTCCTAATAAAAGTTGTTGATTTTCACTTATTGATACTACTTTAGAAGTAGGAGTAAACAATAAACTTAAAGACGGATTTACCAATTTTACTTCATCAACATTTACAACATTTCCAATCATTTCTATAATATTAATATTTGGAGAACCAACAAAATCTGCAACAAAGAAGTTTGAGGGATCTCTATAGACTGATAATGGTGGTTGGTACTGCTGTAATAGACCTTCTTTTAGTAAACATATCTTAGTAGAGAGCGTCATAGCTTCTAGTTGATCATGAGTTACGTAAACAAAAGTTGAGCTTGTTTCTAAGTGCAATCTCTTTAATTCTGTTCTCATTTCCATTCTTAATTTAGCATCCAAGTTACTTAGGGGTTCATCCATAAATAGGATTTTAGGACCTGTTGATAAAGTTCTTGCAATAGCGACTCTTTGTTGTTGTCCCCCGGACAATTCACTTGGGTATCTGTCAAGATATTCTTCAATTTTTAACATTTTAACAAGTTCAACAACTCTTTCTTCAATTTTCTTTTTGTTCCATTTCATGTTTTCAAGACCAAAGGAAATATTCTTGTAAACAGTCATGTGTGGCCATAGAGCATAGTTTTGAAATAGGAAACCTACATTTCTTTTGTCAGGTGAGATATCTATGCCTGTCTTTGATGAAAAGACACAAACATCATCTATAAAGATTTCACCCTCAGTAGGAGTCTCTAATCCTGCTATCATTCTAAGAGTTGTTGTTTTACCACAGCCACTTGGCCCTAATAAAGAAATAAACTCTCCGTCATTTATAGTCATTGTTAAGTTATCAACAGCAACTGATTTACCAAATCTTTTTGTTATATTTTCTAATCTAATTTCTGGCATTTTTAATTTCCTCCGATACCTTTATCAATTGAGGCACCTGTTACTCGGTTTACAATTACATTACTTCCTACTACAAAGAATACTATAAGTAGATTAATTGCGTTAGCATATTGGCTCCAACCTTTTTCGTTATATTGGAATAACATTGTTGTTAATATTCTTGTTGCTGGTGTTACTAATAATATAAATAGAGATAATTCTCTCATACATGAAATAAAGGGCAACAAATATCCTGAAATAAAACTTGCTTTTTGAATTGGAACAATAATTTTTATCATTCTTTTTATCCAAGGAATTCCTTGAATAGTAGCAGCTTCTTCTATTTCACCACTCAATTGATGCATAGCACCAATACTAGCTCTGGAAGCAAAAGGTAAATATTTAACAGATCCTACAAGAACTAATAAAGCAAAAGTTCCATACATTGGAGGTATAAAGCCTCTTCTAACAGCAAACATTGAAAGGTATATAGCACCAAAGGCCATACTTGGCATTAAATATGGGAAGAATGCTAAATTATTAACAATTGAGGATAGTTTAGTACCACGAGATTTTGAAATAGCATAACCGGCTAATATTCCTACAGTTCCTGCTACAAGTGAAACTACAACAGCTAGTTTTACACTATTAATTAAACCTAAAAGAATTGAAGGATTTCTTAATATGCCTGGCTCTCCATTAGCAATTTCAGGGGATCCACTACCAATCCAGAAGACTGATGAGAAGTTAGATAGAGAATAGTTTCCTGGTTCTACTATAAAGGATTCAACTGCGAATGAAATTAGAGGGACAATACAAATTAATAAAGTAGAAATCAATACAAATAAGGAAATAAATACTTTACCTTTTCTTAATTTGATTAATGATATATTTGAAGATTTACCTGTTATTGTTGTAAAGGCTTTTCTTTTACCAATTATCTTTTGATTCATTGCTAAAATTAAAACACCTATTATGATCATAACTAAAGCCATAATATATCCATATCCAGGATTTAAACCATTCAAAGTTCTAAACATTTGAGTTGTTAATACTTGATATCTTACAGGCGTTCCTAAAAAGGCTGGAACAGCAAAAGCGCTCATTGCACTAGAGAATACAAGTAAGAAAGTTGAAAGAAGTGCTGGAAGTACAATTGGAATTGTAATTTTTCTCATAATTCTAGCTCTACTAGCTTTCATAAGTAAAGCAGCTTCTTCTAAGTTAGCATCCATATTTCTTAATATTCCACCAATTAATATGTAAGCAAAAGGTGCGTAGTGAAGGCCTAATACCATTATAATGGGAAATTGCCCATAGGCAAACCAGTTTGGTGTTTCAATATTTGTTAAAACTGTAAACAAGCCTGGAGCCCCACCTACAAGAGGGTTTTTAAAGAAGTTTAACCATGCCATAGCTAATGTCCATGAAGGCATTATATATGGGAAGATAAATAATGTTGATATAATAGTCTTATATTTCATATCTGTTCTTGTAATAAGCCAAGCAACAGTACCACCAATTAATATTGCAACAAAACAAGTTCCTAATGCTACAACAATAGTATTTAACAATGGTTGATAAAACATTTTAGCGCTAAGTGATGAAAATAATACTTTCGACCAGTGATATAAAGTAAAAGAACCAACTTTAGAGCCTTTAATTCTCATCAATTCAGATTGATGAACAGTAAAGGTGTCAATTATTATTGTTATCATTGGGACAATAGTAAGATATAGCAATATCACAAATAATAAAGTCAATATTATATTATGGGGCTTCTTGAAATACATCTTTAATCTATTTCTGTAAGTCATTGTTAATCCTTTATAAAGTTATGGGGTTGATAAACAACCCCATTTTTATTTTTTATTAATAAAGATATTCGATCAAGAATTCTTCAACTTGTGCTCTATTTTCAAAACACCAAACTGGATCTTCAGCTATTAAGATAGGTTCCCAAAAGCTTACAGGATAATCACCGTCTTGAATCTGAACATTTGGATTTGGTGAATATGTTCCCATATTACTACTCCAAGGTTTGAAACCTTCATCAGTTAATAAGAATTCGATAAATAACTTAGCAGCAGCAGGATGTTTAGCATTGCTTACCATTAATGCATATAATGGATAATAGAAACCACTAAATGGTTGAACTTCTAATAATGGTTGAAGTGCTAAATTTTTACTTGATATATAACGCAATTTAGAGAATACAAAAAGACCTGCATTTTCACTCTTATTTTGACCTTTAATACCGATACTTTCAGCTGTTTTAGTGTCTGAAGTTGTAACTATTAATTTATTTTCGTAAAGAGCTTTGATCCATTCATAACCAGCATTATCTGTGGTTAACTCAATATCTTTTTTGAAATAATCTTTATATGCTTTTGCAATTTGATCTGAAATTTCTGGTTTTGTAACCATAGTTAAGAAGTTTGCATTAACACTTTCTTGGTAGGGGTTCTTAAATTGGAATTTACCTCTCCATTTTTCGGTAGTTAATTCCCAAATGTTTTCAAAAGGTTCTTGTGTAGAAGCTTCATTATTAAAAATAAATAGTTTATTTATAATTGAGAAAACAAGAGGATCTTGATATCGAGCTGGTATTATGTTTTTCAAGCTTTCAGGTACATAAGAATATAAATAACCTAAGTTAAGTAATTCGCCTTGTACTCTTCCACCATCTTGAGCAATTACAAAGTCAGCACCAGTTACACCACTAGTTGCTTCTTTAGAAATTTTTTCAATCAACTCAAAATCTTTTAGATTAGAAGTTTCGGTTTTAATACCATATTTTGCTTCAAATGCTTCAGCAGCATTAGCAATTCGACTTGTTGTAGCATAAACGACTACTTTGCCTTCTTCTTTAGCAGCGGCAACCAACTCATCATGAGTCATTACTTTTTCTTCAGCTTGAAGGGCTGGAGAAGCTACTTCTTCTTTATTTCCACTAGCAAATACAGGAAGTGCAAATAATACTAATGATAGAGCAATAATCAATGTTTTTTTCATAAAAAACTCCTTATGTTAATTTTTCTTAACATAACTAGAATACCTTGATACATTGCTCTTGTCAAACAAAATATTTAATAATTAATCCGCTAGCCCAATATTATCTTTTTGCTGTTTATAAAAACCTGCTTTTGCACTCATTTTTGTATAGGCTCCGTATAGACATATAGCAAAAAAAGCAATTATAGATATAAAAATAAAATTCATTATTTCCATTCTTTTGTTTATTAAAGGAATAAATATTTCCACAAACAAGCAAACTACTTCAATTATAAAGGCGGCTTTGAACAACTTCATAATCTTATGATAATGCTCAATTTTAGATTCAACATCACTATATAGTTCGAACCCTTTTGAGTCGTTTA
>CAZJGS010000061.1:0-14974 GCA_964545735.1 uncultured Spirochaetaceae bacterium
GCCCCATCAACGAATACAAAATAATTGATAAAAATCATCTCACTAATCTATGGACCGACATCTATAATACTGAAGGTCAACCCGACTGGTCCCATATCTTACCCTACTATGATGAAAATATTATCTTTAAAGATACAGTTCAAGAAATCCATGGGAAAGAAAAGTTTCAGGCTATGACTAAACGTCTTACAGATCGCTCCAACGATCTTAAAATGCAAATTAAGCATTCAAGTGAAGATGGTAATTTGATAATACTCGAATGGGAGATGACTCTCAGTTTCAAGAAATATCCAAACTCTTCAATATTTGGAATAAGTAGAGTTACCTTAAATGATGAAAGAAAGATAATTGAACAAAGAGATTACTATGATTTATGGGGTGATATTTTTGATAACATTCCAAGATTTTGTAAAATATATAGAAAATTTATGATAAAAAAGTTTGGTTAAAAAATGAATAAATACTTAAAAGAATACAAATGGTCCAATATTGGAGCAATGATTAAAAATGATAAAAGAGACCCCTCTATCAGCAATGATTCCTTTTCAGGCAAATTGGTCGTAATTTCTGGAACAACTTCAGGAATAGGTTGCTACACTGCAAAATTATATGCTTCTCATGGCGCTAATCTTATTATCATAAATCGCAACGAGGAAAAATCAAAAAAACAATGTGAAGAGTTTATAAAAGAATTTAAAATATCTTGTAAATATATTATCACAGACTATACAAGTATTTCTGAGGTAATAAGTTTAGGTAAACAACTTTGTGAAATAAAAGAAAATATTGATGTATTAATTCACAATGCTGGAGTCTATCTAACAAAGAAAACCTTTACAAATGATGGGTTGGAGCAAGTTTTTCAAGTAAACTATTTAAGTTCTTTTATTATTAACTACATGTTAAAAGAAAAATTAACCTCTCAAAAGAAAGCTAGGATTATATTTGTTAATTCTGAAGGACATAGATTTGCAATTGGAGGATTACGACTTGATGATCTTGAGTGGAAGAAACACCTCTATACAGGACTTAAGGGTTATGGATCTGCTAAAACTGCACAATTACTTTCAATGATAACTTTTTTAAAATATTATGAAGGAACTGGAGTTAGTATAAACGCCATGCATCCAGGTAATGTTAATAGTAATATGGGTGAAAATAACGGTAAACTTTATCGTAGTTTTAAACATAGTTTTATACTACCGTCAGCAAGATCTGCTGAAGTTTCTGCAAAAGCTTTATATTATTTAGGAGTCTCTAAGGAAGTTGAGAAAACTACTGGATGTTTTTTCAATCTAACTACAAAGGAAATTCCAGCTCCTCATGCTTTAGACACAGAAATGGCTTGGAAATTGTGGGAGAAATCTAAATTAATAGCAGGGGTATAATAATGAATAAAGAAGAACAGATTGTTATAGTAGGCTCTGGTCTCGGTGGCCTCACTTCAGCAGCTTATCTTTCAAGAGAAGGTTTTCCCGTACTATTGATTGATAAAAATGAAAAATGTGGTGGCTTGTTAAATTCTTTTAACTATGAGGGTTTTGTTTTTGATGTAGGTGCTAGATCATTAGAAAACTCAGGAATTATAAAACCCTTATTGAAAGATTTAGAGATCGATATGGAGCTTCTTGAAAGTCCTGTGTCTATAGGAATTGAGTCTGATATTTTCGCTATAAATAATGTAGAAGATATAATTAAATACAAGCTACTCTTAATTAAAAAATTCCCAGAAAATGAAAAAGAGATTGAAAAAATCTTCAAAGTCGTCAAAAAAATCACCAAAAGCATGGATATTATTTATGGATTTGATAACCCAATTTTCACAAAAGATTTTACCAAAGATAGAGATTACTTAATTCATAAACTTCTTCCCTGGTTTGGCAAATTTGTACTTGCAGTAATGCACATGGGCAGAATGAATAAACCAATTAATATTTTTTTAGAAAAATATACTTCAAATAAATCCCTAATTGATATGATAAGCCAACATTTTTTTAAAAATACTCCAACTTTCTTTGCCTTAGGATATTTCTATGTATACCAAGATTATATTTATCCAAAAGGTGGAACAGGGATCTTAACCCAAAAGCTAGCTGAGAAAATAATTGAAAATGGCGGGAAAATAAAGAGGGATACCTTAATAACCTCTGTTGACCCTAAAAAGAAAACAATCACTGATAGCAAGGGAAATGAATATAATTATTCTAAATTAATCTGGGGTGCTGACTTAAAAAATCTTTATTCAATACTTGATTTATCAAAACTAGATAATCAAATAAAAGAGAACTCTCTAAAACAAAAAGAAAAATTTATGGCCAGCCGTGGTGGAGATTCTGTTTTCTCCCTTTATTTGGGAATCAATAAACCTTTGAAATATTTTTCTAAAATATCTAATGGTCACTTTTTCTTTACTCCACAAAAAGAGGGATTGAAAGAGGTTAATAAATCAGAATTAAAAAATTTATTGAATAATTTTGACAATCTCTCAAAAGAAGAAATACTAAACTGGGTAGATAAATACTGTAAATTAAATACTTATGAAATATCGATACCGGGCCTAAGGGATTCAAGCTTGGCTCCAAAAGGAAATACCGGCTTTATTGCAAGTATTTTCTTTGAATATGATCTTGTAAAAAAGGTAAAAGATGCTAGATGGTATGATACTTTCAAAAAAGAAGTAGAAAACAAAATGATTGAAGTTCTACAGGCTGCCTTATATTCCGATTTAAAAGAAAATATTATTTTCCAATTCTCTTTCACACCTTTAAGTTATCAAAATAAGGTTGGAACAGCAGAAGGTGGAATAACCGGTTGGACCTATGAAAGAGCAGTTCCAGTAATACATGATTTAAAAAAGATTCCAAAATCTGTAAAAACCACAGTTCCAGATATATACCAAGCTGGGCAATGGGCTTATAGTCCTGCGGGAATACCAACTGCAATTCTTACTGGTTGGTATGCGGCTGATACTATAAATAAAAAAATAAAGAATAATTGATTATTGGGTAATATAAATATAATAAATTGAAAATAATATTGATACACACCAAGGCTACATTTATTGATTGACAATTACCTTTTGAATTAAGAGTAAATCACAGTTATTTTACTTATTCAATTGAACATACATAATGTTCTGTTTATCTATTGATTTACCATTTGCTTTATTTTTTGTATAGGGTTAACATTAATTTATGCTAATTATAAAGCATATGAATTATGATTTAAAATATAATAAGGGGCGCTAATTATGAACACAAAAGTATCAACTATGCTAAACGAACAAATAAACAAAGAATTTTTTTCAGCATATTTATATTTAAGTTTCGCTAACTATTTTGAAAACCAGGGATTAAGCGGATTCGCTAATTGGTATGTAGTTCAGGCACAAGAAGAAAGAGATCATGCAATGCTAATGGTTAAGTACTTGCATAATAACGATGGCCAAATAACATATGAAGCAATCAAAAAACCAGAAAGCACTTGGGATAATGAAGTTGAAGTTCTTAAGGCCGGACTTGCACATGAAAAGTATATTACAGATTCAATTAACAATATTTATGCAACAGCTTTAGAAGAAAAAGATTATCGTACAACTCAGTTCTTAGATTGGTTTGTAAAAGAACAAGGTGAAGAAGAAACCAACGCAAGTCTTTTGATTAAAAAAGCTGAATTGATTGGTATTGAAGGAAAGGGATTATACATGCTTGATCAAGAACTATCAAATCGTATTTATGCACCACCATCACTAGTACTATAAGTATTTCTCACAGATCTAATATTTATATCCGCCCTACTGCATAAAGTGGACGGATAACTAATAAAATTCATGTAGTGGTAGAATTGGTACTTATTCTTAGTAATATCCTTTCTACCTCTACATATCTCTATCACATAAGATATGATTTTAGATGTTTTATATTCTTTAATACATCCTTAAATTAAATAAGTATTTTACAATTGATAAAGAGACTGATAGCAACATCTATTCCCCTATTTCTTTCAATCTGCAATCTATAATATTAATCTCATGATAATTTCTTTCCTTTTTCTAAACTAAAATGAAAAGTTTCATCATTTTCAAAGAAAACTGCTCGTTTTCAATTAGAAAAAAGAGTGAATTCAGCAACACCTGACAAGAATCGAGTTGAAAAATATACCTTTAGATGCGGTAATTGACCCTTACATTAATTCTACATAAGATTTAACTTTGATTTTTTATTGTGTTTAAGGAAATACTAGATTTGTACCAACACCATCAAGTTGTGAACTTCGAAGTTATGCCTATTTAATGATATATTTCTTGAAATAATTTATTGTATTATGCATAACAAAAAAATTAATTATTTCTAATAAAATGATAAAACCAGCCTTTAAGCTGGGTTTATTCAAGATATAAACAATTTATAAGTAAGTAAAAGACTAGGAACAGATATCGAGAACTTTCACAACTTCCGTGAGAGGTATCGTCTGGTGTTCTATCCGAGCATCAAAATAAATCCCATCTCCAGCACAAAGATGATATTCTTCAGTACCAATTTTTAAAAGCATCTCTCCTTCAATAATATAGAAGAACTCATCTCCTTCATGTATCGTCTTATGAAGAACATGATCTTTCTTATTTGTAACGAAGTAGAACGGTTGCATCACCTTTTCTTCTTGATTAGAGGCAAAGGGGAATATTGAATACCCCTTTGAAGTCTTAATCAGTTGAGTTTCAATATGAGCCTTTTTATCATGACTGATATCTTTGGAAGTCTCCTCATCTAGAAGATGCGATATTTTGATGTTGAGAAAATTAGCAATTTTAGCCAAAACTCCAATAGAGGGCATAACCCTACCTCTCTCTATCTTTGAAAGATAGCTCTTGGTAAAACCGCAAAAATCAGCAATTTCCTGTTGTGTTCTCTTCTGTTGTAAGCGAATTTTCTTTATGTGTAAACCAATTGCTACTGAATCCATAATTATCCTATTCTTTATACTAATTTCAAATCTAATAGTCTTAAACTATAATCAAAAGTTACTTGCTAGTCCGCAGTAGATATTAGCGGCAGCTACAATATTATCTATCTTTACATGTTCATCAACAACATGAGCCATCTCTGCAGGTGCAGGTCCGATTCCTATTGTGGGAATGCCCCTTTCTCCTGCACTTGAACTTCCATCCGTACAGAAAAGATATGTACTAATAACAGGGTCCATACCAAGTTCATTATAAACATTTTTAGCATTTCTTACAAGAGTATCAGATTCGCTCAGTATCCAACCAGGATAGAACCTTTCTGAGTGAAGAGAGGCCCCTGTATAGGTGGGTAGCTCTTCTACCGAGTAGGAAGCTGTTGCTTTAAAGTCTTTTATTTCATTACTCAATGAATCTATAACAGCCTGAATCGGAGCAAGAACACTCTCATGACTCTCATCTTCAATGAGTCTCCTATCAATCGTAGCGCGACAACGATCTGGAACAATGGAGGCTCCAGGATAAGGGGATGAGAGAATATCAGTAGCAACCAATATTCCCTTGCCAAGTACTTCAGATTCAATTACTGGAATCTGCTTAACTTTAGCAAGTAGGGGAATCATTAAATCTATTGCATTAACCCCAACTTCCGGGTGAGCGGAATGGGAATTCACTCCTATTGTCTCAAGAATAATTTCGGCACGACCTTTCTGCCCAATGGCAATTTCAAGATTATTTGGTTCTCCAAGAATTACAGCATCTGGAGTAATCATATCTAAAACTTTACTGAAGCCAACACCTTCAAAAATTTCTTCAAATACGACAGCTACAACATAGATATCAGCACTATTTGAGCTGCCTATTAAATCAGAAACACCATGAATCATTGCAGCTAAAGAGGACTTCATGTCTGCTGAACCTCGACCATAGAGACAACCATTCTTGATTACTCCACCGAAGGGATCCACACTCCAATCCTTTGGAGTGGGAACATCAACAATATCCATATGTCCTTCAAAAAGAATGGTTTTTTCTCCCTTGCCGTTGATTTTTCCTATGACGTTCCCGTAGGGATCCGTCATAATTTCATCATAGCCAAGAGCTTCCATTTCTTTAATAACTCTCTGTGCAACAACACCTTCATTGCCAGATAGACTCTTGATTTTAACAAGATCTTGACAGAAAGTTACTAATTTCTCTTTATTCACAATATTCTCCTATAGTCCTTAAATCCAAAGTTTCTGTGTGGTTGTAAGAATTTTCACTCCGTCAGCAGTTACTAGGAAATTTTGTTCATAGTTAACTGTTCCTACCCCTGGTTTATAGAGACATTTCTCTACAGCAAGGTACATATTTTCTTCGACAACCATAGTTTCATCTTTTACGAACCAAGGTCTCTCCCAAGTCATACCGATTCCATGACCCCAATGAGGAGGGAATGCAGCATAAATTTTGTCAGGATCAGTCTGTTCTGCATCAAGATAAATACCCTTTGAAATAAGATATTCATCACCAGATGCTACAACTTCACTGATTTTTACTCCAGGTTTGATTTTGCTTATTACATGCTCACAGGAGAGTGTGACTTCTTCTATCATACGTCTTACTACAGGATCGGCCTCACCACCTACTACAGTAGTTCGTCCGAAATCACAGATATAGCCTTCAAAAATAAGAATTAAATCAACTTTAAAGATATCGCCATTCTTCATCTTACGTCTGCAGTCATAGCCAGGAAAGTCGATACTGTGAACAGGAGTACTATCTTTGCCACCATTGGTTACAACGAAGTAGAGAACTGCACCGTTAGAATATATATGAGCCATAGCAGGTCCAAGAACCTGACTCTCAGTCTTTCCTTCTTCGACTTCTTCCATAATAAGTCTAACAGCTTCACTACCAATCCTACATGCCTCGATAATTGAGGTCTGTTCACGTGGAGTTTTAATAACCTGCATATTGGAGATGATATCATCACAGGGTACTAGGTTAAGATCTGGTAGATTCTCATTCATATTTCGAAGAATTGTTCCATGAATCGTATCTTCATAGATAATTCCAACATCACCACAATCCATTCCAAGTTCTTTTGCTGTATCAGCAATTAACTTGTGAAAGTCAGGAGCATATCTGATATCTTTTATAGCAACGAGATCTTTTCGATACTCTAAAGTCGTCACAAGGAGAACTGATTCTCCCTCTGCCGGAATCAAGAGCATCGAGTGAGATCTCCCACTCCATAGTGGGAGGTTATCAGGAAGATAGCAACGTTGCTGATAATGGTTGGCGAAATAACATCCACCGGCATACCTATCAAATGTTCCTCCGCCTCTAGAGCATACAAAAACACCTGATAATTCACGTTTCTTGGCCTCAATTTGACAATTACGACGTCTAAGTTCAAAATCTTTAAATGGTACATTATAAGCAAACATAATTACTATCTCCTTTCATATGTTTTAATATTTGTTAAATTTTTATAAATTGTTAACTTCAGCTTCGAGTTTTTCAAGAAGTTTCTTTGCTCTATCTCCATTCTCTTGTTTGAAAAATTCTCTAACAGGAAGTGCAGCATTCTTAAATTCAGTCAAAGCTTCATCTGTAAGTTCTACAACTTCAACATTCTCAGCTAGAATTTTCTCAGCAGCTAAATTCGCTTCATTCTGCATTTTAAATGCAACATCATGCATCTCTGCAATTGTTTCAGTTAAAATCTTCTGAAGATCTTCTGGAAGAGCATTAAAAGCTTTATCATTCATGAAGACTCCTTCGAGATACATGATATGATTTGATTTGATTAGATAATCTTGAACTTCATACCATTTCATATCTACAAGAGCTCCAAGAGGATTTTCAACTCCTGATACCATGTTCAACTGCAAAGCACTGTATACATCTGTGTAAGGGACTGGTGTTGGATTAGCACCATAAGCTTCATAATTCTTGATGATTAAAGGAGTGTCCATTGTTCTAAAGGTTAGTCCCTCAAAATCTTTTGGAGATTCAATCTTTCTACTACTCAACCAATCACTTGCACCTAAAGGCCAAAGGTCAACAAGTTTAAGATTCTTCTCAGCATAGATAGCAGGAAGGTCCTCGGTAGCAACTTTACTTGAAGCAAGGAAGTCATAGGCTTCTTTAACATCACTTGGGAGAAGATAATGAAGAGCAAATATTTGACCTTCAGGGACGATAGTTGCAACATTACCAGGGCTAACGATAGCCATTTGTGTCGCACCAGTTAAGAGGTGTTCAATCAAGTCTACACCTACACCTAGCTGACCAACTTGGAATATTTCAAATTTGATTCTACCGTTACTCTTCTCTTCTACTCGTCGTGCCAATTCTTTTGCATAAAGGTCTGGAACGGTATCTGCATACTCTTCATGGGTAACCTTGAAGGTATAAACTTTTTCAACATCTTTTGCACTTGCAGAAGCATCATCAGAATTTTTTGCACAGGAAACGAGCATTAAACTTAACAATACTAGACTTAATAACATAATTTTTTTCATTATAAAACTCCTTTTATATTTTAAATAAACTACAGATGCCGGAAATAGATATCACTGCCAGCATGCAGTTTGAAATCAATTTAATTCATCAAAGATCCCAAGAATAGAGATATCTGTGGGAATGCAGAAATCAATAAACAAGCGAACAAGAGAATAGCAATATATGGCCCTTCATTCTTAATAACCGTAAGAAACGGCTTATCAAATATTGCGCTACAGGTGAAAATACTCGTACCAAATGGTGGGGTACCTGAACCAATGGCTACCTGAAGGGTAATTATAATTCCAAGATGTACTAAATCAATCCCTGCTGCTGCAGCGATAGGTACGAAGATTGGAGTCAAAATTAGAATAACGACTACAGCCTCGATAAACATACAACCTGCAAAGAAGAATAAATTCACTACAAGCAAAATCATAAATATTGAAGGATTAGATCCAAGAAGACCTTCTGTCATAATCTGAGGGACTCGAGCGTAAGAGATAACCCAAGAGAATGCACCACCAACAGCTACAAGAATAAATACAACTGTTGTAATAATACCTGTAGATAAAGCAATCTTGTATATTTCACGAATCTTAATACTCTTATAGATGAATACCTCAACAATAAGTGCATAAAGTACTGATACAGCAGCAGCCTCTGTAGGGCTAAAGATACCAGTATAGATACCTCCCATAATGATTAATGGGAAACCAAAAGCCAAAAAAGAACTCTTAGTTGCTTTCCATCTATCAGCAACAGAAGCCTTTGATAATCTAGGAATTTTCTTCACTTTTGCATAAATCGCACAGTAAATTCCGAAGAAAATTAAAATAACCACTGCGGGACCAAGACCAGCAATAAACAAATCTCCAATAGATGCACCACTGGCAACACCATAAACAACCATTCCAAGACTTGGTGGAATTAAATAAGCAAGATTACTGGAGTTAATTATTAAAGCCATAATTTCACTTTCACTGTATCCACGTTCAAGTAATTTCTTACGAACTGGTCTTCCTACTGCAACTACAGTCGCTTGAGTAGAACCTGAGATAGAACCGAAAAGAGCACAGGTCAGAGAAGTCGTTGTTGCCATACCTCCAGGGAGGTGCCCTACGAAACTCTCTACAAAATCTAGCAATCGATTAGAAGTATGTCCCGTACACATAATATCTGCTGCCAACATGAACATTGGGATTGCCATTAACACTGGACTCTGAACACCAAGAACCATCTGCTGAACAACCGTAAAAACCTCTACACTTGGCATATAAACCAACATATAGAAAAGTGTAGAAAAGAGCATAGTCATCATCATCGGAAAACCAAGCAACAGTAAAATAACCATAATTCCTAATAAACTAAATACCATTTTCTTCCTCCCCTGCAATTTTCTCAGTACCTATATAAAGTTCAGGTTCTTTGATATTAATTATGATATTCAAGAAGTACTGAATAGCCCCTAACCCAAAACCAATTGGGACAATCACTACACGAATCCACGCTGGTAGTTCCAAAGCTGAAGTAACCCTTCCGAGCATCATGGTATAACCGATATACTGGAATGCGATATAGCATACATATATATACGTCACACAAGTCACTGCAGAGATAAAAATTATCAAAACCTTCTGCACCTTAAGAGGTACTGCATCAAATAATGCTGACATCCTAATATGTCTACCCTTCTTAGCTGCATATCCAATACCACTAAATGTAGCAAGTATAATCAGTGTCGCACCCATTTCATTAGCTGCTGGGATACTGTTAGAAAAAAACTTTCTAGCTATAACATTTGCAATGAGAATTATCGCCATTAGGATAATACTCATGCCGAGTATCCATTCAGTAAATGTCGTTACATAATCATCTATCTTTTTAACTATATTCATCAAACCCCCTTGAAAAATTACTAATTAATTTTATTCAACCTTGTCAACTATATATCTACTATGACTCAACATTATTGATTTGTCAATTTTTTTTTCCAACTTTTTTCCAACACCGTGCGCAAGTAATATGTAAGGCTCTAGTGAAAAAGCTATAAAAAATAACAAAACCCATAAATTCTCTTATACTAGTGTAATTAATTAAAAAACATAGTGGGAAAAAAATATGGGTCAACTAAACAATAACACAAATTGTTTTTGGATTAGGTGAAATTTTAGTTTGAAGAAAAATTGATGGTGAAAAATATTCATCTACAAAAGGCTTGATTGAAAATATTTTATAGATGTTTTCTTTACAAGTTACTACTCAATTTAAAAAAGACTTAAAACTGGTAAAAAAGAAAAACCTTACTATCCAAAAATTTGAACAAGTTATTACTCTTCTTTTAGAAGAGAAAGAGCTTAATCAAAAATATAAAGATCCCCAATTATCTGGTAAATATATTGGTTTTAGAGAATGTCATATTGAACCAGATTGGCTTTTAATTTATGCTTTAAATAAGGGTCTTCCAACCTATTTGTGGGTTAACTCCAATTATCTTTCATAATGAATGCTCTGTATATTGATAATACCATAAAGCACTTTTATTAAGAAAATGCTTTAAGTTTTTTTGTTTTAATAGTGGGAGTGGTATGCTGCTTACGCCCACTTCAAATATTGTTCCAATAAATTAGATAAAATACAAACTTATGAAACTTGTTACAAATAATTAAATACTATTTATTTAAATTAATTCCTTAGTAATAAAAGATTTAAGCTTAAATTGTCATATTATTAAAATAAATATTATTAAAATAAAATATTTTATTAATTAACTGTTGACATATGCTACATGCTATTGTATTATATATATATCTTAAAGGAAATTAAGATATACAAAAAAACATTTTAACGGGAAAATCAAAATGAAAAAAATTTTAACAACATTATTAATAGCATCAATTACAATCACAGGATTATTCGCTTATTCATCACCAAGTGTAATTCTTACAACAGAAGCACCAGAAGTTGATTATAATTTTAAATTACAAAAACTCAATGCTGCAATGACTGCTTATGAAGATTTTGAACCAGGTCAAGCAGAAATTATTTCACTTACTTCAGAATTAGGAACAACCAATGCTTTTACTATTTCAACAGTTGCAGATGGTAATATGGCAAGTGACATTACCTTTACAGCTCTAGTAACAACTGGTGAATTTATAGATGACAGCGATGATGCTATTGAATCTGGTTGGTATCCAGTTATAGAAGATTTTTCAGCTTCAGCTACAACTGAAAATCTAATACGTGGAAATGAAATAGTTAATTACTCAGCAGGAACTTCAGGTGATTTTACCGCTGCTTCTACTGGTACTTATACAACAACTTTCACAAGAGGTATACATGAATTTGGTACTGAAATAGCTCGCTTTAAACTACAATATAAAGCTGATGATAAAATCATAGCTGGTACCTATAATAGTATAACAACAATAGCTATTACTACAGAATAAGCATAGGCAATACTAAAGTAGTATTACAATACAATCAAACAAGAACTATTACTAAAGCCAATAAGGCTTGTATGTAATGGTTCTTTTTTTTGCTCTGTATGTTTTATTTCTTGGTGATGAAATTTCTCTATAAGCTTGGTAACAAGTATTATTAGCTAGAGAGAAAGCAAGACTCTATAGGGATCGTTTTAAGGAAGTGCGAGGCAAAATCATAATACCAATGAACAGAAATAGAATATAAGGCTAAAATAGTTGATAAATCTACAAAATAAAAGAAATCCTTGGCTACTTGTAATATTGGTAAAGTCTATGGGTAGATAAGAGGAAAGAAATAAAACTTAACAGAGGAGAACTGTATTTAGTCCAAAAGCCTGCAAGATTCATTGGCAATAATAAAGACAAATTATTTATATTTGTACTATAGTTTTAATACAATATAAATATTTTGGTTTGAGCGAAATTATGTTCTAAATTTTAACTTAACCTTATAGGGTTTTTAAATATGATTTAATTTTGATATAATAGCATCATCAAAAGGTGTTATGTGATTTAAATATTTCACAAAAGAAGCGGTAAAAGAATTAAGGAAAATCTGTCAAACTCAACACTATAAGAACAATTAGATTATGAAATAAATATAAAACAACAGGATAATAAAAATGGGTTATAAAAAGAAGAAAAAAAGTAGAAGTTTAAAGGATATTACAGGATCTGTTAAAGTAGATGATACTTCCCTTACGAAAATTAACGATTTAAAATTGTTTATAAGTGAAAATGACGATAATTATATTGAATTGATAAATCTAGAAAATTGTGAATATTCAATTAGTATTTTTTCGTATCTCAATTTTGAATTAAGTATATTTAAAAATTGTGTTTTCCATTCTTGTGATTTTGAAAACTCTACATTTTTAAACTGTGAATTCATTGGATGTGATTTTTCAGGCAGTAAATTCAATAAAGCATTTTTTGATAAAGTAAATATAAAGGAATGCAAATTCAGTGGTTGTTCTTTTATATCTGCAAAGCTATCAAATATTATAATTTTTGAATCCAATTTTAATTACACTTCTCACTTTGAGTGCAAGATAGTAGATTTAAAAATCAATAATACGGCCTATATTGAAGCCTCTTTTGATGAATGTGAACTTAAGAACTTCAATATAAAAGAGGTAGATTTTACAAAAGCAGAATTCTTTAATACTCTCCTTAAAGATATTGATTTTAGCACATCTACAATTGATAATATTAAACTCTCCAGCAATATGATGGAAATCAAGGGAATGATTGTAGACACATATCAAGCTGCATCCTTGGCCATTGCCTTAGGGCTCATTATTAAAGATTAATTTGAAAAAACAAACTTCAGATTCTCCAAGGCGAGACTGCTAAGTTATATACCCCTATTAATTTTCTTTGAATTAATTTGGATTCGAGTGCAAAAATCATCTGATAATTTAACTGCATTTTAAATAGTCTAAAATTGCAATATATATCAAAACAGGAAGAAATGGCCCTTTCTTTTAGTAGTCTTTGTACTTCAGTTTTAATACAATAAAACGATTATAGAAAATAGGGTTTAGAAAATTATAATAATATTTAATTATTTTTACTCAATGTCTTATACACATTGAATTATCACCCCTTTTTTAAATCTATAAATTATATATTGCTTCTCTGATTCTTTCGAAGAATTGAGTATAAAAGAAGATATCGTAAAGTTATATTTTAATGATTCTAAATACACTCTGATATTCAAGTAGAAACATATTGTCTATTTTATAAACTGTGACAAATAGGACTAAATCTAAAATAGATATTGCTAAATAATACTCATTATTGTATAATTACTTTAGGTTTAATGAGAAATCGTAGTAAATCTAAAATAGAAAAGGAATAAAAAGTTGATTATTAAAAGAGATATTTATTTAAATAGGTTGATTTCACATAAACATAACGGACGAGTTAAGATTATTACTGGTGTGCGTCGATGTGGAAAATCATTTTTGCTATTTTATTTATTCAAACAACATTTAATTGACCAAGGAGTCAAATCAGATCATATAATTGAGATAGCGTTTGATAACTTCAGATATAAAAAATATCGCAATTCTAATAGATGTTTTGAATTTGTTGATTCTTTAATAGAAAAAGACAGTTCTGATAAATACTATATACTTTTAGATGAAGTTCAGTTAATGGGTGAATTTGTAGATGTTTTGAATGGTTTTTTACATATTCCAAATACAGATGTTTACGTTACCGGAAGTAATTCAAAATTTCTATCAAAGGATGTCGCAACAGAATTTCGGGGCAGAGGCGATGAGATTAAAATGTATCCATTGAGTTTTGCTGAATTTTACTCTGTATATGGCCATAACTTTGAAGATGCCTGGAATCAGTATTATACTTATGGAGGACTTCCCTATATTTTAGAATTAGAATCTCCGCCTGAAAAAATATATTATTTGCAAAATTTATTCACTGAAACCTATATCAGAGATATTGTTGAAAGAAATGATATCCGAAATGATATAGAACTTGGAATTCTAATTGATATTATAGCTTCAGCCATAGGTTCTCTTACAAATCCTCAAAAATTATCAAACACTTTTAAAAGTACCGCTAAAGCAAAAATATCCGCACCAACAATAAAAAAATATCTTGATTATCTTCAGGATGCTTTTTTAATTGCACCAGCTCAAAGATATGACGTGAAGGGAAAGAGATACATTAACACACCAATGAAATATTATTTTGAAGATATAGGTCTCAGAAATGCAAGACTGAATTTTCGCCAACAGGAAGAAAATCATATAATGGAAAATATACTATTTAATGAGTTGAGATACCGGGAATATTCAGTTGATGTGGGTTTAGTAGAACTTCGTGAAAAAGGGAAAGATGGAAGATACCATCAAAAGCAAGTTGAAATTGATTTTATTGCGAATAAAGGTAGTAAAAAATATTATATTCAATCAGCATTTCATCTACCAACTTCTGAAAAAAAAATTCAAGAAGAACGCCCATTATTAAATGTAGACGATTCATTCAAAAAAATTATTGT
>CAZJGS010000062.1:0-14762 GCA_964545735.1 uncultured Spirochaetaceae bacterium
TACCAGCCGGATTATTTTCAAATTGGTTTAGTAATTGTCCAAAATCTTTAGTTGGTTCGTATTTACTAGTTTTTCTAGCTGGTTCTTCTTTTACTTTCTTTGTTTGTTTAGGTTTTATACCTTGGCTGACTTCCCATTGGTTAAAAATCTTAGCAAAATCTTCAGAAGGTTCTTGTTTTTCTTTATTAAGCTTTTTCTTTTGAGGGTTATCTACTACTCCACCTTTTTCCCATTGTCCAAAAATGTCTGCAAACGAAACATTCTTATCAACTTTTTCTACAATATCTTCTCGTTTGCTTATTTTATTATTTTTTATGTTGTTATTAGAATTATTAACTTTCTCAATAACATCCATTTCCTTTATATTTTTAAAGGGACTATAAGTGTCCCTATCCTCAGTCAAGACAGAAACACGACTGTCTCCAGCCGCATTTTGTCGATTCTGAGAGCCTTTTTTTCGTTTTCTGGCCATCAGACCTCCTGGATATCTAGGATTTGGGAAACGAAAGGTTTTATAATTTCAATAACTTTTGTCATTGAAGCGCCTTGTACCTTCATGGTACAAATAGCATTTGTTGGATCGGTTCCCATAAATGTTCCAAATGTAATAATATCAATACCATTTTTTTCTAATGCAGATGTAATATGTGCAATAGTTCCTGGCTGATCTTCAACAAGGTAGGAAACCCTAACTCCAAAATGTCTAGCTCCAAACAATTCTAGTAGTATTTTAAACATATCAGATTTTGTAATTATACCAATTAACTTACCGCCTTCTAAAACAGGAAGGCAAGATAGATCTTGATCTACCATAGCTCTGGCTGCTTCTTCAACAGTAGTGGATTTTTCTATAGTTACAACTTTCTTATTCATTAATTTACCTACAGTCAAACGACTTAATAAATAAGCCATTTCGTGAATTGAAAGTGAACTTGCAGGGGAGGGAGAAGCATATAAAATATCTTTTTCCGTTATCAGCCCTACTAACTTCTTATCTTTATCTAATACAGGTAAGCGATGAACTTTTTCCTGTTTCATTAATGCAGTAGCATCAGATAAAGACATTTCTGGATTACAAGTTATTGGGTGTCTAGTCATTCTTCTTTCAATAATCATTAGGGTTTCTCCTTGCTAGCTTTATTTTAACCTATACTTAGATTTTTTTCTACATAAAGATTAATAATTATTTTTCAATTTGTAATTAAGCATATTTTAAAGAAAAGTAAACAAATAAAAGCTTTACAACTAATATATTAGTATGTTAGATTTAATTTATTACAAATACAGGAGTTTAATATGGAAATGACTTTAAGATGGTATGGATCAAAATTTGATACTGTAACATTAAAGCAAATAAAACAAATACCTGGTGTTACAGGAGTAATTTCATTACTACATGATGTACCTGCAGGAGAAGTTTGGAGTTATGAGGCTATAGCTGATTTAAAGCACGAGATTGAAGCTGCAGATTTAAATTTATCAGGTATTGAATCAGTAAATATTCATGATTCTATTAAAATTGGTAATGCGGATAGAGATAAATATATTAAAAACTATATTACAACTTTAGAAAATCTTGGCAAATTAAACATTACAATGGTTTGTTATAATTTTATGCCAGTATTTGATTGGACAAGAACAGATTTAGCAAAAGAGAGAGCAGATGGCTCAACTGTATTAGCTTATGATCAAAGTGTCTTGGATAATATTGATCCTAAAACATTTTTTGATAATACCAAGCAGTCTTCTCAAGGGTATATAATGCCTGGTTGGGAACCTGAAAGATTAGCACATGTTCAACAGTTATTTGATGCTTATAAAGATGTAGATGAAGAAAAACTTTTCAACAATCTTGTTTATTTTTTAAAAGCAATTCAACCAACTTGTGAAAAATATGGCATTAAAATGGCTATACACCCTGATGATCCAGCTTGGCCTGTATTCAATTTACCTAGAATCATTACTTCAAAAGATAAAATATTAAAATTGATGCGCGCAGTAGATGCCCCTTTTAATGGCCTAACTTTCTGCGCAGGATCTTTTGGAACCAATCCTGAAAATGATTTACCAGGAATTATAAGGGCTCTTCCTGGAAGAATTCATTTTGCACATGTTAGAAATTTACATCACTTTGCTCCAGGAGTTTTTGAAGAGGCTGCACATTTATCAAGCGATGGTTCATTTGACCTTTATGAAATTGTAAAAGCACTGTATGATATTGATTTTAAAGGCCCAGTTAGACCAGATCATGGAAGAATGATTTGGGAAGAAAAGGCTATGCCAGGTTATGGTCTATTTGATAGAGCACTTGGTGCAACCTATATCAACGGCTTACTTGAAGCTATTAAAAAATGTGATAGATAAGGATTTGTAAAAATATGATAAGGAATCTTAGAAGTACTGCAAGTGATGAAATATTTAATATATTAAGAAAAGAAATCCTGTCTTTGGAGTTTTTTCCTGGACAAGAATTAAAGATTAATAATCTATGTGAGCAGTTACAAGTAAGCAGATCTCCAGTTAGAGATGCTCTAATGAAACTCTCAGCAGATAATCTGGTTGATATATTTCCACAGCGTGGTACTCGAGTTTCCTTAATTGATTTGAATTTAGTAGAAGAAGAGAGATTTTTGAGAAGTAGTTTAGAAGAAAATGCTCTTAAAAAAGCACTATCTATTATAGAGGCAAAAGATATTAAACAATATCAAGAGGCCATTCAAATAGAAAAAAACTTAAAAGAAGATACTAATCTTTATGATTTTTTTAATTCAGATATTTCCTTTCACAAGATTACTTTTGATTTGATTGATAAAAAAGAATGTTGGAAAATAATTACCAAGAGATGTGTGAATTATGATAGAGTGAGATTTTTATCTTTTAAAAACAAAAAAGATGAATTAACAATAATAAACCAACATTATGCTATTATTGATGCCTTAATTAGCAAAGACAAAAGTAAAGTTGAACAAGTTATTAAAACTCATTTGAGTAAAATTGACAGTGAAATTAATTCTTTAGTCAATCAATATCCGTCTTTTTTCAAAGACCCAACTAAACTAAAAAAATTAACATTATCTTAAACTAGATAGAACCAAGGATTTCCCTTGGTTCTAATTATATATGTTTATAGTTGACTATTAATATAAATATTTCTTTAAAGTTGCTCTAACTGCTCCCTTATTTTTAACAAGTTCACTAAAATATGATAATACTAAAGAATCGAGACCAACAGAATAAAGGTTTATTCCAAATATTTTTTCATTTTCTAAAAGAGGTTTTAATTTAGTATCGAAAGGTCCTTTGTCTCCTAGTTTTATATCCTTTACAAAAGGCGTCACAGTATCTAATAAAGGGTCTGGGGATAAATCAAAAGTATTACCTTCATCATCTTCGCCCATTAAGTATCTAAGCCAGGCAGCATAAACAAGTGGTATAAATTTTAGAGTTTTTACATCTAATTGAGAACTCTTATCATAGGCCCTAATAGTTTCTCCAAATCTTATAGATAGTTTTTGGCTTGTATCACAAGCTATTCTTTGTGGAGTATCAGGCATAAAGGGATTTGGGAATCTTATATTTAAAACTTCTTCAATAAAAGCTTTAGGCTCAATTATTTTAGGATCAACTACAACTTTCATACCTTCATCATATCCAATTATTTCAACTAATTTCTTTAATTGTGGATCCTGCATTTCTTTAGAAATCAAGGTATAAGATAATAAACATCCAAATATGGCTAAAGTAGTATGGAGAGGATTTAAACAAGTACAAACCTTCATTTTTTCAACTTTGTTAACAGTATCGCGAGTCGTAAAAAATACCCCGCATTTATCTAAGGCTAATCGTCCATTAGGGAAATCATCTTCGACAACTAAATATTGAGGTTTTTCAGCATTAACAAAGGGAGCTATCCAAGTATTTTTATCTGTTACAATAATTTGAGTATCTTCAAATCCATCTTTACTTAACATCTCAACAACGGATTTATCTGGTCTCGGTGTTATTTTATCAATCATGGACCAAGGGAAAGATACTTTAGTATTTAAGTATTCAATAAATTCTTTTTCAACAAATTCATTTTTCTCCCATTGTTTAGCAATAGTAAATACAGCATTTTGTAATTTTTCACCATTATGGGAACAATTATCCATACTAAGCAAGGCCAAAGGGGCTTGATTAGTTTTATAGCGGTGATAAACGAGAGCTGTTAACTTGGATAAGAAAAATTTTGAATTATTAGGACCATTTATAAAATCCTGCTCAACTATATTAAAATAGTTATTATTTGAATCTTGTAGCGAATAACCTTTTTCAGTAATAGTAAAAGTTGCCATTTGAAGAGAAATAGAAGCAAAAACCTTTTTAAGGTTTTGCCAATCTTCACGATACTTATAATCACATTTATAAGAGGCTGCTAAACTATCAATGACTTTTTTATTGATTGAACCATCATAATTTAAAGTAACTAATAAATTTAAATTATCGTGAGGTTTATAAATTTTATCAATTATATCATAATCAAAACCTTCGCTAACAATTATACCTGTATCTTCAATATTTTCTTCTAATAACTCTTGCATCAAAGCAGCGGGAAATCCTCTAAAAATATTACCTGCTCCAAAATGAATCCATTTGGGACTTTCCAAGGTTTTTTCTACCATTTTAGCCCTATTATAGGTAGATAGGTTATAGCCTTTATCAATCCATTGATTTCTTTTTTTCAATTGCTCTAAATTTAGTTTCATAATTTCTCCTCTGATCTTTATTAAACAAACTCTAACATACTAATATATTAGTTGTAAAGTTTAAAATATTCTCTTTTCATACTTTCTCCATTAAGAAGACAAAGTACTTTGTTTTGGAATAATTTTAGATTGTAATAAAATAGGCTTTCTAGTAATAGAACAACACATTTTATCAATATTTAAAAGATATATTTATTAGAGACTGATTGTCTTTCAATAAGATCTACATCGATTATCAGCTTATTTGGTACTTTATTATTATTAGTCAGCCTATCAAACAAGAGTTCAATCACTCGCTCTCCTTTAATATCAATATGCTGGTCAATAGTTGTTAACTTTGGGCTAACATAAGTTGAAATGGGTAAATTATCATAGCCTATAACTGATAAGTCATTTGGAATAGACAACCCAGATAACTTCGCTCCTTCTAAAATACCAATTGCACAAACATCTGCAGTTGTTACAACGGCTGTTATATCTTTTCGGCTAGCTATTTTTTTCCCTATTTTAACACCACTTAAATAAGTTAAATCTTCATCAAAGATATTATCTTCATTTATTTTAATCTCAGAAGATAGCAGAGCATCTTTATATCCATTATATCTTTGCAATAATAAAGGATTATCTTCAACTTTTGCAACAAATGCTATATTTGTATGACCTTTATTGATTAAATATTTTGTTGCAATATAAGTCCCCTTATAATCATCTATATTAACAGATAATATATTAGGATTATCTGAGTAATAGTCCATAAAAACCAAGGGGATATGATTATTCTTAATTAACTTTTCAACATTTTCATGATAAAAAGGAAAAATAAATATTGCTCCATCAACTTTCCAGTTTTGTAAAAAAGTATTTGTATCTTTAATATTGTCTACACTTCTAATCATAGCAAAATAACCATTTTGCCTTAGTTTCTTTTCTATTAAACCTAAAATTTGAGATATATAAGGATTTGAAAACAAATTTTCTGAATTTTCAAATTCTTTGTAAAAGGGCAAAAATATTGCAATTATTTTAGAATTTTGAGCACTTAAATTTCTGGCCGAAAGATTCGGTACATAGTGATTTTCTTCAATAATCTTATTTACTTTTTCAACAGTTTTATTAGATACTTTTGAATATTTTTTATTAATAACATTTGAAACTGTCATCATACTAACACCTGCTTTTTCAGCTATTTCTTTTATTGTCATATTATTCCTTATTTATGAGTAATTAGCATTTATCTTTTAAATTAACAAACCCTTTATAATCATATATAACGTTAAACTATAAAACCAGTTTAGTAAAGAAAATGCTAAAAATATTCCTTATTTCCTTTCTGATTCTTTCAACAAATAAGATATATAGATGAATCAATAATTATAGTGCTTAATATAAATTAAGTATAACTGATAATCTTCTATAAAATAAATAAAAAGTAAATAAAAACTTGATATTTAACGTTAAACTAATTACAGTAATATTATAAATATTTAATAATATTTTTCGACTATTACGATATTATAGGGGGCTTATATGAAAGAATTGATTAAAGACGCTATTGTATATCAAATATATCCAAAGAGTTTTCAGGATTCAAATGGTGATGGAATTGGTGATTTGCAGGGAATTATTAAACGCTTAGATTATTTTAATTACTTGGGTATTAACGTAATTTGGCTTTGCCCTATTTACAAATCAGGTGGTGTGGATGGTGGTTATGATATTGCTGACTACAAAAACATTGAAAAACAATTTGGAACTCTTGAAGATTTTGAAGAGCTATTAAAACAAGCACACAAAAGAGAGATTCGAGTAATTATGGATTTGGTTGTTAACCACACTTCTGATAAGCATAATTATTTTATTGAATCAAAATCTAGTAAAACTAATGATAAAAGTGATTGGTATATTTGGAGAGATCCAAAAGAAGATGGAGAAGAACCTAGTCCTATTACCAGTGTATTTTCAGGTAGTGCTTGGCAATATGATGAAACTAGAAAACAATACTATTTACATATGTTTGCAAAAGGACAACCAGATCTTAATTGGGATAATCCAAAAGTCAGAGATGATGTTTATTCTATGATGAGTTGGTGGATGGATAAGGGTATTGATGGATTTAGAATGGATGTTATTTCTTTAATATCTAAGTCAAAAAGCTTTTTAGAAAATGGCGGAACCATTATTGATAATGCAAATGGTCCAAATATGAACAAGTATTTAAAAGAAATGCATCAAAAGGTTCTCTCTAAATATAATGTTATGACTGTTGGTGAAGCTCCTGATATTTCTGTTGATCAAGCAAAAAAAATGGTAAATGAAGAAGAAAAAGAATTGGATATGATTTTTAATTTTGATCATATTACACTAGAAGATAATGAATATGGGAAATGGAATTTAAATAGATATTCTATGCCAGAATTTAGAGAAGTTCTTGTAAAATGGCAAAAAGGTCTAAAAAAGAGTGGATTCAATAGTTTGTTTATAGGCAATCATGATCAACCACGTGTAGTTTCAAGATTTGGAAATGACACCTCTAAACTTTTTTGGGAAAAGAGTGCAAAGATGCTAGCCACTTCTTTATATTGTTTAAAAGGAACTCCTTATATTTTCCAAGGCGATGAAATTGGAATGACTAATACACAAATAGATTCAATTGAACAATCACAAGATGTAGAGGCAATAAATGCTTATAAAGAATTGGTTGATGAAAGAGGCGTTTATTCTCCAGAAACAATGATGGATTGTATTAGATCAAAAGGCCGAGACAATTCAAGAACACCAGTTCAATGGGATGACAATATTAATGCTGGTTTCAGTGAAACAAAGCCTTGGACACAATTAAACCCAAATTATAAAGAAATAAATATTGAACAACAAATTCTCGATGAAAATTCAATTCTCCAATATTATAGAAAACTAATTGCCCTAAGAAAAAATGAAAGTGTTCTTAGAGATGGCAAATTTGATATCCTATTAGAAGATGATACAAATATATTTGCCTATTCAAGAACTATTGATTCTCAAAAAGCTATAATAGTTTGTAATTATAGTGATAAAGGAAGCTCCTTAGAAAAAAAGTTTATTAAAAAACTAAAAAAATTAGATCTTATCTTATCAAATTATAATGAAAATAATAGCTCTATTTTAAAAGCATATGAATCAAGAATATATATGTAATTTTTATCCCATTATTATCATTGAAGAGTTGAAAAAACAAATTTCAACTCTTATTTTTTAATTTTTGAGGTACTACTTAAAAGAAATAATAACAATTAAATAAACAGAAAAACCGGTTATTAAATTTTCTACAAAAAATCAGAAACAGTAATTACACTACTAGAAAGTCTTGATTCTTCTGCAGCAAAGACAACTTTATGACTTAGACATCCCTCTAAAGTTCTTTTATTGATTATATGGTAATCATCTCTCTGCCATGCAGAAATATATGCTTCCATAAAACCAAAATCACCACCACCATGACCAGCTGCGGCTGTAACCCCAGAAGAGAATACAGTTATAGTTTCCCAAGAATTGTTTTGGAATGAAAAAACCTTTATTTCTTTTCCATCGGTTTCTATCATACCATTTGTGCAAAATATTCTTGTCTGACGAAAAGCTACATCTGAAAAAGCTATAACGCTAAAATTTGCTGTTTTCCTATTTTTAAACTGTATATTAACTACTTGGTTATCTACAACTGTATTATCACAACTATAGACACACCGACCATACGGTCCTACTCGTAATGCATAATCAAGAGCTTCTTCTGTAAATTCATTAATCACTACGTCTAGAGGCCATTTAAAATCCCCATTTTTCAGCAAATTCATATAAAATTTTTTTGCAGAAAAAGAACAAGTTTCTTCTAATGGGCAATTAATACACCTATCGGAAGCTTTTTCAGGTTTTGATCTTTCATGGAAATAATTTAGCGATCCAAATGAAGAAACATTTTCAACATCTTCTTGCATTATATGCATGATCCAATCAATATCATGACAAGACTTAGCCAATAAAAGTGGACTACTCGTATCTTCTCTTCGCCAATTACCTCTAACATAAGAATGTACATAATGCCAATATCCTATTGGTTCAAGATGCTGAATTGATACAATCTCTCCAACTGACCCTGAATCTAGAATTGTTTTGATTTTTTTAGTAAGAGGAGTATACAATAATACATGACATATTCCGAATAATTGCTCTTTGTGAGTCCTAACAATATTAGATATTGTATTAACTTCATCTAAATCTATCCCAATAGGTTTTTCTAAAATAATATTATATCCAGCATCTGAAAAATCTATTGCAAATTTAACATGTGTTCTATCAGGTGTCGCAATCAAAATCGTATCAACATCTAACTTGGCTTTAAGCAATTCTTCTCCCGAACAAAATTGTAACTCTTTTGGAATATTATAGATCTCACTAAATATTTGTAGTTTTTCCCTGTCTATATCAGCAACTGCTACAATTTCTAGTTTTTTATCAGTTATTTTTGAATATTTACTATAAGCCCTACCACGGCTACCTGCACCAATTACAGCCATTCTCATTGGCTTAGCATCATTTTTTTTCATAATTACCCCTTTACTGAACCTGCGCGCACACCGGAAATAACATATTTTTGCATTACTAGAAAGAATATAACTATAGGCAACATTCCCAATACAAGTGTAGCTAAGGCATAATCCCAACGATTTGTATATTGGCCAAAAAAGCTAAAAACAGCTAATGGAATTGTATGTAATTCCTTTTTTGTTAAAATTAACAAGGGTAGAAGAAAGTCATTCCATATTAGTAATGCTTGTAATATCAGGACTGTTGTTGTCATAGACTTTATTAAAGGAATAACGATATACATAAATACCTGAAATACATTACACCCATCAATAATAGCTGCTTCTTCAAGCTGAATAGGAACTGATTTTATAAACCCATGGTAAAGAAAAACAGTAAAGGGAGTACTATATCCCATATATACTATGATTAATCCTATACGAGTGTTAATAAAATTTAGTTGTGTAATTACTCTAATTAAAGGAATCATAATGGCTTGAAACGGAGTTATCATAGCGGCGATAAATGCAAAAAATAAAATTGTTGAGAATTTTGATTTATATCTCACAATCCACCAAGAGGTCATAGCCCCAATAATAACCAAGAATATCAAGGTCACAGTGGTTATTATCAATGAATTAAAAAAGACTTTTATAAAATTAATTTTTTCAAAAGCATTAGAATAGTTTCCCCATGTTAGTTTCTTAGGAAGAGAAGCTGCACTCTTTAGTATCTCACCAAAGGGTTTTAAGGAGTTTATCACGACAAAATAAAATGGAGCTAAAAATAGCAAGGCAAAGAAAATAACAATAATTTCTGCAATAGTGACTTTATAATTTCGCTTTTTAGCAATCATGCTTCTATCTCCTTTCGTTTAGTAAGAAATACTTGTACCATTGTTATGCTTCCAACAACTACAAAATATATTAGAGATTTAGCAGAACCCATACCAAAATTACTATAACTGAATGCTTCATAGTAAATATTTAGTGCAACTGTTTCAGTAGATCTAAAAGGACCACCGCCTGTCAAAGATAAAACAATATCAAAACTCTTAAATGCCCAAGAAAGAACAAGAAAAAGACAAACTGTAATAGCCGACATTGAAAGAGGGATAATCACTCTTGTAAATAATACAAAATTGGTAGCACCATCTATTTTTGCGGCTTCAAGCAAGTGTGAGTCTATATTTAATAAATGGGCAATATAAATGATCATTAAATATCCAACAGAACGCCAGGTATAAACAATAACCAGACTCCAAAACCCTGTTTCGGGTGTACCAAGCCAAGGAAGTAGAAAAATATTAAATTGTGTTAAATTTCCCATAGCACTAAATCCATTTACAAAAATAAAGCGCCAGATAAAACCTAATAACACACCACCTATAACATTTGGTAGAAAGAAGATAGTCCTTAAGGCACCTCGAGATTTTATTGGTTGTATAAGCACTAGTGCAAACACAAATGCCAAAACATTAGTAAGTATCAATGTTGTAAAAGTAAATCTTAAAGTAAACCAAAATGAAGCTATAAATTGTGAGTCATTTTTAAAAATTTCAATAAAATTCTGTAATCCAACCCAAATAGGTTTTGCATTGACTCCGTTCCATTCAGTAAAACTATAAAATATTCCAGAAAAAAATGGGTAGGCAATTATCAAAACAAAAAAGATAGTTGCTGGGCCTAAGAATATTGATGCTAAAAGGATTTTCTTAATTGAATTCATGTACCCCTCCTAAAGACAGGGCTTTTAAGCACACACCTAAAAGCCCTTAAGTTTCTATTTTGATAGTTTTACCCAAGATTTCTGCATTTCTTTTAACATATTATCAAAGGAAATCTTACCTACTACATATTTCTGTGTATATTCAGCAAATTCATTATACATTCCTCCAGGCCAAGTAGTAAAAGACCAAGGAATTGTATCCCCATTTGCTGCAAATTCTAATAAATCATTACTTATACCACCAAGCAAGTTAGAATCAATATTATCAAATGCAGGAATATATCCAAACTCATCAGTTAAATAAGACTTTCCTTTTTCTGAGGAAACCATCCAATTCAAGAACTGTTTAGCTTCTTCTTGTACATTTGATTGATTATTGACTACCCAATAAAAAGGAACTCCAACAGGAACTTTATTAGAAACCTGGGGATCATCATTTAAAGTTATTGGTAAAATACCAATATCTGCATTAGGGTTCGCTTCATAAATACCTGCTTCTTTCCAGTTACCCTGTTGAACCATTGCAACCTGACCAGTATTAAAAAGGGCCATTTGCGCATTATGATCTGTAGTCAATGAATTTGGATTCCCGTATTCTATTGTTAAGTCAAATAAATCTTTAAAATCTTTAAATAGTTGGTTATCAACAATTGAAGCCGTTCCATTATCAAGGGCCTCTCTAAAAGCTACAGGGTCTGCTTGAGCAGCAAAAGGAATATTCATCAAATGCATACCAATTACCCACCATTCAGAATACCCATTACCAAAGGGAGTAACACCAATTGCTTGTATCTTTTGAGCTGCTTCTCGTAGTTCACTTAGTGTTTTTGGAGCTGTTGCTATACTAGCTTTTCTGAAAATCTCTTTATTATAGATAAATCCATATCCTTCAATATTAAATGGCATTCCCATAAGTTTATCATTAAAAACCATAGGCCTTTTTGCAGATTCTAGTACATGATCTACCCAAGGTTGATCAGAAAGATCTGTCAAATACTCAGAAAAGGTCATTGCTAAGGCAGGTCCATCTACAATAAAAATGTCAGGTCCTGCACCAGCTGCAAACTTGGTTTTTAGAGTTGTACTCCAATCTGCAGCCCCTCCTACTGTTTCAATAACAAGATTCACATTAGGTTCTACAGCTTTATAATCTTTAACTATTTGTTCCCACTGATCCACCTGACTTACTTTGAAATGAAATAATTTCAACTCTTTTACTTGGTCGTTTACTTCATTCTGCCCATTCGCAAAGCACAGCATTGGAAATAATCCAATAAATAGTGCAGTAATTAAAAATTTTTTCATAAATCCTCCTGATGATTTTAAAAACTTTTTTTGTTTGTTGTGTCAACAATCATTATTATTAGTTATAAATTCCTATCTGTCAAGTTCTGATTAATAAAATTTTTAATCCCTTAACAAACAAGGAAAATTTTATTGAAGAAATTGTTGTTTTATAATGAATAAATCCCCATGAAACATCTCTTGACTAATACAAATAATTAATTTAGCATTGTTCATTGAATGAACAATCATTTTTAAGGAGTCCATTACGAGCTACCAAAAAGAAGAAAAAGAAAAAAACATACATAGAATTTTAGAAATAATTCATATACATGGAGAAATTAGTAGAATAAATATTGCAAAAAAACTCAATATTGACAGATCAACTGTAACTAATATTGTTCCAGAATTACTTAAAGTTGGAATACTTCAAGAAGTTGAAGGTAAACCCACAGGAAAAGGTGGGCGTCCGCCTTCCCCGTTATCAATAAATCCAAAATTTGGCTATACTTTGGGAATATCAATTCACCTAAAGGGATTTCATGCCGCTATATTAGATTTAGATGGAAATCTTGTTGATGATATTGTAGGTAAGCTTCCCTATGAGCCATCTTTTTTTACACAAAACTGTATTACTATTCTTAATGATTTGATTGTTAGCTTAAAAAATAAAAATATTCCAATTATTGGAGCTGTGATTGCTATTTCAGGAATTATCAATCCCAAAATAAATATTATTGACCAGTCTTTTGTCTTTAAACTCAAAAATTATGACTTTAAAAAAGAAATTTCTGATAAATTTCCATTCCCGGTTTTAATTGAAAATGATGCAAATGCCTGCGCCTGGGGAGAATTATTCCCTCAAAGCCCATCGATGTGTACTTCATTTCTTTATTTATTAGCTAGTACTACTAATTATAATCTTGCTGATAAATTAGATAATGGCATGGCCATTGGTATTGGTGTTGTTGCTGAAGGAAAGATGATTTATGGTGCACAAAATTGTGCTGGAGAATTAAAGAGTGCTTTTTGGGAAGATACTTACAGTGTAGAAAATCAAGTATCAATTCCGTTTAATAGACTTGTTGATATCCAAAACAATGAATCAGTTTTTGAAGAGTATATTAATGAAATCTTTATATCTTTAGGACCAGTAGTATCCGTACTTGATCCCGAAGCTATTATTATTGGTGGTGATCTTAAAGATAAATTATCAAATATAAAAAAACAACTCAGCTCACCAAATTCCAAGTATTATTTGGGAAGAGAACAGTCTAGATATAAAATCTGTAGTCCAAGTAAAGGCGATAATGAAATATCTGCTGGTGCAGCTTGCATGTTTTTAATTCGTTTATTTAAACAGGATTCTAATAATGCTAAGGGAATCTGCTCAACAAGATGGAAGAATATATTTGCAATTAAAAATCATCTCTCATAAAAAGCAGTATTTTCATAAAGTTTAAATATAGCCTCAGAATTAATATAATTTGATAAAAATAAAAAAACAATAAATTCCTATTATGTAAGGATTTATAGTCTTTTTTTTAAAACTTTTTCTAACTATTACTATAGTGAAATGTCTCCAACAATATTATCAACAGATATTGTTTTCTTATAAAATCTTGGCATTTTATTAACTAATGTTTCTTTATACATGAATTCATCATCTTTTTTTATTGGTAGTTCAACTAATTTCTTATATAAAGAGCTCTTATAAATAGCACTTACTATTTCTAATGCAATATAACCATCTTTTGCAGTTACTAATAATTGCTCTCTTCCTTCTATTGCATCAATAAAATTCTTTATTTGAGCACTGTGCCCTTCTAATTCTAAGTCACTTAAGCTCTCATATAGTTGATTAAAATATTTTTCAGATTTCTCATCACGTATTGGAAAGCCATTTTCTAATTGCTTCATACATTTTACATCCCACGGAATAGCAATAGAAGCTTTTTCACATTGAATAAAAAATTCTTGTTTTTGATCATGATCATTTAGTGAAACTCCAAACTGAGCGATATTATCTTTAAATTCAATTATAGAAAGGCTCGTATCTTCAAGTTCAGAATTTGTATGTAAGTAATTTTTAATTGTGGAATAAATACTAATAGGCTCTCCAAGCAACCAAGCCATAATATCTATTTGATGAATACTTTGATTTGACGTACAACCACCGCCATCGTTTTCCCAAGTGCCTCTCCACCAAACCTTATAATAATTACTACCTCTATACCACATGGAATTAACACGCATAGAAACAATTTTACCAAAGGTATTAGCGTCTAAAAGTTTCTTTACTTTCATGATTGGACTTGAAAATCTAGTTTGCGATACAATTGATAATAATGCATTACTGTTATTCATGGCTTCAATCATCTCATTGGCTTCAAAGAGAGAAGCTGCCATAGGTTTTTCACATAACACATTTTTATTATTATTTAAAAA
>CAZJGS010000063.1:0-14703 GCA_964545735.1 uncultured Spirochaetaceae bacterium
CAGAGTTTGTAAAACTAAATAAAAAGCCTCGTCTTCCAATCGCGAAGGGCCTTATCGAATTTTCGCTTCTTTATGTGCAAATTCACATAATGAATAGTAAATTATCACAAACAGTCCCCACTTAATGTTAGCATAGAAGATTTGAGGTTTATTTTATTAATAATTATTTTGACTGTTTGAGGATAATTTCTTTGTACGAAACCGCTTGAAGATTGCTATGGGTAATATATAGTTTACCTGTCGTCTGCTTTCCTAAGAATATTGAGCAGAAATGGTTTGAAATTGGGTATAGGTGGGGTCTTTACTATAAATTTGGGCGTAAAACCCCTTTCCCCATTAATGGGAATGATGTAAAAACTAGAAATAGTGTTGTTGTTTATGCTGGAGAAGCTCTTGCCAGGCCTACCTGTTTTAGCAAGCTCCCACAAACTGGGCAGCATCTGGGATCTCTACCTAGGATTTTATAGATAATTTCAATAGGACTTTTAACCTTCTTTTTCTTTTTAGGTTTTCTTTTATGCTTTATTGCTATAGCTTCGCAATACAACTCAAGTCTTTTGGATTTTGATCTAGAAGAATAGAGTCCATAATGACGTATTCTTGTAAAACCTAAAGGTAGTACGTGAAGTAGAAAACGTCTTATGAATTCTTCATTAGTAACAGTCATCTCTTTTTTAGTAGAACTATCTTTATAGTCTTTCCAACTAAAAGTTGTGTGAGTATCATTGGTATCAATGATTCTACTATTGCTTATTGCAATGCGATGAGTATACCTTCCCAAATATTCAAAAGTTCCCTCAGCACCACCAAATGGTACCTTTGCATAGACAACCCAATCCTTTTTGTAACAAATATCTATAATACTATTAAAAGTTTTAAGGCTAGAGTTTTTAACATTATTGCCATTATATTTAATTTCTCCATTAGCATATAATTCTCTACAACCATGAAGGAATTTACCTCTAAACAGCTTTGAAAGAACTTTTGCAGGAAGAAAGAATTTTCCTCTAGAATCTTTCCATTTCCCCCTCACTAGTAAATTCTCCTTCAAATAAAATTCAATTCTAGTCAATATTACTACAATAAATTCAATGAAAAACCAAAAATCGAATGAAAAATATGCAATAATAGTTTAAAACTGCATATTTAAAGGTGAGACCTTTAATTTAAGGATAAGTGGGAAATTTATCTTAACGTTAACAAATAAGTCAATTATTAATAAATGGGAACTAATTATGACTAGATTAAATAATAATCATAAATCTTCTCTAATTTTTTTGTTTATTTCTTTTAAACTTTATTAATATTTCTACAAAATCAACTAAAATAAAGTATACTAAGAATATCACACCAAAGAAGGGAAAAAGAAGTGAAAGTTCTACACACAAGTGATTTACACATTGGAAAAAATCTACACAAACACAAAATAAGCTTTGCACATGAGCATTTATTTGAATATTTAATAAAAACTATTATTAAAGATGAAATTGACTTATTACTAATAAGTGGTGATATCTTTGATACAACATACGTTAGTGTAACAACCCAAAAAGTCTTTTATGACTTTTTAGAGAGATTAGCACAAATTAAAACACTAAAAGATACAGTAATAATAAGTGGTAACCATGATTTACCTTCAATGCTAAGTTTAGCTACTCCTTTTTTACTGGCTAGTAACATTCATATAATTACTTCAATTGATGTAGATAATCAAATATTTAATCTTAAAGATAAAGGAATTCCCTATTGTAATATTGTTGCAATACCTTTTTTAAGAGAAAAAGATATTAAGCCACAATTAATTTCAGATAATTTTGTTGATATTGAAAAAGAATTGTCTCTTGCCCTTGTTGATCATTATGAAAAAGTTGAAACCTTCGTCGAAAACAATTTAAATCCTGACTTACCTACTCTTTGCTTAATGCATCTTTTTGCTACAGGTGATAATAGTAAAACCCAAATTGAGGGTGAAAAACATAGAGACATTTATGTGGGTAAATTAAAAAGTATTAACGCTAAACACTTTCCCAAAAATATTGATTACTTTGCCTTAGGTCATATTCATAAACCTCAAATTGTTAATAAAGATGAGAGAATAGTTTATTCAGGCTCCCCTATTACTCTTAACTTTGGCGAAAAATCAAAGAAGAAAATAATTGAGCTAACCTTCGATAATAAGCAATTTGAAAAACAAGAGGTTTTATTGCCATGTTTTTTAAATCTAATTCAAATAGCTTCAGATAGTGTTGATGATATATTAAAGCAATTAGAGAATTACGATAAATCTTTAAAACTTGATTACAAAGAAGATCCAATATTTTTAGAAATAATCTACAAAAACAAAAAAATTGAGACTTCTATTAATGATAAAGTAGAAGATTTTGTAAAAACACTCAAAAACAACTTTAAAATATTACTAATCAGATTAGATTCGAATATTACAAGAACAGATACAGCTATTAATAAAGTTTCCCTTGATATGCTAAGCCCACGACAAATCTTTGATATGACCTTTGCTGATAACAATGCTGAAAAACTTGTAATAACGGATCAGAGTATCTTTGATATGTTTGATAGTGTTGTTGATGAAGTAATAAGGGGAGACAAGTAAATGAAAATCCATAAACTAATATTTGAAAATATAAATTCATTAAAAGGACAATGGGAAATAGACTTTGATAATCCTGATTTATCTAGAGAAAATATATTTTTAATTACAGGAAAAACCGGAAGTGGAAAATCATCCATCTTAGATGCTATTACATTAGCACTTTATGAAAAAACTCCCAGGCAAGGTAGTGTTACGGGCTCTACAAATGAAATTATGAACAAACATAGTTCTAAGTGCTTCTCTGAAGTTCATTTTTCAGTTGATGGAACAATGTATGTTTCTACATTTAAACAGCACAGAGCACGACAATCAAATGATGGTAAACTTCAAGGCAAATCGCTTTCATTAATCAATCAAAAAACTGGTGAAAATTTGATATCTAAATCAACTACTTTGGAAAAAGAAGTTACAGAATTAATTGGCCTTAATTTTGAGCAATTTAGTAGAACTGTAATGCTAGCTCAAGGAAGTTTTGATAAATTTTTAAAGTCTGATCCTGCAGAAAAAGCTACAATACTAGAGCAAATTACAGGAACTCAAATTTATAGTGAAATAAGTAAGAAAGTTTATGAGCATTATAAAAATGAAGATAGAGAATTAGAAAAACTAAACCTACTTCTAAATGGTATTGAAATAAAAACTGATGAAGAAATCATCGAATTAAAAGAAAATAAAAATCAATTAATAACGAATAAAGAATCAGTTGATATTGAATTAAAACTAATTAATGAAGTATTAACTTATTATTCAAAACTAAATAAATTAGAAGAAAAACTAAAACAGCTTGAATCGGAAAAGCTATATTTAGAAGAAAATTCTTTAGAATTTACAGAAAATACAACAAAAATTTCTAACTATAATAAAGCCTTACCCATTATTGAAACACATAAAGTTATTGAGTCTTTAAAAAATGATAATAAAAATAATAGTGAAGCTAAAAATAGTGTCACTACTGATTTAGAAAAAACTTTAATTGAAATTACTAAAAAAGAAGAATCACAACAATCAATAAAAAAGCAGGTTGAATGTGAAGAAGAAAAACTTACCCTATTATCCAAAACAATAAAAGAAGTTAGAGGATTCGATAAAAATATTATAGAAATTCAAAATAAGGAAATGCTTGAAAAAGCAACACTTAAAAATCTAACAAAAAATAAAGGTAAAATTGAAATTCAAATTACAACTGATAATAAAAATCTAAATTTATATAAAATAAAACAAGCTGAAGCAGAAACATATTTTCTAGATAATTTAGAACTTAAAAAATATGAAAATATCCAAGATGATACTTTGACTAATCTTAAAAAATATTTTGAAGCTATAAATAAAAAAACAACTGCAACTCAAGCTAAGCTTAAAGTAGAAAAAGAAATAGAAATTGAAGATAAATATTATAATACAAAAGTTGATGATATAAAAATAATTGAAAATTACATATCTTTAATAAACCAGGATATTGATAAAGTTGGTAGGAGTGATGATGAGTTTTCAACTCTTTTAAATCAAAAAGCTAGAGCGATTGAAAATATAGAAGAATTACAAATTCTTTACAGTGAGTACAACGATTCATTGAAAAAACAAAATCAAGAACAAGTAAATCTAGATGAATTAGTAAATAATTTACAAATTCAAACTGAAAAAGTAAATGATTTAAATACAATTATTGAACAAGCTAAAGAGCTTAAAGGACTTCGCTCCTTTGTTCATTTGTTAAAGAATGAAGAAAAATGCCCTCTTTGTGGATCTATTCATCACCCAACTCCTCTAATATTTGATAATTCTGAATTTGATGCGAGGTCAAACAAGGCACAAGAAGAAAATAAAATACTTACTCAATTAACAAAGTCACAATCAAAAGCTAGTACAGCTGTAAGTATTACAACAAATAAAACTGAAACTTTACTTAAATCAATTGAAAAACTAAAATTAAAGGTTGATGTACCTTTTAATGAAGATAATTTTAAAGTTATCTTAAACACTCAAACAAAGACAAAACAAGAAGAAATTGACAAATTAAAAATTCAAAAACAACATTTATCAGATTTTAAGTCACAATTAAACACTAAACAAGTCGAGCAAGCAACTGAAATTTCATCAAGAAATGCCTCTTCAAAGCGTTTAAATAGGTTAAAGACTGAAATTAAAGAATTTGAGAGTGAAATAATAAAATTCAATAATATTAAAACTCAATTAGAAAAAGATTTAGATCAATTTATATTAAGTTTTGAATATGATGACTTATTTAAAATGTTTTCAGATTATAATTCTAATAAAAAAGATTTTATTTCGTTTAATGAGAATATTGATAAAACTAAAAACCTAATTGAAATTGGTGAATTTGATTTAAAACAATTGAATATAGATATACCAGCTATAGAACTATCAATAGAGAAAATTACAAAACAATTAAAATCTTTAAAAAAATCACGATTCTCTTTGTTTGAGGATAAAGATTGTGATAACGAATTTGAAGCTCAAAGAAGCCTTATTAAAAAGCTAAACAATGAATTGGAATCAATAACTAAAGACCTTACTCCACTTTATAGTGAAAAGATTAAATTTGAGCAAAAACTTATATCCTTAGATGAAAATATATTAAAACTCGAAAATCAAATAGTAGAAACAAGGGTAAAACAAAATACTTTAATTACTAAAGCTGAGTTTAATGATATTGAATATGCTCTTTCTCTAAATTTAACTGAAGATATTCTTATTCAATTACAATTATTTGTTGATACTTATAAAACTAGAACTATTGAATATAAAACTTTGGCAAAGGATATAGAAAAAGATAAACAAGCTCTTTTAAACAAAAAGCCAGACAAATCTGAAGAATCTGCCCTAGAGAAACAAAAAAACCTCACTGAGGATAGCAATGAATTGCTTAAAAATATAACAATTCTAGAACAATTACTAATCTCTAATAATAAAAATAAACAAAAGTTTAAACAGCAGCAGATATTAATTGATAAACAGAAATCTATTTATGGAAAATGGGAAATTTTGAACAAAGCTATTGGTAGTGCTGATGGTAAAAAGTTTAAAGCAATTGCTCAAGCTATTACCTTAGATTATTTAATAATCAATACAAATCAAAAATTGATTGAGTTGTCTCCTAGATATGAATTATTTCGAATTAATAATGAAAACAACACATATTCTCTCGAACTTGGTGTTATAGACAATTACAGTGCTGCTATAAGGCGGCCAGTGAGCAACCTCTCCGGTGGAGAGAGTTTTATTGTCTCCTTCGCTTTAGCTTTAGGTTTAAGTGATTTACTTAATAAAAGCGCGCTTATTGAGACTTTGTTCTTAGATGAAGGCTTTGGTACACTGGATGAAGATACGTTAACTAGTTCTCTTGAAGCTATAGATAGTTTAAGTAAAGAAGGAAGAGTTATAGGTATCATATCTCATGTAGCTTTACTGCATGAGAGAATCCGATCTCAGATCCTGGTTCTTGAAAATGGAGACTCAACATCGAGCCTATCCGGGCCAGGTGTCAGCCAACTATAAAAACAAAAATTTAACCAACTTGTTATAACCTATCAATTTTATCGATAAATTTTTATCGCTTAAAATATCAAAATAATTGGTAATAACAAATGCATAAAAAATTGTATAATGTATTTGTTGTATAAATTATTAATATAAAAAATTTGATATACTTTGAATTATTAACTTTTAATTATTGTAATTAATTTTATATAAGTATCTATCATGGATTAAAATAAGCATAAATACTATTTTAATTTAAAAAAAAATTTATTTTAATTATCAATTTAATTGTATATATATTGTTGTATATAATTTACATATACAATACATATCCATATTTTATGTAATCAACTTTATTATAGTCGGTATTTTGGTACTTACTTTATATAAGTAAGTACACAAAATTTAATATTTTTTATTATTATGGTATAAATCGCCTATACAGGCGAGTTAAACATTGTAATTATTTAATTTTAAAACTAGACAAAAATTGAATTTGAGCATATAATTGAGCAATCACTACCGATATCAATATAGGAATGCCCACAATGAACACCACACCATTTACACTATGTAGACTGAAGAACAAGGAAAGAATGAGCTTTTATGTAATGTACAGGGATCCTATCACCAATAAACGTGGGACTAAAAAAAGCATTGATAAATTAAAGACAAAGCTTAATTTAGGATTTGACCATGTCACTAGATTAGAAGAAGCTACGATTGTAGCTCAAAAAGCGCTGGACAGTGATATCATTTTCAACTCTAGAAAGGAATTAACTCTAAATAAGTATTTATTAAATTTCTTTGATTTTGAGAAAAGTCCTTATTTCACAAGAAAAATCCTATTAGATAAAGATTCTATCTCACCTGATTATGTTTCTACACGTAGAAATACTATTGAAAATCATATAATTCCATTAATTTCTGATTCTTTTCTAGTATCAGATGTAAATATTCAATTTTTAGAAAACATTCAAACAAAGTTAATTTATAAAAAAACTCTTAGCTCTACCACAATTAATCAGATTATGAATTCTTTGTCTCAGGCTTTACAATATGCTAAAAAAGATAATTTATTACATTACTCACAAGCTACAAAGATCGAAGCTATTAGAAAAAATATTAAAGTCAGAGGAATCTTAAGTAATGAAGAAACAAAGAAATTAATGACATATTTAAAACAACAAGCTGATAATAAAACCTATTTAGCTGTTTGCTTAGCTTTGGTTACAGGAATGAGAAGTGGAGAGTTGAGAGCTTTAAACACAAATCAAATAGACACGGGGATTATAGTTATTGATAGAGCTTATGCAAATATAGCCAAAACAAAATTACCTAAAGGTAAAAAAGAAAGAGTAGTTCCTTGTCCCATAGATTTATGTGACAAATTAGTCAAACTTGCAAACAATAATCCACATGGAGAGACCAAAACAGTTTTTTGGAGTAAAAAAAAGGATAAAGTATTATCATCACATTACTTTAATACCAAATTCACCCAGGCATTAATAAATTCAGAAACTTTAACTAAAGAAGAAATTACTAACCGAAATATTTCTTTTCACTCTCTACGACACATGGCAAATACGCTTTTAAGAGGAAGTGTTGATGAGTACATCTTAAGACTGACTATAGGTCACTCTAGTGAACAACTTTCAAATATTTATTCTCATATAGAAGATTCTGCAATTGAGAGTATTAGAAAAGCCCAAGAAAAGAATATTTTACCATTTATTTAATAGTTTTTATAAATTTTGCTTAAATTTTAACAATAAACATGATATTTTAATTTTATGGACAATTTGATTACAATAAAACATGCTAGTGTTAGACGAAATAATAAATTAATATTAAAAGATGTTTCCTACTCAATAAATAAGGGAGATCATATAGCAATACTTGGACCAAATGGTTCTGGTAAATCTACTTTACTAAATATTTGTTCTATGGAAATACATCCTCTCTGGAATGAAAAATTAATTGTTAACAGATTTGATAATGCTTTAATTAGCAAAGAACAATTAAGAAAACAAATTGGTGTTGTTTCACAGGTTGTTTTTGAAATGTGCAACACTACATATCTCGTCAAAGAAGTTGTTGCCAGTGGTATTTTCTCATCTGTGGGAATAGATTTCCACCATCAGGTAACAAAAGAAAATTGGGATCAAACTTTTATTGCCTTAGAAGATAACTATTGTGCGCATCTTGCAAATAAAACTATGAAATCTCTCTCGACAGGAGAAGCCCAAAGAGTATTACTTGCACCAGCTTTAGTTCATAATCCAAAGCTATTATTACTAGATGAAGCTGCATCAGGCCTAGATTTCCCCTCTAGAAGTCATTATAGGGATGCTTTGAATAATGCTATAACAAAAGACAAAACAATTGTTATGATTACTCATGAACTTTCACAAATTTTACCTGAAATAAAAAACATTATTTTAATGAAAGAGGGTGAAATATACAAAAAAGGGAAAAAAGAAGATTTATTAAATGAAGAAATATTATCCCAACTATATGATCAAAAAGTTTATGTAGCTAAAAAGAATGATATCTATTCAGCTTGGTGTTAGTATTCAAATAATAGATAAATATGCATAACTTATTCATTTTTTCATACAAACTATTGTTCAAGGTAATTATGTGTGGTAATTTGAACTAATCTTTTTCTAAACGGAGGGAATATGGCAAACTATAAAATTAATACAAAATGCATTCAAAGTGGTTATGATCCAAAAAATGGAGAACCTAGACAGTTACCTATTTGTCAAAGCACTACTTATAAATATGATAGTTCACAAGAAATAGCCCAATTATTTGATCTAACAAAAGAAGGTCATATGTACACTAGAATTTCTAATCCTACAGTTGATGCAGTTGAAAAGAAAATTACAGATCTTGAATGTGGTGTTGGAGCCTTATGTACTTCCTCTGGTCAAGCAGCTTCTCTAATCTCAGTATTAAACATTGCAGAAGCTGGAGATAATATTATTTCTTTAGCGACCATATATGGTGGAACCACTAATTTATTTTCAGTTACCTTGAAAAAAATGGGAATTGAAACTCGATTTATTACTCACGAAATGAATGAAAATGAAATTTCAAACCTAGTTGATGATAAAACTAAACTATTATTTGGTGAAACTATAGCAAATCCATCACTTCATGTTTTTGATATAGAAAAATATGCTAATATTGCCCATAAAAATCATTTGCCTCTTATTGTAGATAATACCTTCGCCACCCCAATTTTATGTAGACCTTTTGAGTTTGGCGCTGATATTGTAATCCATTCCACTTCAAAATATATGGATGGCCATGCAACAGTAGTTGGTGGAGTTATAGTTGATTCAGGTAATTTTGACTGGACTGTAGATAATAAATATCCCCAATTAACTGAACCGGATGAATCCTACCATGGTGTAATTTATACCGAAAGATTTAAAAGAACAGCATATATTGTAAAAGCTAGAACACAATTAATGAGAGATTTAGGTTGTTCTCCACAGCCCATGACAGCCTTTATACTTAATTTGGGCCTAGAAACCTTGTTTCTTAGAATTGAGCGTCATAGTCTAAATGCTTTAGCTGTTGCAAAACATTTAGAAAATAATGAAAAAATTGAATATATTAATTATCCTGGTCTTGAAAATGATCCATCCTATCGAATGGCACAAAAATATCTTTACAAAGGATATTCAAGTGGAGTCGTATCCTTTGGAATTAAAGGTGGTAGAGAAAAAGCTCAACTCTTTATGGATAGTTTAAAACTAGCTAAAATTGTTGTTCACGTAGCTGATGCAAGAACAAGTGTTTTACACCCGGCTTCAACAACTCATAGACAACTAACCGATACTCAATTAATAAACAGTGGAATCAAAGCTAACTTTATCAGATTGAGTGTAGGAATTGAAGATATTGAAGATATCATTAATGATATTGATCAAGCTTTAGAAAAGGTAAACTAATGCCAATAAGAATACCAAGCGATTTACCAGCAAGAGCTATTTTAGAAAGTGAAAACATCTTTATAATGGATGAAAACAGAGCGTATGCTCAAGATATTCGTCCATTAAAAATTGCATTAATAAATTTAATGCCAACAAAAATAAATACTGAAACACAACTGTCTAGATTATTAGGTAATACCCCACTTCAAGTAGAACTTGATTTGATTCAAATGAGTTCCCATGTTTCTAAGAATATTAGTAGTGATCATATGCTATCTTTTTATCAAACTTTCTCAGATATAAAAGAAAATTATTATGATGGAATGATAATAACTGGGGCTCCTATTGAAAATCTACCCTTTGAAGAAGTAAATTATTGGCAGGAACTTTGCGACATTATGGAATGGTCTAAAAAGCATGTCCACTCTACTCTGCATATTTGTTGGGGAGCTCAAGCCGGATTGTTTTATCATTATGGTATAGACAAAATTCCTTTAGAAAAAAAATTATTTGGAATCTACCAACATAACATTGTTTACAATAACCCTATTTTACTTAGAGGCTTTGATGAAGTATTTTGTGCTCCACACAGTAGACACACAACAATTAGTGTTGATGAAGTAAAAGAATGTAAGGACCTTCAAATACTAGCATCCTCTGAGGAAGCTGGCATTTATGCCATTTCAAGCGACAAGGGTAGACATATTTTCATTACTGGTCATAGTGAATATGACAAAAATACCCTAAAAGATGAATATCTAAGAGATAAAAATAAAGGCTTAGAAATAAAAATTCCAAAAAATTACTTTCCAAATGATGATCCAAATAAAGAACCAATTGTCAGCTGGAGATCTCATGCTAGTTTATTATTTAGTAATTGGTTAAACTATTTTGTTTATCAAACAACGCCTTTTAATTTAAAAGAAATTGGAAAGGATTACTAACCTATTAAGTATCCACAATCTACTATAATACACTGACCATCAATAGCTTTGTTAGTGGCTAAAAAGGATACAGTAGAAGCTATATATTCAGTTTTTACTGTATCTTTTAATACAGCTCTTTCTACAAACATAGCTCTAACAGGATTATCATTTTCATTCAAATAATCAGCTTCAATTAAACCTGGGGCAATTGAATTTACTCTAATTCCTTTAGGGGCTAATTCTGCAGCTAAACTTTGTGTATAAGAGACTATAAAACCCTTTGAAGCATCGTAATGGGCTGTTTGACCAAAACCTGGATGAAAGGCATTAATGGATGCAATGTTTATAATTGAACTATTTTTATTCATGGAAGCTACAGAATGCTTCACACATAAAAATGTTCCTTTAATATTAATATCTATAAGATTATCAAATACATCCTCTTCTAAATCTTCTTGCATAGAAAGACTAAAAATACCTGAAACAATAACAAGTAAATCCAAACTAGAAATCTTTTTAAATAACTGAGAAACTTCACTTTCCCTTCTTATATCAACTTGATGAGATCTAGTATTGTATTTATTATTTAATTTATTTGCTTTATCTTCATTATTTGTATAAGTAAATTCAACATCATAATTTTTGCCAACCAATTCTTTTACGACTGATTGACCGATATTACTTGTTCCACCAATAATTAAAGCTCTCATATTTCACTACCTTTTATTTATAAATATATTTTTCAATATCGCAAATGTTTTTAAATTTATTTAAAATACGATGATCGTAGGAAATAAAATCAGTTTCCTCAAATCCTGGTACAACAACAGTTGCTACCAAAGCCCACGAGCCACCTTCTTTTAATTTGGTAGCTTGCCAAACATTTTTTGAAACAAGAGAAACAGCTTTTTTCCCTTCACTAACTTTTCCAAGTTCATATTCCACAAATTCATCATTTTCATTTAATTGAATTTGTACCAAAGGGTCTCCTTCAAGGAAATACCATATTTCATCTTTCAATACTTTATGTAAGGAAGAAAATGAGTCTGGAGTTACTAGAAAATAAATACTACTGCCAATTTCATTATTAGAATCATCAGTTAATGTAATAATCTTATCAAAATAGCCTCCTTCAACAGCTAAAGGTTGAAGATTCAATTTTTCAATAATTGTTTTATAATCTACCATTGTTTTACTATCTCTTTGACTAATGAAGAAAATTCAACTCTAACCTTTTGTCCAGTTTCCAAAACTTCTTCATGATTTAAAGGTTGATCTAATATACCTGCGGCCATATTAGTTAAACAACTAATTCCTAGAGTTTTCATACCCATGTGAGCAGCTGAAATTGCTTCAGGGACAGTAGACATACCAACAGCATCTGCTCCAAGTAATCTAGATAGTTTGACTTCAGTTGGAGTTTCAAAGGAAGGACCAGAAAATAACTGATATACACCTTCTTTAAGGTCAATATTTTGTTTTTTTGCAATTTTTTTAGCTAATAAACCTAATTCTTTATCATAAGCATTAGACATATCAAAAAAACGGGGTCCTAATTCTTCATAATTTTTACCACGTAAAGGACTGTCAGCAATAAGTTTGATATGATCTTTTATTAACATTAGATTGCCTGGTTTCCAATTTTCATTAACACAACCAGCAGCATTAGTTAGTAATAGGTTTTCAATACCTAATCTTCTCATAACTTGGATTGGAAAAACAACAACATCCATATTATAGCCTTCATAAAAATGAAATCTACCTTGCATACATAATACACGTTTATTTTGTAATTCACCAATCATCAAACGACCAGCATGACCTGGAACAGTAGATGCAGGGAAAGAAGGGATATCACAATAGTCAATAATAACAGGGTTAGTAATTTCGTTTGCTAAATCCCCTAAACCACTACCTAATACCATAGCAATATCTATTTTTTTATCACCTGCTTTTCTTTTTATATAAGAAGCGGCCAAATCGAGTTTTTCTAATAAATTATCCATAATTTTATCTCCGATAAATAAGTTAAACAAATTATAACAGAAATTTGAAATGAAATATATAATTTATTTATATTTTAAAGTATAATGACCAAAGCTAGATTAAAATTCAATTTTTAATAAATCAATACATCCTTTATAAAAGAAAGCTGCAATTTGCTTAGAATATTCCATTGCTACATCTCTATGCATATCTAATTTTATTACAGCAACTAAATCATCAACAAGATTAGAAATTATAGAATTTATAACATATTTATTTGGTCGACAAAATGGTATATTTGCATTTTCTAATACAACAAGAAAATCATTAAAAGTCTCTATTTCTTTTTCAACAATTGAATTTAAGTGTTTGTTATAATTTGTTCCTTTACCATTAACAACAAGCTTCCATGCATCAATATCGGCATAAACATAGTCTAAAAACAATTCAACACCATCAAAATGGTTTTTCTTTACCTCAGTTTTCATGTTCAAATAGTTGACATCTTTAATTTTACTCACTGATTTTAAGTATTTAAAATAATATTCTTTCGGTAAAGGCCCAATAGCTGCTTCAAAAAGGGTTTCTTTATTAACAAAATATCCGTAAATAGCACCAGTTGAAACTTCTGCTTCATTTGCTATATCTCTAATATTAGCCTTTTTGAAACCTTTTTTTAAAAAAATCTCTCTAGCCTCTTTTATAATTATATCTTTAGTATTCAAATAGTTCCCCTTGAAATTTGTTTGGTTATTGTTATCAGAAATTGTGATTATGTCAATAATAGAAATTATATTACATGCAAATTACTTGCTCCTCAAATTATTTATTATATTAACTATGGTAAGTAAATCAACACATTATTTGTTTTTATGATATAATTCACATGATTTGAGGTAAATATTATGAAAAAAGCTTTTGTTTGCATATTGATGGTTTTCGTAACTTTTAGTGTTATTTCTCAGGGTGCTAAAATGAGTGATAAGGATATTAAAGCTTTGGTTAGCGATAGTGAGACTTATGTTCCCGAAGGTTATTATATAGGGGATCTAAAGGTAGATGAATCAGTCCAACTTCCTTTGGTCCTGCAATTTAAAGATAGTAAATTATATTTTTCATCTCCAAGTCAAACTGCTAATAGTTTTGAGATTTCTTATCAAATGGAAGATAATTCTAATATCACTATTGAAAGTTCTCTCTTAGGCCTTAGTATAAAAGCAACTATAGACAAAAATGAAATCAAGGGTGTGTTTTACCAAAGCGGATTACAAATAAATATAATTTTTGAAAAACAAGATTCCTATAAAACACCAGAAAAAAATAGATGGCAAACTCCTACTTCCTTCAATTATACGAATAAAGAAGTAATAATAACTAATAAGAAAAATAATAGAAAGTATTTTGGAACTTTAACAATACTAAATTCAAATATAAAGAGAACTGCTATTCTTTTTGTAACTGGAAGTGGAATTCAAAATCGTGATGAAGAAATATTTAAGCATAAACCATTTTTAGTAATTAGTGATTATCTAACAAAAGCCGGATATTATACCCTTCGCTGTGATGATTATGGATATAATGGTGAAGATATTAGCAATCAAACCACTCTCAATACAATAGATGATATAGACTCTCAAATTGCATATTTAAAAAATAATAAAAATATTGATAAAATAGTCGGGGTTGTCAATAGTTTTGTGTAAATATTTTTCTATATTTTTACTCTTCCTTC
>CAZJGS010000064.1:0-14543 GCA_964545735.1 uncultured Spirochaetaceae bacterium
ATATTGAATAAACTTGCAATTTACTGTATGGTTATTTATTATGTCATTAATATGAGTATATAATTGTTGGCAAAAAAAGTAAATTTATTTTACAGAGGAAGAATATGACAAAATATATTATTAAACGTTTATTAGGTATGATTCCTACTTTACTTGTCATTATCACATTAAGCTTTTTTATTGTTAGAGTTGCTCCTGGTGGTCCTTTTGATGGAGAAAGAGCCTTACCAGAAGAAGTTTTAGCTAATATAGAAGCAAAATATCATTTAGATGAACCTGTTTTTCAACAGTATGCTAGATATTTGTTTGATGTGGTTAGAGGTGATTTAGGTCCTTCTTATAAGTATGTAGACAATGATGTTAATTATTACATTTTTACATCATTACCAAATTCAGCAGTACTAGGTGCTATTGCAATATTATTGGCTTTATCCTTTGGTGTTTTATTTGGGATACTGGCGGCAATATACCAAAACTCGTGGATAGATTATCTGACGATGGGGATGGCTGTTTTAGGTATATCGATACCGCTATTTGTAATAGGACCCTTGTTACAATTAGTTTTTGCCATGAAACTTCATTGGCTCCCAATCTCAGGGTGGTATAGTACAGGAGAAGGTTATTTAACAATTATCCTACCTTCTGTATCATTAGCATTTGCTTATTTTGCAACTATTGCTAGATTAACTCGTTCTTCAATGTTAGAAACTTTAAGAAGTGATTATATTAGAACAGCCAGAGCTAAGGGTATGAAAAATAGTACAATTATTGTTAAGCATGCTATGAAAGGTGCAATGCTTCCAATAGTTAGTTATTTAGGACCTGCATTTGCTGGTATTATTACAGGTTCAATTGTTATTGAACAAGTTTTCCGTGTTCCTGGTATAGGTAAATTCTTCATACAAAGTTCGTTTAACCGTGATTATACTTTAATTATTGGTGTAGTTATTGTTTTCTCAGTAATTCTTGTTGTAATGAATTTTTTAGTAGATATTCTTTACGCTTTACTAGATCCTAGAATCGCTTACTAACAAATAAGGAATTGATTTGAAAATGAAAGAAGATATAAAAAATAAAGAAACATCTACTACAAATGAATTTGATCAAGTTGTTGTAGGTAATAGTTTAACAAAAGATGCATGGAAGAGATTGCGAAAAAACAGAATGGCTGTAGTAGGTATGGTTATTGTAATAGTTTATGCAATATTATCAGCTATCGCTCCAATTTTACCATTGCATTCATATGATGAAATTATTTTGGATCATCAAAATTTAGGCCCATCTTTTAATAAAAGTGCTGGTGAATTAATGATGGAAAATAAGAAAAAAGACTTGTTTTTCAAAGCTTGGAAAGATGGTTCTTTAGTTGTAACAGAACAACAATCAGCCCTAGTTAAACAATGGATTGATGAAAATAAAACCAATACTGTTTGGAATTTTTGTGTTGAAGAAGGGGAGAGACAGATTGAAGCTGGCACTTTCTCTTGGAGTGATAAAGATCAAAAAAGTTTAGATAAATTGGCAAAGAAAATTGATGAAGATATTTTTGTTTCAATTAAAAAAGTTAAAATTGATGATACAGACTTAATCAAATTAAATAGTATAGAAATAGCCAAGATTTATGCCAATATTATTGGTATATCTGATGTGAATTTGATTTTTGATCAAGCTAATTCCGAAATGAATGCATTTGTATTTAATACTATTGAAATAAATCCAGATGTAAAAAAGAATTTAAGCGATACCGAAAAGGCTACATTAATTCAAAAAAAAATTGATAAGCTTGGTCCGAAATATTATGAAGAAAAAATATCAGAAAATTTATATGGTAAAGTAAAAGCTCAATTGCTTAGAGATATTACAAAAGAGTTGGAAAATGAAAGTGAAGCAGGTACTTTAGAATTACCATTTAAGGGAACTCGTGAAATTGATGGTTTAACAGTCGATGTTAAAACCTCAAAAGTAAACGCACGTCATTATCTTCTTGGTACTGATTATAGTGGAAGAGATTTATTAAGCCGTATTATTTATGGTGGTCAAATTTCAATAATGATTGGTATTGTAGGTACATTATTTAGTGTACTTATTGGTATTGTTTTAGGTGCTTTAGCTGGATATTTGGGTGGTAAAACAGACTATATCATTATGAGAATAGTTGATGTTATGTACGGCCTTCCTTATATGCTTATTGTTATTATTACAATGGCAATATTTGGACGTTCTATCTTTAACTTGTTTATTGCCTTGGGTCTTGTATCCTGGTTAACTATTGCTCGTATGGTTAGAGGCCAAATTATGAGTCTTAAAAATAGTGAATATGTTGAAGCTGCTAGATCAATGGGAGCTAAAACTTGGAGAATTATTTTTAAACATATGATTCCAAACTCTTTATCAATAATTATTGTTTATTCAACTTTAAGAATACCCTCCTTTATTATGCAAGAATCCTTCTTGTCTTTCTTAGGTCTTGGTGTTCAAGCTCCTATGGCATCTTGGGGATCTTTAATTAGTAATGGTGTTTCAAGTATGACAATTTATCCTTGGAGACTTTTATTCCCATCAATTGCAATGACATTATTCTTGTTTGCAATGAACTTCTTTGGTGATGGTCTTCGTGATGCGTTCGACCCACAAAGTAAGAACTAACTTTAGGAGATAGCAAAATATGAAAGAAAATAAACAACCAATATTAGAAGTAAAAAATTTACAGACTTACTTTAAAACTGATGCTGGTGTGGTAAAAGCTGTTGACGGTGTATCTTTTACAGTTGGTAAAGGTGAAACTGTTGGTATAGTTGGTGAATCTGGATGTGGTAAAAGTGTTACAAACCTTTCTATTATGAAATTAATACCTTCCCCTCCTGGAAAAATTGTAGGTGGAGAAGTACTTTTTGGCGGAAAGAACATTTTAGCCCTTTCTGAACCTGAATTACGTCAGATTCGTGGTAAAAGGATTTCAATGATTTTCCAAGATCCTATGACAAGCTTAAACCCTTTTTTAAGAATTTCTACTCAAATGATAGAAACTATTCGCTTACATGAAAAAGATGTAAGTAAATCTGAAGCTAGAAAACGATCAATAGAAATGCTAACAAAAGTTGGTATTCCAGCCCCAGAAGCTCGTCTTGATTCTTATCCTCACCAATTTTCTGGTGGTATGAGACAAAGAGTAATGATTGCAATGGCTTTGTCCTGTAATGCTGAATTATTAATAGCTGATGAACCAACAACTGCACTCGATGTTACTATTCAAGCTCAAATTCTTGAACTTATTCAACAAATAAGTAAAGACTTTGGAACTGCGGTTATCTTAATTACACATGATTTAGGTGTAGTTGCTGGTATGTGTGATAAGGTTTGTGTTATGTATGCTGGTAAGATTGTTGAAGAAGCATATACTTCTGAATTATATAATAATCCTGCACATCCTTATACAAATGGTTTGATTGAAAGTGTTCCACGAATGGATGCTAAAAACAAAGGTAAAGTATTATTCTCTATTGAGGGCCAACCACCAAATGTTATTGATTTACCTCCTTGTTGTCCTTTCCATCCTCGTTGTCATAAAACGATGGATATATGTCGCTGTGCATTACCACCAACTTATAAAGTAGGGGACGACCACTTTGCAAACTGTTGGTTATATGCAAGTGAAGAAGAAAAAGCCAAAGTAATGGCTGATGTAGCAAAGGAGAATGATAAATAATGAGTAAAGAAAAGAAAACCCTTTTAGTTGTAAAAGACCTTAAACAACATTTTCCTATTAAGACTGGTGGATTTTTAAATAAAAAGATTGGTGCTATTAGAGCTGTTGATGGAATATCCTTTGAAGTAAAAGAGGGTGAAACCCTTGGTATTGTAGGTGAATCTGGTTGTGGTAAATCAACAACAGTTAGATCAATTGCTCAATTGCATAGACCAACATCAGGTGATGTAATTTTTAATGGTTTAAATCTTTGTAAAGCTAAAGAGAGAGAATTAGTATTAGCAAGAAGAAATATCCAAATGATTTTCCAAGATCCTTATGCGTCTTTAGATCCAAGAATGACAGTAAGAACTATTATTAGTGAGCCATTAGTTGTATTCAATAAAAGAGGTTTGTTAGATAAAAAAATGACTAAGCTTGAAATTGAAGATAACGTTGAAAGATTGATGGAAAGGGTTGGTCTTAACAAAGCTTTTAAAAACAGATATCCTCATGAATTCTCTGGTGGACAAAGACAAAGAATTGGTATTGCTAGAGCTTTGGCTTTAAATCCAAAAATCATTTTAGCTGATGAACCTGTATCAGCTCTTGATGTATCTATTCAAGCTCAAATTTTAAATTTGTTAAATGAACTTCAAAAAGAATTAAACTTAACTTATATATTCATTGCCCATGATTTAGCAGTTATACAACATATTTCTACAAGAGTTGCAGTTATGTACCTTGGTAAGATAGTTGAATTAGCTAATTCAACAGATTTATATATAAATCCAGCACACCCATATACACAGGCACTTTTGTCCGCTGCTCCAATTCCAGATCCTGAAATCGAGAGAAAGAGACAAAGAATTATTTTAACAGGTGATGTTCCATCTCCTGATAGAGAACAACCAGGCTGTTATTTCCAAGCTCGTTGTCCAAAAAGAATGCCTTGGTGTACATGCCATGTACCACCAACATTTGATTTAGGAAACGATCATTCAGTAGCCTGTTGGTTATATGACAAGAAAGATTATTCAAAAATTAGTGAAGAGGATGCTCAAGCTGACTCTGCTAAGAAAAAGAATAATATTTAATAAAACTTTTAGCAACATACTAATAATTTATTGACTAACATTGCCAATGACAACCTATAATAATGGGGCCATTGGCAATAGTTATTTAGGGACAAAAAAATGAGTAAGAAATTTTACATGGAGAGCCTAGGTTGCTCCAAAAACCAAGTTGATGCTGAAGTAATAATTAATTTACTAAAAGAAAAAGGTTATGAAATATCATTAAAAGCTAGTGATAGCGATATAATCTTTATTAATACTTGTGGATTTATAAAAAGTGCTAAAGAAGAAGCTATTGAAACTTTATTCAATTTAAGAGAAATAGCACCTAATGCAAAAATAATATTTGGTGGCTGTTTGGCTCAAAGATATAGTGATATTTTTGAATTGCCTGAAGCTGATGGTATTTTTGGAAACAGAGATTTAAAACAAATCGGTGAATTTGTAGATCAATTGATTGTAGAAGAAGATCAATTAGTACTTTCTCCTGAATATCCAAGTAATCCAAGTGATGATTATTATTCTAGAAGTACTATTTTAAACTTTCCTGGTTCTGCCTATCTTAAATTAAGTGAAGGCTGTAACCATCGTTGTGCTTTTTGTGCAATACCTGTAATACGAGGACCTCTTAGATCTAGAAGTAAAGATCAGATAATAGATGAAGCCAAACAATTTGCAAAAAGTGGTATCAAAGAAATAAATATTATAGCTCAAGATTTAGCCGCTTTTGGCTTAGATGTAACAGGAGAATCTCAATTACTTCCTTTGCTAGAAGAACTTTGTACAATTGAGGGTGATTTTAAATTAAGATTATTATATATTCACCCAGATGCTTTTGATCATAAATTAATTGATTTTGTTAAAACTCATGATAAGGTACTTCCCTATTTTGATGTTCCTTTCCAACACGCAGCGACTCATATATTAAGAAAAATGGGACGAACAGGAACTAGTGAAAGTTATTACAATCTGGTTACTGAAATAAGAAAAGCACTTCCAGATGCTGTAATAAGAACAACTTTAATGTTGGGATTTCCTGGAGAAACTGCTGAGGACGTTCAAGAGTTATATGAATTTACTAAAAAATGTAAATTTGATTGGATGGGTTCTTTTGTTTATAGCAGAGAAGAAGATACAAAAGCTTTTGATATGATTGATGATGAATCTCATGAAAAAGTAATTAAAAGAGCTCTTAAAGATCAAAAAAAATTACAAAAAATACAAGAAAAAATAACTACTAAAAATTTACAAAAATTTGTAGATAATGTATATGATGCTTTGATTGAAGAAAAGATTGAAGGCGAAGATTTGGTTATAGGTAGAATTTATTCCCAAGCCCCAGAGGTTGATGGTGCAACTGTAATTATGGGAAGAAATTTAGAGCCAGGAACAATTGTTAAAGTTGGAATTAGAAAAGTAAATGGTGTTGATTTGGATGCTGTTGTTCTTGGAGAGTTTAATGGATAATTTATATTCTTGGATAGATAAGTTAAATAAAGAACAAAAAGAAGCTGTGCTTGAAAATTCACATCCTCTGCTAGTACTAGCGGGTGCCGGTAGTGGTAAAACTCGTGTAATTACAACAAAAATTGCCTATTGTATTCAAGAGTTGAAGGTTAATCCCTGGAATATTCTTGCTGTAACTTTTACAAATAAAGCAGCTAAAGAGATGAAACAAAGAGTAACTGAAATGCTACCTGGGATAGATGAAACATCTTTTAATATTAGAACTTTCCACTCCTTTGGAGTTTGGCTTTTAAGGAAATTCACCCAAGAAGCTAATTTAGCTCCTAGTTTTACTATTTATGATGATAGTGATTCATTATCTCTATTAAAAAGCATTTACCCTGTTATTCCTAAAAATGAATTGGTAGCTACTAGAAAAAAAATTAGTAAAGCCAAAGATATGGGCTTAAGTATGGATGATGATGTAAGTTTAATCTCTAGTGATCCTTTTTTCAAAAAAGCTTTTGTTAATTATGAAAAAGCTCTTAGAAATGTAGGTAATGTTGATTTTGCAGATTTAATTTCTATACCGAATAAATTATTAAATAATAATCCAGAAGTATTAAATTTTGTAAGAAGAAGATTTAGTATAATCTTAGTTGATGAATATCAGGATTCCAATGTAGCTCAATTTAATTTATTGTATTCTTTAGTTGGCCCTGATACTAAAATTTGTGTTGTGGGTGATGATGATCAAAGTATTTACAGGTTCAGAGGAGCCGAGGTAAAGAATATATTATCTTTTCCACAAGTTTTTTCAAATACAAAAACAATAACGCTTAATCAAAATTACAGATCAACCGCCTCTATATTAGATGTGGCTTCTAGCGTTATAGAAAAAAACAAATCTCGTCATCCAAAAGAATTGTTCACAAACAATTTTCAGGGTGAAAAACCTAAAGTCTATTATGTAAGTGATGAAGGTGAAGAAGCTAAAACTGTAATTAATCTTATAAGAAGAAGTAAGAACTATGATAATAGTGCAATATTATATAGAACTAATGCACAGTCTCAAACCTTTGAAACACTACTAAATAAAGCCTATATACCCTACAGAATTATAGGGGCTTTGAAATTCTACGACAGAGAAGAAGTAAAAGATGCTTTGTCTTTAATGCAATTGTTTTTGAACTCAAAAGATATAGTAAACTTTAGAAGAATGATTAATAAACCCCCTAGAGGTATTGGAAAAGCTAGCGTTGAAAAAATTGAAACACAATTAAGTGAAACTGAAGGTGATGTTTTTGATGCAATAGACAAAGCTTGTGAGAGAAAAACCCTTTCTCCAAGGTGTGTAAAAAATGCCCAAGAATTTATCAAAAAAATGATAAAATCCTATGATCTTATTGTTGAAGGCGATCTTTCTTTAGGTGTAAAAACTCTTTTAGAAGATGTTGGTTTAATTGATTATTATAAAAAACAAGATGCAGCAAACAATACATTTAAAGTGGATAACTTAAATAGTTTGATAAATGCTCTTGAATCCTATTCTTCAGATAAAGAAGGTTTAGTGCAATTTTTGGAAGAATCTTGTCTGGACAGAACAAAGTTAGGCCTAGAAGCAAAACCTGATGAAGGCGTTGTATTAATTACAATGCATAATACCAAGGGTTTAGAATTTGACGATGTTTATGTAGTAGGACTAGAGGAAACTCTTTTTCCAAGCAATATGAGTATTGAAGAAGATCCGAATGTTGAGGAAGAGAGAAGATTATTTTATGTATCAGCTACTAGAGCAAAAAACCACTTGGCCTTTTTTAGCGCAGCTTCAAGAAGAATTTGGGGTAGAGCTGATTTTAATAGAACACCATCTAGGTTTTTAGATGAGATAGAACCAGGATTAATAAAAGAAAAAGGTGTAAAACCTCATAAATTTCATGAAGATATGGATTTATTTAGTAATAGTGCCCTTTCTTTGAGACGAAAAGAGAATAAGAGTAAACCACCTGTTTGGCAATCAAAAACATTAGATTCCTCTAATTTAATTCATCAGGGCTTTTCTCCAAACCCTAAAAAATTTAAGTTTGAAAAAGAAAATACGAAAAATGAGAAATCGGTTGAATCTAGATTTAAAGTCGGAGATAGAGTTTTCAAAGAAGATAATGGTAGGGGTTGGGTAATTGACTGTACTAAAAAAGATGACCGGGAATTAATAAGCGTCAAATATGATAATGGTAAAACAGCAAAATACATAAGCAAGTATGCTAATCTTGAAAAGTTATTTGATGAATTGTAGTATGTTCTTGAAGCAGAGCTTTAAAAAGTGTGCTAATTTTTTATAGAAACAATAAATAGCTAAAAAGTGGGTTTAGAATACTAGACAAAAAGCCTCCTTTTGTGCTAAATATTTAGAAGTTGTGTGTAGATATATTCTACATATATGATTAACAAAGTTTTTTGACAATAATTAGATATAGCAACAAAATAAAAAAAAGGTGAATAATTTTTATTTTGTAGAAGAAATTCAATATTAATGTTTTTTAGAGTATGAGAAATTCTCAATTCTTTTGCTCGTAATAATTGTTTCTATTTAATTTTTAATTTTTTTGTTTAAAATAAAAGAGCTATTAAATAATAGTGGAGAAGTAGGATTCTCAAATCCCTTATACCCGATTTTTCCTAAAGGATTAAAGCTATTATTCAACTACTTTTTGATTTTTGAATTTTTTAAAAATGCGCTTGTATTTATTGTCAATTAAGAAAATTGGTATTATTACCAATTAATATTTAATAAGAGATCTAATCTCTTAATGTAATAGGGTATTAAACATGAAAACTATTTTTGTAAAACCACTAACAATGGAGAAGAAATGGTATGTAATTGACGCAGCTGGCAAAGAATTAGGCCAAGTTGCAGTAGTTGCTGCTCGTATTCTCCGTGGAAAAAACAAACCTGAATACGTACCTCACCAAGATATGGGTGACTACGTTATTATTATTAATGCTGCAGAAGCTGCAATGTCTGGTCACAAATTTACTGATAAAATGTACTATAGACACTCAAACTACCCTGGTGGTTTTAGAGCAACTAATTATGCGGATATGCTAAAAAGAAAGCCTGAATTCCCAATGGAACACGCAGTTAAAGGTATGCTTCCAAAAGGTGCTTTAGGACGCAGTCTTTTCACTAACATGAAAGTATATGCCGGTGCTAATCACCCACATATGGCTCAAAGCCCAGTTGCGGTTGAAGTATAAGGGAGTAGAGAATGGCAAAAAAAGATGCAAAAATAAATATTGGTGCAGGTGTTGGTAGAAGAAAAACTTCTATTGCACGTGTATACTTAAGAGAAGGTAAAGGTGCAATTATTATTAATGGTAAAGATGTTGATACATATTTTGCAAACCCATTATTAGTAAGTCTACTAAAACAACCTTTAATAATAACAGAAACTTCAGATAAATTTGATATTGTTATCAATTGTATTGGCGGTGGTATCTCAGGACAAGCTGGTGCTTGTCGTCATGGTATTTCTCGTGCTCTCTGTGATAATAATGATGATGCTTATAGAAGTATTCTACACGCTAAGGGTTATATGACTCGTGATGCACGTATGGTCGAAAGAAAAAAATTCGGTCAAAGAGGTGCTCGTCGCAAATTCCAATTCAGCAAACGTTAAGTTTGTATTATGGTCATTGCGACAATCAAGAGGAGAGCTATTCCAGAGGGCATCAACGTGCTTTATGGAGAGGCCTCTCCTTTTTTTATACCAAAATCTTTATTGCTTGAATTTTCTCTTCCCTATTTTGAGGATGGCACAGAAATAGATGAATTTCTACTAAAGGATCTTCAACATATTAATGATTGCTATTTGTGTCGAAAAAAGGGTTTAGATTTATTAGCGAGAAGAGAGCACTCTATTTTTGAATTGCGAGGTAAATTGATTAAGCGAAAGTTTTCTGCACAATCGATAACCAATGCAATTGAATATTTAGTGAGTAAAAATTTTTTAAGTGAAAAAAGATTTTGTGAAAATTTTATTTCTTCAAGAATAAAAAAAAGTGAAGGAAAATATTTAATTTTGCAAAGATTGCATCAAAAAGGAATATCTTCCTCTCTCTCTAATAAGGTATATGAAGAAAATATAGATTTTGATATAGAAAAAGGTGCATGTATTATATCTTTGAAAAAAATAAGATTTAAATATGATGATAAGCAAATAATTAAAGATAAATTATTAAAAAAAGGATTCTCAAATTCTATTATTAGAGAATGTTTTGATGAAATATATTAATGATTTTTTAGGTATTCCTAAAAAGAATATATAGTTTTTTATTTTATAAATAGGTACTGTAGGTGAACTATGTTTGATGAATTTCTTTTAAATATGATAGATATGATTCCTAGTGGAACGAAGGGAATCTTTATTTTGTTAGCAATTGTTGTTGTCTCGTTAGCTACTTTAGGAAAAGGTGCAGATATTCTTGTTGATGAAGCTGTATCCTTATCTTATAGGTGGGGTGTTCCTAAAATGCTAATTGGAGCTACGATTGTAAGTTTGGGTACAACTCTTCCTGAAGTAACAGTTTCTGTAGTATCTGCCTTGCAAGGTTCGCCTGATTTAGCTATGGGTAACGCAGTTGGTTCTATAATATGTGATACTGGATTAATTTTAGGTGTTGCAGCTTTAATAAATCCCTTACCCTTTAGAAAAGAAGTTGTTAGCAGACAAAGTTGGATTCAATTTTCTGCAGGTGTTTTATTAGTCGTAACAGCCTTTGTTTTTGGTAGAGGTTCTAATGCTTTTACATCAGGGGGAAGAATTCCTCAATTTATTGGTTGGCTTTTTTTAGCTCTTTTAGTTATTTACATGTTTAATACAATTAGATTGGCTAAAAAAGGTGAAGCTGATGAAAAGGATGAAAATCTAGTAATTGATGAATCTTCCATTACTGTTGTTCTTGTTAAATTGTTTATAGGGGTTTCTTTGGTAATTCTATCCTCAAAAGTGCTTATTCCTACAGTTCAAGAAGGAGCATTCAGATTTAACATACCAGAAACCATTATTGCAGCAACTCTAGTTGCCTTTGGAACAAGTTTACCAGAATTAATTACAGCTATAACTGCAACAAGAAAAGGGCATGGAGATCTTGCTATAGGTAATATTTTAGGTGCTGACATTTTAAATGTATTATTTGTTGTTGGAGCTGCTGCCGCTGTTACAAAAGGCGGATTACATGTAGATGTTAATTTCTTTAAACTCTTATTCCCTGCTATGATGTTTGTATTAATAGTTTGTAAGCTTGCAATTAACTTCTCAAAAAATTACTTAAACAGAGCTGTCGGCGCAATATTGTTATCAGCCTACTTGCTTGTAACTGTTTTAAGTTATGTTATAGCTGTTTAGTTTTAATTAAAAATCAAATATTTTAGATAAAAAAATCCCCCAAAATTATTGGAGGATTTTCATTTAAGCTAATAACTTATTATAGAACGTGGAAAGCTTTGCGACCAGCATATTTAGCTGTATCACCCAAGTAATCTTCAGTTCTCATTAATTGGTTATATTTTGCTAATCTATCAGAACGGCTCATTGAACCAGTTTTGATTTGTCCAGTTTCTAATGCAACAACTAGATCTGCAATGAAGCTATCTTCAGTTTCACCAGAACGGTGAGAAACAATAGCTGTGTAACCATTACGTTGAGCCAAGTCAATTGCTTCATAAGTTTCTGTTAAAGTACCAATTTGGTTAACTTTGACAAGAATTGAGTTTGCAATTTTCTGATCAAGACCCATTTGAAGTCTTTCCGTGTTTGTTACAAACAAGTCGTCACCAACTAATTGAACTCTATCACCAATTCTATCTGTTAACATTTTCCAACCAGACCAGTCATCTTCATCCATACCATCTTCAATAGAAATGATAGGATAACGATTAGCCCAATCTTCCCACATATCAACCATTTGTTCACTGGTTAATTTAGCACCAGTTGACCATTTTAGTTCATATAGTTTGTCTTTTTTGTTGTAGAATTCAGATGCAGCAGGATCTAAAGCGATCATAAAGTCACCATCACGACCAGTTGAATAACCAGCAATTTTGATAGCTTCAACAATAACTTCTAAAGCTTCTTCATTTGATTTAAGATCTGGTGCGAAACCACCTTCGTCACCAACGTTAGTATTGTAACCACGTTTTTTTAATACAGTCTTTAAGTTGTGGAATACTTCTGCTGTCATACGGATTGCGTCTCTAATAGAATCAGCACCGATTGGCATTACCATAAATTCTTGGAAGTCAACTTTGTTATCACTGTGAGATCCACCGTTAATAATGTTAGCCATTGGAACAGGAAGAGTACAAGCGTGATAAGATCCAAGATATGCAAATAAAGGTCTGTCTAAATAATCAGCTGCAGCGCGAGCTACTGCCATTGAAACGCCTAAGATAGCATTTGCACCTAGTTTAGCTTTATTTGGTGTACCGTCTAGAGCAATCATTGCATGGTCGATAGCAACTTGGTTAAGAGCATCCATACCTTCGATTTCTGGACCAATAATGTTGTTAACATTATCAACAGCTTTTAAAACACCTTTGCCTAAGAAACGACTTTTGTCGCCGTCACGTAGTTCAACAGCTTCGTGAACGCCTGTAGAAGCACCTGATGGAACTGCTGCACGACCCAAGAAACCACTTTCTAAAATAACATCAACCTCTACTGTAGGGTTGCCGCGTGAGTCAAGGATTTCCCTTGCTTCAATTGATTCAATAATACTCATGATTTAACTCCTGATATTTTTTATATCTTATTTAAAATATCTTAATTTTTCGATGAATTGTCAAGGATAATACTTATTATACACTCATAACAACAAATAAAATCAATACTTTTTGATAAAAAATGGCTTTTTCCAATTTTAAAACAAGCCTCTTTTCAAATTGTCTTTTCTAAAGTATGATATAAAAAGGAGCAAAAAATGGACACAGAAATATTTAAACTTCCTCCATTAACTTCAGCTTTATTAAAAAGCATTATCTTTTCTATGGAAAATCAAGTGACTATTGGTTATTTAGATATGATAAGTGGTGAAGTTGTTGAAGTTTCCAATATTAATGAAGCTGTAGTTGTTAAAGAATTTATAGGTTCAAAAAACCTAATTTCATTGACAATCAAAGATAATAAAGACAGATTTCTATTATTACCTCCTTGGGGTTCTATTGAAGGGTTCAAAATAAGAGAACACTTTATTAAAGATGTTAAAAATCCTATTTATAAGACAAAACTAAATCATGTTTTTCACACCGGCAGAGGTGTTTTTAGAAAATTCAAACAAGTATTAAAAGAAAATCCTATTATAGAGAGACAGTGGTTAGAGTATAAGTCAAATTATATGAAAGCAATTGTAATAAATTGGTATAAAGAATGTGAAGGTTATATTAAGCTAATTAATTTAGAAGATGAAGTTGAAGAATTGCCAAATGATCTATTGATTAGTGATTTTATCTTTTCTACTAATATAGAGAGTAGTGATAAAGAAGTTATTAATAAATTAAAGAGAGATTTTACAAAGGATTTAGATAAAATTGAAAACCTTATAATAAGTAGAAGACAAGCTTTATTAAAAAATCCACGATATGTAGTTGCTTATAACCTAGGAAATGAGGTTATCGGCTTTATTGAATGGGAAGCTGTAGATGACAAACTAGTCGAAATAACTTGTTATGGAGTTGTTAAACTATACAGAGGTTTAGGAATTTTTTCTTTATTGTTTGATAAATTAATGAGGCAAACTAATAGAGAAAGGTTTGAAAAAGTGCTTACTTTCAGTACTAAAAGATTCAAGGGTTTGAATAAATATAAAGAGAGTTGTAATTTTTCTTGTAACTTTAACTATTCCTTAGTTGATTTAAATAATTGGAATCAAAATAATGATTCCTCAGAGTTAATGGAGGTTTAATTGGTAATTATCCACGAAAAGTGGTTAAAAACAGTTGAAACTGCTTAAATATAAATGTATTATTATATAATATATTATATATAGATTAGCGAAGAGATATAAATATTCTTTCGGTACATTTTTCAATACCTATAGTAAAGAAGAAAGCTGAAAAATACTTAGTTCGAAAGTATGAAGATATATGTATTTGGGTGTGCTAAAGGTGTATTTTTTTCTTGACATATATAAATACTCTTGTTACAATCCATGATATATATATGGAATTTAAGGGACTTCGTGTGTTTTTTGAGCATGCGCCCGAAACTATTTGGAGGAAGTATGAAGAAGGTTTCTACTTTATTATTAACAGGTCTTATTGGTTCAAGTATGTTGTT
>CAZJGS010000065.1:0-14410 GCA_964545735.1 uncultured Spirochaetaceae bacterium
AAAACTAGATATCCAAGTGGTACTTGTTTAGATTTCACCAAAGGAATCGATATTCTTGAAATGGGAAAACAACTTTCCGCTTTGATACAGTAATCAGAGAATAAATAAATAGGCACTTCAATATTTTGATTTATAGTAAATATATTCAAAAGGATTGAAAGTGCCTTTTTTATGAAGTAATAGCAAGTCAAAATATATAAAAAAAAATGATTTGAAAATGGCTTTCATTTTATTTAAACCTAGTTATAATTAATTATATTATAATAGCTTTTGATGCTTATTTTTTCCCCATATTGTTGGTTAAAACTTTTATCGTGTACTTTTTGATGTTTTTTATAGTTTTTATGCTATAATTAATATTAAGAATTTTTTTTAATTTAATATTGACACTATATTGAGATAGTCTAATAATAATTTATGGTAGGAGTGTTCTATGCAGAGTGATATAATTTCAGAAATCATTGAAGTCGAAGATAATGCTACTAAGGTTGTCGAGGTGGCTAGGCAAAAAGCCAATCATTTGATTGCTGATGCTGAGGGTGAGACAAACCAAAAGAATAAAGCAGCCCTCAAAGAGAGACGATTGCTTAACAATAAGAAAATAGAAGCGATTGTTAAAAATAATAAAGCAGAAATCAAAGAGTATGAAGAGTCTTTAAAAAAGAATACTCAAGTTGATAAAACTAATATTGATAAAATTGCAGCTACTCTTGCAACTAAAATTTGTAATTCTTCGGTATTTGATAAATGAAAAGCCCTGTAAACACCTATGGTTTTATAAATGCAAAACTAAGAGCTAAAATTGGAGATATTAGAAATCCCCAATTACAAGATGATTTGTTAAAATCAGGGAGCTTAGTTGAAGCCATTGGAGTATTGAGAGAATATGGTTATGAGAGAGCTGCTGACGTTTATGATAAAACAGGAGATCTCCAACTTGTAGAATTGTCTCTCCTTAATGATGAGATTCAAGATTTAATGAATATTCAAAAATATCTCTCTGGGGCTTCTAAGCAGCTCATTAAAACACTATTAACACGAATAGAGGTTGAAAATCTAAAAAATGCTATAAGACTATGGTATTCTTCTGCAATTCACCATAGACCCATTTCTTACAGAAGTGCTTACTTAATAAAGTATAAAATTGTTAATAAAATAAACTACCATAATATAATTAATGCTGTAACCTTTGATAATATAATAGATTCTGTAAAAGGAAGCTGGTATGAACATGTACTGAGAGAGTATACTTTAGAGCAAATTGAAGTAGAAGGGTTATTTGATTTGGAAACTTCTATAGATTTAAAATTAATGGATTTTATATATGAAGCAAGTAATAGCTTAAAAGGTGATGACAAAGCTATTGCTATGAAGCTTTTTAAAATGGAAGTAGATTTAAAAAACATTATCATGTTGGTAAGATACGGTTGGTTTCACAAACTTGAAGGGGAGAAATTAAATAAAATTCTTTATCCTTATTCTAGGGTTTATAAAGATGATGCAACAAAAGCCTATATAAATGCGAATCCAAAAAACCGATTAGTTGAAAGTATATTAAAGGAAAATTATAATGATCTATCTGACTTTGTTAGCTCCAATGCTGATAGTAAAACTAGGATGATCAATCAAATAAGAGAGCTGGAACGATATTTGTTTAAGAAAAAAGGGCAACTTTTTGAAAATTGCTTAGGTGGCAAACCTTTCACTATAGCAACACCTTTAGCATATTTTTACTTAAGAGAGCAACAATATAGTATTATCTGTGGAATGGTAGGCGGAAAATATTATGGAGTGGATGCACAAAAAATAAAAGGATTGATTTTATGAGTTTATTTACAGAGAATATGAAATTGTTAACTGCTGTTGTCATTGAGAAAAAAAGTGATGAAGTGGTAAAGGCTTTGTTATCCATTGGAGCTTTGGACTTTGTACAAATTACCAATTTACCTCCAGATCAATTGGCAAAATTAAGTCAAAAAAGACCTAATTCTGATAGATTAGCTATTGAAGATACAAGAAGAAGAATTGAGAATTTACTAAGACAAAGTGGAAGAGTTCTTCCAAATTCTTCATTATTAAAAGTTGAAGATATGGTTTCTCTAGATGTAAAAGGATATAGAAAAATACTCGATGAATTTAGTGCCTCTATTTCAGAAATTAAAGAATTCCAGAAGAACCTCAATCAAAGATATGAAATACTTAGTGAAATAAAACACTATCTTGAAATAGGTAAAAGAGACTTTGTAGATATTAGAGTTGGCACTATAAAAACAGATTTTGAAAAGTTGAGTAAAAGACTTTCAGACTATGGCTCTTTAATACTAAAAAACGAAAATTACATAGCTACATTAAGCTTAAAAAGAGACACAACTAATATTTCTCAGATCCTAGATATGGCTGGGTGGACTGAAAGTGGAGATGCCTCCATACAAAAACAAGGTTCACTAAAAATAACAGAGGAACTTAATGAAAAAATGGACTCAATCCTTGAAGAAAAACTAGAATTAGAAAATTCAATCAAAGAAAAAATTCAAGCTAAAGAGCCCACGCTGATTACTATTTGGTGTAATTTGAGATTACATGAATTATCTGATCAAATCAGATCTTATTTTAATTACACAAAAAATACTACATTATTTTCTGGTTGGGTGCCTCAAAAAATGGTACAGAAAGTTGAAGAAGCAATATATAGTGCATCTGAGGGTCAATGTATTATTGATCAAAGCGAACCTAGTGAAATTGAATCTAAAAATATTCCTGTTGAAGTTAAAACTCCAAAGTTTTTTAAACCCTTTGAAAAAATGGTTACAAATTATGGAATACCTGAATATGGGACAATTAACCCAACTTGGTTTGTTGCCATAGCTTATCTTTCAATGTTTATGCTTATGTTTGCGGATTTAGGACAAGGTTTTGTATTATTATTAATAGGGCTTATTTCACACTTTTCTTATAAAAAGAATCCAATGAAACCTGATTCAATAATCTCAAGAGGTATTTCAGTCTTACTTATGTATCTCGGTGTTGCATCAATGATAGGAGGCCTCGTTTTTGGTTCCACCTTTGGCTTTAGTATAATTCCACCTTTATGGTTTAATTATCACTCTGTTGTTATGGGAAATGCTGCTTTAGGAACCTCTGTTCAAAATGTATATGATATTTTAGGCATAACTATAATTTATGGTATAATCATAATTTTTGTAGGACTTATTATAAATTGGATAAACCTTATAATAAAGAAAAAATTTATTGAATTAGCTTTTTCAAGAACTGGGCTTACAGGTGCTATGCTTTATTCAGTAGGTCTTTATATTGGCTATATATATGTAACGAGTGATTATAAAACATTCCCCACAGATAATTGGATTTTTATAACCTTAATTATTGGAGCCTTATGTTTATTAGTAAAAGAGCCTCTTGAATATTATATAGATAAAAAAGCAGGTAAAAAAGTTGAAAGCTTTAGCTCTATGATAGGTAATACTTTAATGATGTGGCCTATCGAAATGTTAGAAACTTTCACCGGTTATATGTCAAATACCCTATCCTTTATGAGGGTGGCGGGCTTAGGCATTGCCCATGTAAGCTTGATGGGAGCTTTTGAAACTTTAGCAGAGGGACCTGGAATGACTTCTGTTTTTGGGATATTGATTTTAGTTTTAGGAAATATTTTAGTTATAGCACTTGAGGGATTGTCTGCAGGAATTCAATCTCTTAGACTTAACTATTATGAATTCTTTACCAAGTTTTTCACAGGTAAAGGAATCGCTTATTCACCAGTTAGTTTACGCTCAATAGAGCGATAGTATAAAAATTAGGGAGGGTCTTTGTATGACCAATATTACCTTTAGAAAAAGGATTAAACTTTCAGTACTCGTAACATCATTAATGATGTTTGCCTCTGCATTCGTTTTTACTCCAAGTATTTTTGCTTCAGGTGTACCACTAGAAGCTGCAGCCAATCCACAACTCGGAATAGTTTGTATGGCTGCTGCAATAGCTTTTGCAATGGGGGCATTAGCCGCTGGTATTGCAATCGCAAATGTAGGCGCTGCTGCAATGGGAGCTATTAGTGAAAAACCTGAATTAGCATCTCAAGCATTAATATTTGTTGCTCTTGCAGAAGGATTAGTTGTTTTTGGATTTATCATTGCACTAATGATATTAGGAAAAGCATAATAATGCAGTATTTTGTTATAGGTGATGAAGATACAGTACTAGGGTTTTCTTTAGTAGGTGTATATGGCCTGCAAGCGACAAACCATACCCAAGCTAAACAGGCTTGGGATAAAGCTCTTAGTGATAAGGAAAATGGAATAATAATTATTACACAACCTGTGGCAGATATGATTAAACCTATTGTTGATCAATATTTGTTTGCTGAAATGTTTCCACTCGTTGTAGTTATTCCTGGTCCTAATTCTCAAAAGAGCAGAGACTTGCGAGCTCTTGTTAATCAAGCAATCGGCGTTAGCCTATAATAATTTGGAGAAATATTTTGGATACTGATAATAAATTGCTAAATGGTATTAATTTAGAAGCAAAAGAAAAAGCTAAAAAGCTATTAGAAAACGCTCAAATAAGGGTTGATGATATTATTGCTCAAGCTAACCATAAATTAGAAAAAGAGTTGATTAAAGAAGACAAAGACTGTGATAATCGATTATTGGTTGAAAATTTAAAGGTTAAGTCTGCAAAAAAAGCAACCGAGAGAAAAGTTCAGTTAAGCCTTTTAGAAAAACAATATAATCTGCTTTTATCTGGTGTAAAAGAAAACGTATATAATATGTTAGAAGGAGAAGAGGGTAAAGCTCTTCTTGAAAAATGGATGCTTGAAGCTATTTTAGGTTTGGGTCTTGATGAAGCTAAAATTTCTTTTTCTGCAAATTATCCTATAAGTGAAGAGATGCTTAAAAATGTAGAGAATGTTGCTAAAAAAGATTACAACTTAAAATTAAAACTACAATTAGATTCAAGAAGACTAATTGTAGCTGGAGTGGTTGCTACCACTCTAGATGGTAAAGTATCCTTTAACAATCAGGTTGATGTTCGAATCAGACGTTTTGACCGTGATATAAAAATTGCAGTTCAGGAGGGCTTATGCCCACAAGAATAATAGGACATGTTAAACGTGTAAATGGACCAGTTATTATCGTTTGTGATATTACAGATGCAGAAATGTTAGAACTTGTTAGAATTGGAGAGCAACGTTTAGTTGGTGAAGTTGTTAAGCTTTTTGATGGTGAAGCAACTATACAGGTTTATGAAGATGCTACAGGCATCAAGCCTGGGGATAATGTCTACGGTTCAGCTATGCCCTTATGTGTAGAACTCGGCCCTGGTATTATTGGATCCATCTATGATGGTATTCAAAGACCTCTAGAAAGATTAGAAGAAGCCAGTGGTACTTTTATTGCAAAAGGCCTTACTTTTGATGGAATTGATCATAAAAAATTATGGCATTTTATCCCATGTGTTAAATTAGGACAGCCCTCCTTTGCTGGTATGATAATTGGTGAAGTTGCAGAGAGCGATACTATTACTCATAGAGTAATGATTGAGCCTAAAATGAGTGATGGGGTAATTACTAAAATTGCACCTGAAGGTGATTATAATGTAGAGCAAGTATTAGCTGTAGTTTCCCAAGATAAGGGAGTGGATAAAAATGTATGCATGCTACAAAAATGGCCAATACGTAATCCTCGTCCTGTCAAAAACAGACTTCCTTTTAATGCTCCTTTAGTAACAGGACTGCGTGTAATTGATACGCTATTTCCTATTGCAAAAGGGGGAACTGTTGCAATTCCTGGTGGTTTTGGAACAGGAAAAACCATGACCCAACACTCTATTGCTCAATGGTGTGATGCTGATATTATTGTTTATATAGGCTGTGGGGAACGCGGTAATGAAATGACTGATGTTCTTAGAGAATTTCCTCAATTAGTTGATCCAAAAACTGGAAAAAGTTTAATGGAAAGAACTATTTTAATAGCTAATACATCAAATATGCCGGTTTCAGCTAGAGAAGCATCAATTTATACTGGAATTACAATCGCAGAATATTATAGAGATATGGGATATGATGTGGCTATTATGGCAGATAGTACCTCTCGTTGGGCAGAGGCCTTAAGAGAATTATCTGGCAGAATGGAAGAGATGCCTGCTGAAGAAGGTTTTCCTGCATATTTAGCTACACGTATTGCAGAGTTTTATGAAAGAGCTGGCCTAATGGAAACTTTAAGTAAAAAAGAAGGATCTGTTTCTGTAATTGGAGCAGTCTCTCCTCCTGGTGGAGACTTTTCAGAACCAGTTACTATGCATACCAAACGCTTTGTAAGATGTTTTTGGGGACTTGATAGAGCTTTAGCTTCTGCTAGACACTATCCAGCTATTAGTTGGACTGAAAGTTATAGTGAATATTTAGACGATGTAAAAAGTTGGTGGGATGAAAAAAGTGATGGTAAATGGCAACAAAGCAGAAAAGAAATTATGGAATTGTTGCAAAAAGAAGTGAGACTTCAACAAATTGTTAAATTAGTTGGTGCTGATGCCTTGCCTGATTCACAAAACTTTATTTTAGAAGTTTGTAATTTGTTTAAAAATTCATTTTTACAACAAAATGCTTTTGATAAAATTGATAGATATTGTACTGTAGAAAAACAAATAAGAATGCTCTCTTGTATATTAACCTATTGGCATAAAGGCCTTGAATCAATAAACAAAGGAGTTCCTTTGGTAAAATTAAAAAGACTAAGAGTTGTACAAGATATAGCAAAAATTAAATTTGCAATAACCAATGAAGATGTAATAGAAATTGATAAATTACAGTTAAAACTTGAGAGGGGTATAGACAAACTTGGAGGTATTTATGAAGACTAATGATGAGCAATTAGATCGCCGTTTATTAGCAGGTCGTGAATATCGCGGAGCTAGTCGAATTGATGGACCTCTGGTATATATGAGAAACACCCACCCAATTGGATTTGGTGAATTGGTTGAAGTTGTTGCCCCTGATGGAAGTAGAAGAAGTGGACAAGTACTCGATACCAGTGATGAAGTTGTATGCGTTCAAGTATTTGAAGGCACCACAGGTTTGACACTTCCTGGCACGGGAATTCACTTTTTAGGTCATCCACTAAGTTTATCTGTTAGTGAATCTATGCTAGGTAGAGTTATGAATGGACTTGGTAAAAGTCGTGATGGCTCTCCAATGCCTGGAGGTGAAATAGATAGAGACGTCAACGGAACTCCAATAAATCCAACAGCAAGAGTTTATCCTCAGGATTTTATACAAACCGGTATTTCTGTTATTGATGGAATGACAACTTTGATTCAAGGTCAAAAGTTGCCTATATTCAGTGGTAATGGACTCTCTCACAATCAATTAGCTGCTCAAATTGCGAGACAAGCTAAAGTTAGAGGCGGAGAAAGTGATTTTGCTATAGTTTTTGCAGCCATGGGTATTAAACATGATGTCGCTAGATTTTTTATTGATTCTTTTGAATCAAGTGGTGTTATTGATAATGTAGCTCTATTTTTATCCCTTGCAGATGATCCATCGATTGAAAGAACAATTACTCCAAGAACTGCTTTAACACTTGCTGAGTATTTGGCCTTTGATTTGGGAAAGCAAGTTTTAGTAATTATGACTGATATGACCAACTACTGTGAATCTCTAAGAGAGATTTCAACTCTAAGAGGTGAAATTCCCTCAAGAAAAGGATATCCAGGATATTTATATTCCAACCTGGCTGAGTTATATGAAAGATCTGGTAAAATTAAAGGTAGCAAAGGCTCTATTACTCAATTACCTATTTTATCCATGCCCAATGATGATATATCTCATCCAATTCCCGATTTGACTGGATACATAACAGAAGGACAAATAGTATTTGATAGAACTTTGCACTCTAGAGACTTGTATCCACCAATTAATCCCCTTCCATCTCTCTCAAGATTGATGAAAGATGGTATTGGAGAGGGCATGACACGAAAAGATCATCCTCATTTAGCTAACCAGTTGTTTGCCTCTTACTCCCATGTTCAAGATGTTAGAAACTTAGCCTCAGTTATAGGAGAAGAAGAATTAACTTCAATTGACAAACAGTATATAAAGTTTGGGGTATTTTTTGAAAATAATTTTATAGCTCAAGCCTTTGATGAAGAGAGAAGTATTGAAGAAACTTTAAATATTGGATGGCAAGCTTTGGGTTTCCTACCAGCTGAAGAACTACAAAGACTTAGTGAAGATGAAATTGATGAATATTGGCAGGAGAATGAAGATTAATGACTACAAATTTAGCTCCAACAAGAACTAATTTAATGAAATTAGAAGATAATTTGAAATTTGCAACTCTAGGCTATGAACTACTAGATCAGAAGAGACAAATTTTAATATCTGAATTACTTGCTTTGGTTGACCAAGCAGTGGAGTATCAAAGTAAAGTTGATTCTTCACTAGAAAGAGCTTGGGAGACACTGAGTAATGCAATTATGGAAATGGGGCGTTTAAGAGTTGGTAATTTGTGTGGTTCTACTAATATTGAATATAATATAAAGGTTTCTCAAAGAAAAGTTATGGGAGTAGCCGTTCCTATAGTCGATACTACCTTTGAAGATAGAGGACCTTATTTTTCACAAGAAAGTTCAAATATTATAGCAGAATTGGGGATACAGCAGTTTAGTGAAAGCTTAGAATTAATGGGACGATTAGCTGAATTAAAAGTATCTATTATGCGACTAAGTAGAGAAGTAAAGAAAACTATCAGGAAGGTAAATGCACTTGAAAAAATTTCTATTCCTGAAACCAAAGAAACTATAAAGTTTATGAAAAGTCGGATTGAAGAAAGTGAAAGAGAAAGTTTTATTTTGCTAAAGTCTGTAAAAGATAAATTAGAAAAACAAAAAGAGTTGAAAAAAAAGAAACAAAATTTGGATACAAATGTTATAAATTCAAAGATTGTTAATTCTAAAGAGGAATAGGAGGATTCAATGGCAGTACCTTTCAAACATATTTTAACATATATTGATGGTAGCGAAGAGTCGATGTCCGCAATGATGTATTCTATTTTATTAGCAAAACACAATGTGGCAAAATTAGATATACTATATGTTGTAAATACCAAAGCCCTTTCAGATTTGGTAAAAGCTGGTATTTTTTTAGATATGGAAAGAAATGAATATCAACAGGATTTGCAAAAAGATGCAGAGCGTTATTTGAAACATGCAAAAAAATTAGCTAATATGAAAGATGTTGAGATTGAGTGCATAGTTGAAGAAGGATCTGCTCATAGACTTGTAAGAGACCATATAAAAAACAATAGTATAGATTTGCTATTGATAGGTGGAATCAGCGGGATAAGATCTAGACGTGATGAATTAAATAGTGAAACTGATAGAATGCTTAGAACCTCTACTTGCCCTGTGATGGTTATTCGCGATGATGAAGATATTTGGGAAGAATTTGAATAAAATAAAAAAAATATTTGAATTGTTAATGAAAAAGCAATACTATTGTAGTAAATAGAAATATAAGAAAAAATTAATAGGAGAATAGCTGAACATTGATTCATGCTATAGAAATAAAGAGATGAATTTAATTGAAATTTTAGAAGAAAATTTAATAAAAGTTCCACTTGTTAGTAATTCTAAGAGTGACGTTTTAGTCGAATTAGTAAACGTACTAGCTATAGGTAAGAACTTAAGTGTACATGAGAAAGATTCTGTATTAGAGGCAGTCGTAAACCGAGAAGCTTTAGGCTCAACCGGAATAGGAAAGGGAATTTGTATTCCTCACGCCCAAAGTGAATCAATTGAAAATATTAATGTTGTTGTTGGAGTATCGAGAGTACCAATCGATTTTGATTCTCCAGATAATTTAAAGTCAAGATTATTCTTTTTAGTTGTAGCATCTAGCGGTGCAGCTTCAGCTCACGTTGAAGTTTTAGCAGCTATTGCACGTGCTTGCTCTTCCGGTGTATTTAGAAGAATGCTTGAGCAGTGTAAAAGTAATAAAGAAGTAGTTCAGCTTTTTTCTGAATAAAGTAGATATCTACTGATATTTAGTTTTAACAAGCATTAAAGCTAGGAGTTTTTTGTGAAATATGTGATTAAAGAAGGGGTTTGCTTTGTTAAAGTCAAGGGCGTACTCTATGATCAAGAAATGGAAAATATTGTAAAATTTCCTAATAAAAAAAATATTGAAACTTTTGATATGCCAAGTGATGTTGTTGGTATAAAAAAAGATGCTTTTAGAGATAATGCAAGCTTAAAAGAAATAACCTTTTCAGAACATACTACTCAAATCGGTAAGAAAGCCTTTAAAAAATGTAAAAAATTAAAAAACATTATTATACCAAAAGAAGTTAAATCAATTGGTAAAAGTGCTTTTGAGAAATGCAATAAATTGAAAAGAGTTAATTTTGAAGGCAGCGTACACAAAATGGGTAATGCTGTTTTTTCAGGTTGCAAAAGTTTAAAAGATATATCTTTTCCCGTTGAAATGAAAAAAATTCCACCATATTTTTTAAGTGAGTGTTATTTGCTTCAAGAGGTAAAAATTCCCGAATCAGTAGAAAAAATATGTGATTCAGCTTTTGCTACTTGCTCGTCCTTGACTAGTATAGTTTTTCCATCAAGTTTAGAGGTCGTTGGTCCTTTAGCCTTTGAGGAATGCTCCAAATTAAAATCTATTATATTCAATGATAAAGTTGAGCATATAGGTGATAGGGCTTTTAAAGAGTGTGTTTCCTTAATTGAAGTGAAAATACCAGAAAATGTTAAAAAAATTGGTGTTGGAGCATTTGAAGATTGTAAACGCCTACAACATATAAGCCTACCACAATCTCTAAATATTATTGATGAATTAGTTTTTCATGGTTGTCATAACTTAGAAACAATAGTTTTATCTCCATCAATTCATCTGATAAGCAGCTTTGCTTTCTCAAGTTGTAGAAGTTTAACCGATGTTGATTTCAATGTTAATTTGAAAAAAATTGATAGTTGTGCTTTTATTGGATGTGTATCACTGGAAAAAATCCAATTAGAAGAAAATATTGAAGAAATTGGAAACAGTGCTTTTCAATATTGTAGTACGCTAAAAGAGATAACAATAAAAGCCAAAACAGTAAAATTTGGAACCTTGATTTTTGACAGCTGTGATGAAATTAGTTGTGTTAACTTGTATAAAGATAGCAATGTTGAAAAATATTTTATTGACCATGGATTCAAGGATAAAATAAAATATATTGAATAGAAATTTTAAGTTTTAAACAGGCTACCATTTGGCAGCTTTTTGTTTGCCTTTAAAAGTTTAAATATATTGACTATTTTGTTTTTCCATAATAGACATTTTCAGAAGGTAAAAATTATGAATTCATATTTAAAAGGGATATTTTTAACAAGTCTATCTGCAATATTATTTGGACTAAATCCATTGTTTGTTTATTTGCTGCAAACAAGTGATATCAATTTAATAATTACATTATATATTCGATTTGTAGGTAGTGTGCTGGTTTATTTAATAATAATCAGGCTAGGCAATATACCTTTTGTATTTATAAAGGATTTTCACTTATTATTTAAATTATTTATTAGTTCCTTCTTCTTTTTATCAACAGCAGCCTTATTAATTTATTCTTATACTAAGGTGCCTTCGGGATTAACTACTGTTTTGCATTTTAGTTATCCAATAATTATTACCATAATGAGCATAGCAGCAAAAAGAGATACGTTTAATATTCCTTTAGCAGTATCAATTCTACTATCAGTAATTGGTGTTATTTTAGTTACCAATATTGGGAAAATGGAGTTTGAATCCATTGGAATAATATCAGCAATACTCTCAGCCTTTACTTTTGCAATCTATTTATTTATGCTGAATGATAAAAAAATAAAGAGTGTAGATAATAATATTTTTGTATTGTATTTATCCTTTTTCTCATTACTAATTTTGATAATTGTTAGTTTTTTCATTGATAATCCATTTGGAAATCTCAAAAAAATAGATTTTGATGTTATTTCAGTCTTAGGTGCCTTAGGTTATGTTGTTGCCTCAGCTTTGGGAGTGGCTCTCTTCTCTTATGGGGCTAGAAAGGTTGGAGGACCTATAACGGGGACTATTGGAGCCTTTGAGCCTTTGACGGCCGTATTTGTAGGTATCCTTTATTTTAATGAAAGTTCTCCTGATTATTACATAGTTGGTGTAGGCTTAATAATAGTTGCTACTATTATTGTCTCTTTATTTAGTGCTAGAAGTAGAAAAGCTAGAGAAATAGAATAATATTTTTTTATTACACAAATAATGTGTGCTTTAAATAATAATTTACTTATCATATAAAAAGGTGTATCTTTATTATATAGATAGGAGCAAATATGGATATTACTTTTTACGGAGCAGCTAAACATGTAACAGGAAGTTGTACTTATATTAAGTGTGACGGTGTAACAATTTTAATTGATTGTGGATTGGCCCAAGGAAGAGATGAAAAAGAAATGGGTGAAGACTTGATCTTTGACCCAGCGTCAATTGACTATGTCTTATTAACTCACGCGCACATCGACCATAGTGGTAGAATACCGCAGCTGGTAAAAGAAGGCTTTAAAGGTAAGATTTTAGCAACTTCGGCTACAAGAAAATTATGTGATATTATGCTTAGTGATAGTGCTCACATTCAAGAAATGGAAGCTGAATGGAAAAGTAGAAAAAATGTCAGATCTGGTAAAAAGGCAATAGAACCTTTGTATAAGATTCAAGATGCCATAGATAGTTTAACTTTTTTTAAAGAATGTGATTATGATGAGAAAATAAATTTAACCAAAGGTATTAGTTGCAGGTTTATTGATGCTGGACATTTATTAGGCTCCTCTTCAATTGAATTATGGCTTGAAGAAGATGGGAATAAGAGAAAGTTAGTATTTAGTGGTGATATTGGTAATTTTGATCAACCAATAATTGAAAACCCTCATTATATTGATGATGCTGATATAGTAATTATTGAATCTACTTATGGGGACAGAATACATAAAAAACCAAAAGGTTCTGTAGGACACAATGTTCCAACTATTGCAAGAGCTAGAGAATTAGCTAAGATGGTTCAATCGACTTTTGATAAGGGCGGAAATGTTGTTATTCCAGCTTTTTCAGTTGGAAGGACTCAAGAAATATTATATTTATTTAGGTATATTTTAGATAATAATTTATTACCTGATTATCCAAATTTACCTGTTTTTGTTGACTCTCCATTATCAGTAAAAGCTACTCAAATTTTTGCCTCTACAATTCAGGGATATTATGATGAAGAAGCTATGAAGATGGTTAATGAAGGTATAAACCCAATTATTTTCCCGTCTTTAACTACTATTGTCGATGTGGAACAATCAAAAGCTCTCAATTTTCTAAAACACCCTTGTGTAATAATATCAAGTAGTGGAATGTGTGAAGCAGGTAGAATAAAGCACCATTTGAAGCACAATCTTTGGAAAAAAGAAGCTACTGTAATTTTTAGCGGTTTTCAAGCAAACGGCACTTTAGGTCGCTCTATTTTAGAAGGAGCGAGGCATGTTACGATTTTTGGTGATCAAATAGATGTAAACTGTAGAATTGCTTCTTTACAAGGAATTTCAGGACATGCTGATCAAGAAGGGTTGTTAAAATGGATTACTTCAATTAACAAAAAACCTAAACAAATATTTGTTAATCATGGGGAAGCCGAAGTTGCTGCTTATTTTGCAACTTTGATAAATAAAGAATTAAAAATAAATGCTTTTGCACCAAGTCCTCTTGATACCTTCTCATTATTAGATGCAACAGCTAGACCTATACAAAGTGACTCTCCACTACCAAGTAGTATTAGTACAAAATTAGGTACTTCGATTGCTGACTTAATTAAAGAAAGAGAATCTCTTGAATCTGTAGTTTCTAGAATGATAGTAGCAAGTAGGAAAAAAGAATTATCAGAAGAAGATGCAATAAGATTAACCAATGCTATTGAGAGACTAACTAGTGATATTGAATATTTAGGAATAAAGTGGTTTGGTGATAGTGAATAAATAACATTTTTAGAAAATAAATTAATAGTCTTGTGTATAAAAATTAAAAAAATAAGTACAAGACTATTATTTTTTTTAAATAATTTGCCCTAGTAATTACATACAATAAAAGCATTTAAATTTTAGGGTGTATAAATTTGATATTTTTTTTAAAAAAATGGTAGACAAAAGAAAATTGTCGTGCTATATTCTCGATTGTGTTCAAGGATAAGAGTTAAGTGATGCAAGTTACATAATCTTAATTATGGATTTTCAATACTTGGTATCTATCGAGAACACTTTTTTACGATTAGTATTTCTAATTGTAATTGTTATTTGAAATTATGAGCGTTAGGGAAGAGAAATTAGAAAGCAAGTTATA
>CAZJGS010000066.1:0-12866 GCA_964545735.1 uncultured Spirochaetaceae bacterium
TCGCAGGTGCTTTCCCATCAGCTTGTGGTAAAACATCTACAGCTATGATTCCTGGTGAACAAATTGTTGGTGATGATATCGCTTATTTCAGAAATATGAAAGGTGATTTCAGAGCTGTTAACGTAGAACAAGGTATCTTTGGTATTATCAAAGACGTTAATGCACAAGATGATCCTCTAATTTTTGAAAACTTAAACATCAACCAAGAAGTAATTTTTTCTAACATTTTACGTGGACCAGACAATAAACCTTATTGGTTAGGTTCAGGTGTTGAAACTCCTAAAACAGGTGATAACTTCTCTGGTGCAGACTGGTTTGAAGGTAAAAAAGATGCTAAAGGAAATGAAATCAAATGTGCACACGGCAACGCTCGTTACACAATGAGATTAGATTACTTGAGCAACTTTGATAAACCTGGATACGATGATAAGAATGGTGTATTAGTTCAAGGTGTTCTTTATGGTGGACGTGATAGTGATACTACAGTTCCAGTTGAAGAATCAGCTTCTTGGGAAGAAGGTATTTTACTAAAAGCTTGTACTCTTGAATCAGAAACAACTAGTGCAACTTTAGGTGCTGAAGGTGTTAGAACTCCTAGCCCAATGGCAAACATGGACTTCCTTTCATACCCATTAGGTGAATATACTTTAAATAACATTAACTTTGTAAAAGGACTTAATGCTGTACCAAACATATTCTCAACAAACTACTTCCTAAGAAATACTGAAGGCAAATTCTGTAATGACAAATTAGCTAAGAAAGTATGGTTACATTGGGCTGAAGGTAGAGTACATGGTGAATATGATGCAATATCAACTCCTACTGGTAAAATCCCTCTATATGAAGATCTAAAAGTATTATTCAAAAAATATTTAAACTTAGATTATACTCTTGCTGAATACACTTACCAATTTACATTCCGTTGTGACAAATGGATTGCTAAATTAGATAGAAGCAAAAAGTACTTCAAGAAAATGGATGAAGCATGTCCACAACTTATCTTTGACAAATGGGATCACTTTAGTGCTAAGATTGCAGAAGCCAAAGCTAAATTTGGTAATGAAATCAAACCTGGTGAATTCAAATAAGATAAAAATTATATCTTTTATAATGGCCGTCCTTGTGACGGCTATTTTTATGCCTATTTGAGTAGTTTAATACAACTTTTTTTAGCGACCTGTTTCAATCAAACACCAAGATATCTTAATTTAAATAATATTCTTTTTTTGCTTTCTCAAGAACTATATGGTAATTTATTAGCATGAGCCAAACAGAAAGAATTATATTTATTGATAAAGAATTATCTCAAAAAAGATTTTTAACCACAGCTAAAATTGCAAATAGCTTTGAAATTAGCACGCGCCAAGTAAAGCGTGATATAGAATATATGAGGGATCGTTTTGACGCTCCTATTATATATGACCACAGCGAGCATTATTATAAATATAAAGGTGATTTTTCACTTACAAATAAAAGTGAAGATAAGACTTTAATTTTTAAAGCAATTTTTGAAAACTTTAGTAATGCCTCAGGCTTACATAGATTATCATCTTCATTAATTGCAGAAGGAATTGACAATACTCTTGATGAATCTTCTAAAAACTTATCCAAAAAAATATTATTTCTCTCTCCAATTGTAGATTTACCAAATGAACATATTTTCTCTGTTGTCTCTTTTTGCATGAAAAACAATTACTGCATTAAATTTAATTATGTAAATTTAAAAGATGAATTATCAAATAGAGAAGTTCAGCCCCTTAGATTAGTAAATGATGGTAAAGCTTGGTATTTAATAGCTTATGATTTAGTTAAGAAAAATCTAAGGAATTTCCACTTATCTAGAATGGAAAACCCACAGGAATTGATTAAAAAATATACTTATGATGAAGATCAAATAAACTTAGAACAATATATTTCCTCCGGATTTGGTATTTTCATGAATACTGTAAGTTATATTGCAACCATTGAGTTTTTTGATAAAGCTGCTAAAATGGTCCGGACTCAAACTTGGCACAAAGAACAAAAGGTCAAGATAATTGAAAATAAACTATTTTTAACAATACCCTTTTGCTCCTATGATGAAATTTTATCAAAAATTTTATCTTATGGTTGCTTAGCAAAACCAACAAAACCTCAAAAACTTGTTGAAATGTGGCGCTCAGAAATTAAAAAAATGAATAATTTAATATAATTTTCTCAGGGACATTATATGTCCTTGCTCCTATATTAAGATGGAAACATACTAAAGGAGAGCCCATATGGAAAAAATATATTTATTTGACAAACCCCTTGATTACAAATTAAGTAATAAAAAACTCCTTATCTCTTTATTAATCTTAATTGTTGTGTTTTTTCCAATTATCATTGTTTTAGGGGCTATTTTACCATTGTTCAAACGATAAAACTCCTTTTCGAAATTTTTCTTCACTATTATTGCACTCTGGTGAAGAAATTACTCTTTTCCCCCTATTTTTTTTATATAGGGGGTTTCTTTTTATATCTTTTTTTTTGATAAAGTAAAATGACTTATAAATAAGTCATAAAAAATCACAACTATTTAAATTATAGTTTTTATTAGGAGTTTTTATTAGGAGTTTTTATGTCGGATAAATTTATCTCGGGCGCAGTCTATGGCCCAAGTGACAAACCACCAATCGGTGAATGGGTTTTTCTAAGTATTCAACACGTATTTGCCATGTTTGTAGCAACAATATTAGTACCTATTCTCACGGGACTAAGCCCTAATGCTGCTCTTTTTAGTGCTGGTACAGGTACCTTGATTTATATTGCATTAACAAAAGCAAAAGTTCCAGCTTTTTTAGGAAGTTCTTTTGCCTTTATACCACCAATTATTATGGTTAGTGCCGCTTTTGGTCTTCCATATGCTCTCGGTGGTGCTTTTTGTGCGGGTATATTTTATGCAATTATTGCAGCAATAATAAAAGTTGCTGGTCATAAATGGTTGGATAGAGCCCTACCTCCAGTAGTTATAGGATCAGTTATAATTGTTATTGGGTTAAACTTAGCTCCAACTGCTATGGGGATGGCAATGAATGATGCTGGGGAAAATTATAGCCTAGTTCACCTTTCAATAGCCGTGTTTACGCTTTCAATCACAATTATTGCAAATATATTCTTTAAACGTTTCTGGGCTTTAATTCCATTGTTAATTGGTTTATTCTCAGGTTATATATTTACATTAATTATGGGATCTTTCTTTCCAGCATATCACTTAATTGAGTTCTCTCATGTTAAAGAAGCTGCTTGGATAAGTTTACCTACCTTTGCTTTTCCTAAATTCAACTTTGTAGCTATTCTTTCTTTTATAATTGTTTCCTTTGCTACACTTTGTGAGCATCTAGGAGATATTTTAGTATTAAGCAATGTTGTTGGTGAAAACTTTTATGAAAACCCTGGGTTGCATAGAACTATTTTAGGTGATGGTGTAGCTACTGCTTGGGCATCTCTTTGGGGTGGACCTCCAAATACTACCTATGGTGAAAATATTGGTGTTTTAGCTATTACCAAAGTATATAGTGTTTGGGTAATTGGAGGGGCTGCTGTTCTCGCAACAACTTTATCTTTCTTTGGTAAATTTGGTGCTTTAATCCAAACTATTCCCACTCCTGTTCTTGGTGGTATTTCAATGCTTCTATTTGGTATTATTGCCTCTAGTGGACTTAGAACATTAGTTGAAAGTGGAGTAAATTATCAAGATAAAAGAAATCTAACTATCAGTAGTGTAATATTAGTAATTGGTATCGGTGGGGGAATGCTTTCTTTCCAAATTGGGGACGAATTAACATTTGCCCTTGGTGGTGTTGCTCTTGCAACCTTAGTGGGTATTACTCTAAATCTTATTTTACCTGAAACTGATACAGATGTAACTTACATTAAATATTAAATATTTGTTATTATATTAATAATTTAGGAGCTCAATTATAAAGAGCTCCTTTTTACATCTTTATTAAATATTAAAAAAATTATATCTTAAGTCTATGTACAACTTTAAACTTATTGATACCGATAATAGTCTAAATGAATTAATTCATTATTTAAAAGAAAATAAATTATTAAGCATTGCTATGGATTTTGAAGGCGAATTTAACCTTCATATTTATGGGGAGCATTTATGCTTAATCCAACTATTTGATACAGAGGATTTTTATATTATTGATCCCTTTAAAATCAGCGATGAGATGTTAAAGTTATTTTTAGAAGATACTGATATTGAGAAAATAATGTTTAGTTGTGATAGTGATGCAGCCCTAGTAAAAAAACAATTTGATATTCAAATGAAGAATATATTTGATGTTAGAATTTTAGCTCTAGAATTGGGATTTGAAAAAGGATATGGTGCTCTTGTTGAGCATTACCTGGATATAAATATCGGTGATAAAGCCTCTAAGAAAAAAAATCAAATGACAAATTGGTTAACAAGACCTTTAAAAGAAAGTCAAATACAATATGCTCTTGAAGATGTTGCATATCTTCATAAATTAAAAGAAGTTTTACTAGATGAAGCAAAAAATGAAAATATTTTAAAAGTTGCTATGAGAAAAATGACAATAGCAGGCCAAATTACAAAACCTTTTAAACCAGGTTGGACTAAGATTACTAATTGGAAGCGTTTGAGCAAAGAACAAAAAGTGTTTTTAAAACATTTCTTTATTGCTCGAGATATTGTTGCACGGAAAATTAATTTACCGGCTGTAAGAGTTTTAGAAAAAAGAAAATTAGTTGATTTACTGAGTTGCTACAATGATGAGGCAAAATTTAAATCAACTATTAAAAATAGAGATTACAAAATTGAAAGAATGCTTTATCCACTTATGAATAAAGCAATCGAAGATGCAAAAAAAGAATTAAAATCTATTTAATTTTTATCTATTTTTCATCATTTCATTTGAATATTCAGATCCCTGAGCTAAGCAATATATACTTTCACAGTAAGGAACAGATAGTCCATGTTTTTTTGCTAAATCCATGACTGTTTTACTAAAGAATTTATTTTCAGTTGTTTTAGAAGCTACCATATCTTGGCACATTGAGGTTTTACCAAAAGGATCTAGAGATACAATCAAATTTTGATTGTGTGCTATATCTTCTGCTAAGATAATAATACCTTCTTTTTTTGCTATAGCTTGGACTTCTTTAGCAACTTTTAATGACAAAACTTGGATATCCTCACTTTTAAAAACACCATACCCCGCTTTTAATATTGAAGAAATTGTATTGTAAACAATATTTAGCATAAACTTGTTCCATAAATCATGTTGGATATTTTTTGGAATCAAATAATCAATATTAGCTTTTTTAAATAATTCTTCAACTGCAACAACTGCCTCAGTTTTACAATTATCCCCGCTTCCAAAAACAATTTTTCCTGCACTAGAATAATTAATTTCTTGATTAACATTCTCACTACTTAAACCAACAGCAAAACTATATAGGATTGTAGCCATAGGAAAATGTTCTTTTAAAATTCGCTCTGAAACTATTCCATTTAATAAAGAAAGGATAATAGTATTTTCATCAACAAGATTTTCAATATCTTTAATAACCTGAACTAAATGATTATTTTTTGTTGCTATAATTAATAGTTGTGGCGTTTGAGCCTTATTACTTGAGGTAAAATTATAAAATTTCCTCTCCCCATTAAGCATAATACCTTGAGTATCATATTTATCTTTTCTTCCACCGTTTACAACAACTTCAAAAGAATCTACAACTTTAGATATTTTATCCCCATAAACAGCCCCGACAGCACCAAAGCCAATTAAGCTTACTTTACTAATTTTCACATAGTCCTCCTAAAAATATCCTCCCTATAGAGAGGATATTATCAATATTTATTTTGCTTCTTTCTTTTTTTTGTAAGGTGTCCCACCTAAAGGCAACTCTTTTCTAAAGATTCCATCATATTTATAATAAGCCATCTGGCAAGCAGGAGCTGTTGCAATAGTGCTTAGTTCACCAATACCTTTTGCTCCGTAAGAAAAACCGGTCTTCCCTGGTCCTGTTACAAATTTAAGTTCTATATCTGGAACTTGAGTGCTTCTAAGCAAACCTAGTGTACCATATTTCACTTTCAGATAACCACCATAGGTTGGAAAGTCTTCAGTTAAACCAAATCCTAATCCCATAACAACTCCGCCTTCTACTTGGCCCTCCAAAGTAGTTAAGTTAACAGGAGTACCTACATCACAAATAGCATAGACTTTCTTTAATTTACCACTATCATCAAGTTCAACTAATTGAACAGCATAGCTATAAGCTAAATGGCTTACTGGATGTTCTTTTATAGAAGTAATTGGATCTGAATAGAAAGTAAAGTCACCTCTAAATTCTTGTCCTTCCAATTCTTCTAGAGTATTATTAGCTAGTGCAACTTTAAGTTTTTCAGCAGCTCGCTTTATTGCTTCACCAGTAAAAGTAGTTTGTCTACTTGCCGTGCTACAACCAGAATTTGGAGTTCTATTTGTATTAGGTGGTTCAACTAATATTTTATCTTTATCGATTTCACAAGTTTCACCTAGCATTTGAATAGCCATAGTTGCTATTCCTTGTCCCATACAAGCCGCACTAGTTCTAATATGCAAAATTGAATTTTCAATAGATAATATGCATCTTCCTGAATCAGGGAAACCAACACCTATTCCAGAATTTTTAAATGAATTTGCAAATCCCATTTTAGGATTACTATAATAAATATCTCTTGCAGCATCCATACACTCAACAATACCGCAATCTTCTGAGGTCAGTTGCCCATTAGGCATTGTATCACCAACTCTTAGAGCATTTTTATATTTAAATTCAAAAGGATCCATATTAACTTTTTCAGCTAATAAGTTTAAATTCGATTCGATTGCAAAACAGCTTTGGGTAACCCCAAAACCTCTAAAAGCTCCACTAGGAACATTATTTGTATAAACAGCCTTTCCAATAATATCAATATTTTGATAATTATAAGGACCAGATGCATGAGTACAAGCTCTCTGTAATACGGGACCACCTAATGAAGCATATGCTCCAGTATTAGCAACAATATAGGCTCTCATTGCTGTAATTTTCCCATTTTCATCACAAGCTGTTGTAATATCTAGTTCCATTGGATGACGTTTAGGGTGAACCATTAAACTCTCTTGTCTAGTTAACTTAAGCTTAACAGGCTTGCCTGTTAAATAAGCCATTAATGCAGCATGATGCTGCACACTCATATCTTCTTTACCACCAAAACCACCACCAACTAAAGCAGCTTCAACTTCTACTTCTTCTAATGGAAGTTTGAGCATTCTAGCAGCTTCTCTTTGATCATCATAAACCGATTGAGATGAGGTATATAATTTAATGCCACTTCCTTTTGGAAGAGCTACAGCACATTCAACTTCCATAAAAGCATGTTCGGTGTAAGGTGTTTTATAAGTATTCCTTACAATATGAGCACTATTTTTAAAAGCCGTATCCACATCACCTCTTGTAATGTGTTCAACTTGTAATATATTACCTTTTGAATGAATCTTAGGATATTCTTCACTCATTGCTTCATAAACATCTAAAACAGGTGTTAACACCTCATATTCAACTTCAATTAAAGATAAAATTTCCTCTAGTGCGTCAACCTCTGTTGCTGCAACGATTGCAATCCCATCACCAATATATCTAGTTGTATCACCTTCATTGATTAACACATCCCAATCTAAAACCAAATGACCTAGTTTATTTTCAGGCACATCTTTTGCTGTTGCAATTTTCACACATTTTGGGTGGTTTTCAGCTTTAGACACATCAAGCTTAAGAACTTTTGCTCTTGGGTAGGCACTTCTTAAAACTTTAAGATGAAGCATTCCCTCAATATTAATATCATCTGTAAATACACCCTTACCCAAAGCTTTTGAGATTGCATCAGGGCGAAGAAATCTACTTCCGAGTTTTGCATCTTCATTGTTGAATACTATTTCAACATTTTCTCTAAAATAGCGAGCACAGTCCAGAATTGCTTTTTCAATTTTAACATACCCAGTACATCTACAAATATTTCCTCTTATAGAATTTTTAACTTGTAGAGGAGTAGGATCATCATTTACATCAATTAAAGCTTTGGCAGCAAGTATCATACCAGGAGTACAAAAACCACACTGAACAGCTCCTGCATTTGCAAAGCAATGTCCGTAAACAGCCTCTTCTCTTGGGCTAAGACCCTCTATTGTAGTTATATTTTTTCCATCTAATTTAGAAATTGGTACCAAACAAGTTTTTGTTGCTTTACCATCAATAATGACAGTGCAAGTTCCACATGCTCCTTCACTGCATCCATCTTTGGTTCCATAGAGGTTAAGATTCTCTCGTAGAAATCTTAATAAAGATTTGTCTACATCCGTTGTTATATTTTTACCATTGACGCTGAAATTATGCACAGCGCTCCTCCTGGTTTGCACATTGTGCGAGAAGATCTGCGTGTCGCTTAGTTTAACCGGTAGTTAAATATGTGGTACAACGCTAGGAGTATTTTCCCATACACGATAACTTCTTGTCAATATAGATTTATTGATTACAACAAACTCTAAAGACAAAACCTTATATTTAAATAATTTACACTTCAGTGATTATAACCTATACTATTTATATGTTTAAAGAAAAAAAAATAACAGTAATAGACGGCCAAGGTGGAAGCCTTGGAAAAACTATAATTAAAAGAATTAAAACCAAATATCCCGATGTAGAAGTTATCGCAATAGGAACAAACAGTATTGCAACTTCAGCGATGCTCCAAAGTGGGGCAGATGGCGTAGCTACAGGAGAAAACCCTGTAATTGTTGCAGCAAGAGATGCCGATATTATTATTGGACCTATTGGAATTGTTATAGCTGATGCTCTTCATGGAGAAATAACACCTAAAATAGCTTTAGCTGTAGGACAAAGTTCTGCTCACAAAATTTTCATACCTGTTTCTAAATGTAATTTAACAATTGCTGGAACAACAAAAATAGGGTTAGAAACTATTATAAATGAAATTATTGAGTCTATAGGAACAATTATTAGTTAAAAAAAAGAATTGACACATATTTAAAATAAATATATGTTTAATTCAAGATTTCAAGAAGAAATCATAACATTCAATTTTTTGTTAAAGATATAGCCAGGAAGGCTTAGATATTAATATGTATCTACTTTCTAGCTATATTTTTTTTGGAGTTTTTAATGGACAAATTTTTAAAGCCTTTGATAGAAGGTACAACACTAAATGTTTTTAATGATAATGATTTGATATTCAAATCCTCTAGTTCGTGGCTATACCCATTATTTGAACTTGAAAACTTTTTAAATAATAGCAGTACTAAATATAATAATTTAAGCGCTCATGATACAACAGGGGGCAAAGCAGCTGCTGCAATTATGATAAAACTTAAGGTTAAGAGAGTTAATTTTAACTTGGTAAGCCTAAAAGCTAAAAATTTATTAGATAATAATAATATTGAAGCCGTTTATTCAAAACACATTGAAAAGCTATTATGTAAAACTGAAGATCTTTTTGAAAATGAAAATTCAGTGGACACAATTTATGAAAAGATAAAAATAAGAGCTAAACAAAGTGTGGGCTTACCTCTTAAAATAGATAATCTAATAATAGGTTATAATAATAAACCAATTTACAAATTTGATTTACTTGAAATCAAAGGCGGTGAAGCTCTAATTATTGAGGGAGACAATGGAATTGGGAAAACCTCTTTAATAAAAACCTTGTTAAGAGAAATTAAACCAATTCAAGGGACAATTTTAATTGATAATAAAGAAATTCACAAATTAAATTCTAAAACAATTGGATATATTAAACAGGAAAAAGAAAATCAAGATTTTCCTATAAGTGTTAAAGAAGTTGTTTCTATGGCAATTGATAAAAAGGTAAGCAAAACTGAAAAAAATTATTTGATTGATACAAGTCTAAGAAAATGTAAAGTTATTAATCTTATTGATAGAAACTATTATTCTTTATCTGGAGGAGAAAAACAAAAAGTGTCTCTAGCAAGATGTTTGTGCCAAAAAGCAAAAATATTAATTCTTGATGAACCCACATCTTTTTTAGATATCGAAAGTAAAAAACAGCTTATTACTCTGCTAAAAGCCTTGAGAACTGGTGAAATGCCAACAATAATATTAATAACACATGACACTGAATTAAAAGAGAAATTAAATTGGAACACCTATAAAATGGAGAGAAAAAATGCTTAACCTATTATCTCTAGCACCAATTTATAAAGCCTTTATAGCTATTATACTTTCAGGTATATCTTTCCCACTCTGTGGTGTAATGGTATTAAGATTAGACTTAGTACCTCTAAGATATGCTCTTATGCACGGTGTAATCTTAGGTGGAGCCTTAGCTTTAGCTATGAATATGCCAACACTTCCAATTATAATATTAGTAAATTTAATTGTGGTTTTATTAATTATAAAAATCCCCACTTCTAACTCTTTCTCATCTGCTGCAGCAATGGTTTTTACTATGGGTTTGGCCTCTCTTTTGATACATACCTTTAATGTGCCTGCTAAAGATTCTCTTCAATTATTATGGGGATCTCCTTTTGCACTTAGCTATGTGGATCTAGCAGTACTCACAGCACTAACTCTAACAATTATATTATATTTAATTTTCAATTTTAATAAAATTGTTGCAATATTCTTTGACAAATCAATTGCTAAAAGCTTAGGAATAAAAGTTGAGCTAAATTATAATTTTATGGTTATTATTATAGCATTATGCGTAGCTCTAGCTATGAGATTAATTGGGGCATTACTAATTGATGCTCTACTAATTCTCCCTGTATTAATTGCAACAAGATTAAGCAAATCAACTAAAACCTTATTTATTCTTTCCTCGTTATTTGGCCTTCTCCTTTCACTCTCTGGCTTTTTAACAACTTTATATTTTAATCTACCCCTAAGTGCAACAATTGCAATTATAGCGGTTGGTATTTACATAATCGTTTCAGTATTTAATTCAATAAAAACAAGGAAAAAATCATGAAAAAGAAAATAATTATATCAAGTATTATATTACTATTGAGCCTATCTGTTTTTGCTCAAGGCGTAAAAGAAGAAAAATCACCTTATGTAGCAAGTACTAGTTGGAGTGCTGCATATGCCTATGTAGGAGGATTAGATAATGTTATTACAATAGCTCCTGCAGATTTAACACATCCTCCTGAATATGAAATATTACCAAGCGATATTCTAACTATCCAAAATAGTGAAGCGTTTGTTTACGCGGGATATGAATCTATGATGAAAACATTAACAAACAACCTCATAAAAGAAAATATCAAAATTCAAATTACTACTGTCAATTCTTTAGATAATATCAAAGTGCAAGCAAATAAAATAAGCACTAAATATAATACACAAGAAAAGAGTAATTTTAGGGTGCAGAAAATTGAAGATTTATTTGTAACCACTAGAGAGATAATAAAAGAAAAAAAACTAAATAAATTACCTTCTTATGTTCATTTTCATCAAGTGGCTCTAGCTAAATCTCTCGGCTTAAATATTGTGGGAACCTTTGGTCCAAATTCAATTACACCAGAAAATATTCAAGAGGTTTCTAAATTAAATAATGCAATCATTATTGATAATATACATAACCAATTAGCCGCTCCCTTCAAAGAAGTTAACTCAAATTCAAAGGTTATTGTTTGGAGAAACTTTCCCAACAAAACAGGAAATGATGAACTTTTTAATATGATAAAAAATAATATTGATGCTCTATTGAGTGAATTTTAAATAATAAAAACAATACTCTATATTTTTATTGTTAATTTATTTTCTTATCCTGAAAGCTTTTAAGATATGACTATATAATTATTTTAAAATTATTTAGATATTCTTATATTGAGAAAAGTTTCAATAATTATTATTAAATGTATATATACATCAAAGGCGATGCAGGAATTTGTTTCTTGCACCGCTTTTTTTAATTGATGTAACCTATAGGTATTTTTGTTATATTTTGTTTTTCGATTCATTTCGAATAAATACCACACAATGACGTGTGATCCATTTTGGGATCATGCATCTTTTTTATTCTCGGGAAGGAAATATGTATTCTTCAATAAACACTTTATGGCTCTTATTAGATGCGGTTCTTGTTTTTTTTATGCAAGCAGGATTCGCAATGGTTGAAATCTGTTTTACAAGAGCAAAAAACAGTGTAAATATCATTATGAATAATCTTATGGATTTCTCCTTAGGTACTATCATTTTCTTTGTTATTGGATTTGGGCTAATGTTTGGAGGTGGCAATTCTGTTGTTTCAAATTTTATAGGGACTCCTGATTTATTTACTCAAAATGATTATTCATTTACCTATCCGACTTTCGCATTCTTAATTTTCCAAACAGTATTCTGAGCAACAACCACAATGTTTGTTACTTGGATCAAATATAAAAAACCTGATGTATCAATGACTTTAAATGGAGTCCTTGCTGGTTTAGTTGGTGCTTTCTCAGTTCACAGGGCGGTGGGGCTTTAAGGAACTATATTTACAGGTTTCTTAGCTGTTGAAGATGGTCTTTTTTTATTGAGGGAGCGCTAACCTTTTAGTTACTCAAATAATAGGGGTAGTTAGTGTAATAGCTTGGGTAGCAATAACTATGACAATAATATTCACTATAATCAAAAAAATTGTTGGATTAAGAGTTAGTGATAGTGAAGAAATTTCAGGTCTTGATTTAGAAAAACATGGACTTGATAATGCATATGCTGACTTTATGCCAATCAGAACAAGAGCTGGAGGTCCTATTGATATTGAAGAGGAAGGTATTCCCACAAGTGAAAAAGCTGTTAAAGTATTAGATAAGAGGGATGCAAAA
>CAZJGS010000066.1:12966-14291 GCA_964545735.1 uncultured Spirochaetaceae bacterium
AGGTATTCCCACAAGTGAAAAAGCTGTTAAAGTATTAGATAAGAGGGATGCAAAATCAACATTTACTAAAATAATTATCTTAGCTAAAAAAAGCAAATTCCCAGCTCTTAAGAATGCCCTTCATGATATTGAAGTTAAAGGTCTTACAGTAACAAATGTTATGGGATGTGGAATGCAAAAAGGTGTAACTGAATTATATTGTGGAATTTCTGTTGATATGACGCTATTACCTAAAATCAAAGTTGAAGTAGTAGTATCTAAGGTTCCAATAAAAACTGTTGTCGATACTGTAAAAGCAACTTTATATACAGGCCATTATGGAGATGGAAAAATATTTATTTATAATGTTGAAAATGTAATAAAGGTTAGAACTGGAGAAGAAGGTTACGCGGCTCTTCAAGATGACTAGAAAGCATATAACTTGCTATAAGAAAAGTTGTAAAAGAATATAACAAGTCAATTTAACCCTTCATTTTCGTAGGTATTGGAATCAAATCCAGTACCTACTTTGGGGTAATGACTTAAGCACTTATTGCTGTTTTAAAAAGTGGTAACTTAAATTCTAAATACTCAAATAATACCAATTAATATGGATTGTGATTTTGGACATATTGATGCAACTACATCAATTATAGCAATGGCAACTGATAAACTAAATTTACAGATTATGACTTTAATATTTAATTCCAAAATAATCTAAATACTTCTTAAAATCATCCTGAGCACTTAAACACGTATCCATTAGGTATTCTTTTTCAGATTTCCAATTTGACAAGCCTCTGTAATAAAATTCTTTTAATTGATCTTGAACAATAAAAGGCACAATATTATTTTTTAGGCATTCTTTAAACATTATTAATCTTCCAATTCTTCCATTACCATCTTGGAAAGGGTGAATAATTTCAAAGTTATAATGAAAAGCTATGATATCTTCAAAATTAACTTTCTCTATTTTGTTGTAATTATCTAAGAGTTCTTTCATTTGGTTTGAAACCTCATGAGGTTTTGTCGTTTCTTTTCCACCAACTTCATTTATTAGTTTTTTATAATCACCAACTGCAAACCAATCCTTTTTAGAATCAGAAGTATTTTCTTTGAGCATTTTATGTAAATCTTTTATTAATTTTTCAGAAAGACGATAGTTGGATTTATCCAGAATATATGTAAAACATTTAAAGTGGTTAACAGTTTCCATAATATCATCGATATTAATTGATGCTCCTTGATTTGAAATTGTGTTAGTTTCATAAATATATCTAGTTTCTTCTTGGGTAAGTTTACTTCCTTCAATTTTGTTAGAGTTAAAGGTAAGTTCAATTATTATT
>CAZJGS010000067.1:0-14245 GCA_964545735.1 uncultured Spirochaetaceae bacterium
TTTTCAACACCTTTGAGAGTCACATTATGCTTTTTTCAAATCTGGTTAATATTATATTTACTAATATAGATTATAAACAGATTTAACAACTTATAGATATCAAAAAAACTTATTTTAAATTCTAAATTATCCAATAAAGCTTTGAATTCATGATTTTAAATAACTAAAACCTATAGAGAAAATAGAAAGTCTAAAAAAGAGAATTGTTAAAGACTTAGGATATATAGAGGTCTATACTGGAGAAATAAGATGATCCTGTACCTTATTATAAAGCTTTTGTTAAACAAATGAAGAAATAATCTAAAAAGAGAGAAATTTTGAATAGAATTATTACTGAAGTTGCTTTACAAAAATAACTAGGTGTCCCACACTTTTATACACAAATTTATAACTATCACTAATTAAATTGAGTCTATAATTCTTACACTGTAAGGATTTATAGTCTTATCTATTTATATAGATATTTAAATTGCTGTCAAACTTTAAGGGTGTAGACATTTCAGTAATACTTAACACAAATATTTATTTTAAAACAAACTCTTTAATCCAAAAAAACCAGAGAAACTATCCCTGGCTTAGTTAAATATCAAATTTACATCAAATCTTTTGCTTTACGAGCTGTGTTATTTGTTTTTTCACAATAAGCAACATGACGAAGTCTTCCGTTTTCGAAAATACTTTTCATTTTGATAGTGCCGCCCCAGCGACTTGTTAATACTTTTGCACCTGAACGACGCGCGTTCTTTGAAACATTACCTGCCATATGGTTAGTCCTCCATTAATAATTTTTAAATATGTTGCAAAATTAGCATTTACTTATATAAAAGTCAAATACCTAAGACACAATCTTTAGAATAATTTCATATAATCAGGCCATTTTATATTGTTTTCTCTCTTGTTCAGTGACAAAGTACCTTGTTTTTTAGCAATTCATTGGCTATATTGAATTTATGAAAAAAATTTCTAAAATATTACAAGCTTTATATCTAATCCCTGTTTACCTATACAAAGGTGTATTATCTCCTTATATGGGTGGCTCCTGTATATACTCCCCCTCTTGTTCCACCTATTTTGTTCAGGCAGTTTCTAAACATGGAATCATTAAAGGGACCCTTTTAGGGGTAATTAGAATATTTAGATGTAGCCGATTTTATATGGGTGGGAGCGATCCTGTACCTGAAGAATTTTCTTTTGAGCAAATAAAAAAAAGCAATATTATATTTAAGAGAAGAAAATAATAAGAGAAATAAAAAAAGGAGGCAAACCTCCTTTTTTATTTGTAGCTTTTATAAATTACCAAATTGGTAAATAGTTACATGTTTATATTTATTACCTTTTTTTAATAAGGTTGATGGGAAGTTCTCATTATTTGGTGAATCTGGGTAAAATTGAGTTTCGAAACAAATACCCCCATATTTTATTCCTTTTGATCCATCTTTGTTTACTTCTTTTTCAGCAATATAATTTCCACTATAAAGTTGCAAGGAGACCATAGTTGTTGAAATATCCATATATACACCTGAGTCTTCACATTTTAGTAGGCCAACTTTTGTAAGGCTCTCATTATAATCACTAAAACACAAAGCATGGTCATAACCTGCTGGAGTTTGATTTATTCTCTCTCCTATCGTGTGGAATTCTCTAAAATCAAAGGGAGAATTTTCTGTTGGCAGTAGAGCTCCTGTAGGAATAGATTGATCATCAACTTCCACATATTTATCACAGTCCAGTAATAATTTATGATCTAAAATTGTCTTACTAAAATCACCACTTAAATTAAAATAACTATGATTTGTTAAATTCATTACTGTATCTTTATCTGCGATTGCTTCATATTGGACAATTACTTGACCATCACTACTTAATATATAGAGACAAGAAATTGTTACATTAGAGGGAAAGCCTCCCTCTCCATCAAAAGAGGTAACAGTTAATTTTAATGCGGGATTATTATGGATAGCTATTTCTTTACAAGACCAATTTTTAAAACAAATACTACTTGAGCCACTATGTAAGCAATTATCTCCATCATTTTTTTCAAGTTTGTATTGCTTGCCATTTAAACTAAATTTTGCATCTTTAATTCTATTAGCAACTCTTCCAACACTCATTCCATAAAAGGTATCTGTGTTTTCATAAGCGGATAAATTATTATAACCCAAAACTACATCAATAATTTCACCATTTTTGTTGGGAACTTTAATTGCTTGTATTGTAGCTCCAAGTGTTAAAACCTCAAGACTATACTTGTTATTAGATATAGTATATTTAAATATATCTTCACCCTGTTTTGTTTTTCCAAATAATTCTTTCATATCTTTATCCTTAAAAAAAGAAGCCTATAAACATACAGACTCCTTATAAAATATTTATTTACTACTATCATCACTTTTTAATACAGCTAAAAAGGCTTCTTGTGGTATTTCTACATTACCTACCATTTTCATTCTCTTTTTACCTTCTTTCTGTTTTTCTAGTAATTTTCTTTTTCTAGAAATATCACCACCATAACACTTTGCTGTAACATCTTTTCTATAGGCTGTAATTGTTTCTCTCGAAACAACTTGACCACCAATAGCAGCTTGGATAGCAATTTTATATTGTTGCTTATGTATTTCACCTTTTAGTCTACGACAAACAATTTTACCTCTAGATACAGCATTACCTCTAAATACAAGTTGAGAGAGTGCATCTACCTGATCTCCATTTACGAGTATATCTAATCTTACTAAATCAGTTCTCCTATATCCGATAACTTCATAATCAAAAGAAGCATATCCTCTAGATATAGATTTTAATCTGTCATAAAACTCAAACAATACTTCAGATAATGGCATCTCATATTGTAATTCAACTCTTTTTGAATCTAAATAATTCATATCGGATTGAACTCCCCTTTTTTCCATTGCTAGAGCCATTATTGGACCAATATATTCAGCTGGTGTTATAATATTTGCCCTTATATAGGGTTCTTCGCTATAATCCACAAGCATTTGATCTGGATATTCAAGAGGATTATCTATTTCAACAATTTCATCACCTCTTTTCATATGAACTTTATATTCTACTGAGGGAGATGTGAAAACAATTGATAAGTTAAATTCTCTTTCAATTCTTTCTTGAATTACTTCCAAATGTAAAAGACCTAAAAATCCACATCTAAAACCAAAGCCTAATGCAGCAGAGGAATCCTTTTCATAAACCAGGGAAGCATCATTTAGTTTTAAACGCTCAATTGCAGCGAGCAATTCTTCATAATCATTTGCATCAACTGGATAAATAGAAGAGAAAACCACAGGTTGTACATCTTTAAAACCTGTAAGAGCCTCTTTTGCAAGATTGGAGAGTTTAGTTACAGTATCCCCAACTCTTATATCACCAATTTTTTTAATTCCAGCAATAAAATAACCTACATCCCCTGCATGTAAAATTTCTGTACTAATGTTACTTAGTTGGAATATTCCAACTTCTTCTACTTCAAAATCAGCTCCACCATGCATAAATCTAACTGTTTCACCTTTTTTTAAACAACCATCAAAAATTCTACAGTGAACAACAATTCCTCTGTAAGAATCATAGTGAGAGTCAAAAATAACAGCTTTTAAAGGATCATCATCATCACCTTTTGGAGGTGGAATAAACTCTACAATTTGTTCAAATAATTTTTCTACACCAAAGCCAGTTTTTGCGCTAACTTGAACACTCATATCTGAATCCAAACCCAAATCATGATCAATCATCTCTAAACACATAGGTATATTAGCTGAGGGTAAATCAACTTTATTAATTACTGGAATTACTTCTAACTCATGTTCCATAGCTAAATATAAATTAGCTAGTGTCTGTGCTTCTACACCTTGAGAAGCATCTACTAATAATAAAGCACCTTCACAGGAACTTATTGCTCTTGATACTTCATAACTAAAGTCAACATGGCCGGGAGTATCTACTAAATTTAAGATATAGGTTTTACCATCTTTAGCAGTGTAGGGAATTGTAACAGCTTGGCTTTTTATTGTAATGCCTCGCTCCCTTTCTATGTCCATATTGTCTAAAACTTGCTCTTGGGCAGGACCTCTGGTTTTCCCAATTTTTGCCATTTCAATAAACCTATCGGCCAAGGTAGATTTACCATGGTCGATATGGGCAATAATACAGAAGTTCCTTGTCAAAGAATAATCATGTGCCATATTAATCCTTTACTTTATACTTAAATGGTTATCGGTTGCTTCGAAACCTAATAGTTTTCTTATTTCAGCATCAGATAGAGTTTCTTTGTCAACTAATTCCTTAGTTAACAAGTCTAGTTCATCTCTGTGTGCTACTAAGATATCTCGGGTTTCATTCATACATTTTTTCAAAATCTTCAACATTTCTTCATCAATGATTTTTGCAGTAGCTTCACTGAAATTTTTATGTTGTGCTATTTCACGGCCTAAGAATATTGGTTCCTTTTCATCACCTAGATTTATAAAACCTAGACTACTCATACCAAATTCAGTAACCATTCTCTTTGCTATATTAGTTGCTTGTTGAATGTCATTTGAAGTGCCGGTTGTTGTTTCTCCATATACTATCTCTTCAGCAACGTAACCACCCATTGTGATTTTTATTCTATCTACTAATTTACTCTTATTTAAAGTGTAGGTATCTCTTTCAGGTAAACTGATTGTTAGTCCTAAAGCTCTTCCGTGAGGAATTATAGTTACTTTATGAAGAGGATCAACATTGCTTAAATAATAGTGAAGTAAAGTATGTCCAGCTTCATGATATGCTGTTGCTTTTTTATCTTCATCAGTCATGAACTTACTAGGTTTAGCAACACCAATCATAACTTTATCTCTAGCATTTTCAATGTTATCCATAGAAACAGTTATTTTATTTTCTCTAGCGGCAAATAAAGCTGCTTCATTTATCATATTAGCTAAATCAGCACCACTACTTCCTGGAGTAGCTCTTGCAATTCTACTTAAATCAACATCTTTTTCTAATTTTATTTTTTTACAGTGAATTTTTAAAATAGCTTCTCTTTCTTTAATATCTGGTAAATCAACAACAACTTGTCTATCAAATCTACCAGGTCTTAATAAAGCTTGGTCCAATACATCAGGACGGTTGGTTGCACCCATAACAATAACGTTTGTTACAGTATCGAAACCATCCATCTCAGTAAGAATCTGGTTAAGTGTTTGCTCTCTTTCATCATGTCCTCCACCGAGGCCTGAACCACGAGCTCTACCAACAGCATCTAATTCATCAATAAAAATAATACAAGGAGCTGCTTTTCTAGCTTGTTCAAACAAATCACGAACACGAGATGCTCCCATACCTACAAACATTTCTACAAAATCTGAACCACTTGTATGTAAGAAAGAAACTCCAGCTTCCCCGGCTACTGCTTTAGCTAATAAAGTTTTACCTGTTCCAGGAGGACCAACTAATAGGGCTCCTTTTGGAATTTTAGCACCAACTTTATGGAATCTTTCTGGATTCTTTAAGAAATCAACAACTTCTAACAATTCATTTTTAGCCTCTAATTGACCAGCTACATCATCAAAGCTTGTTTTATTTTCATCTGGTTTATATTCTTTAGCTAGGTTTTTACCAAGGCCACCCATCATCTTAGAGTTCATACCATTGGCTTGTTTATATAATATAACCATAAAGCCTATAAAAATTATCCAAGGAACAATACTTAAAAAGAGTGATAAATACGAAATCTGTTGCTCTGAACCTGATACAATAATACCTGTAGCACTTAATTCGTCTAATAAATTTTCATCAAGATAAGGAATCATGGTTTTCATTGTACCGTTCATTGAAGTTACAAAAGTAATCTTTTTATTTGCTTCAATATCGACAGTTGAAACTTGCCCTGAAGCAATATATTGCTTGAAAGTAGTATAAGGAACACTTTGAGCTCCTCCATTTGCCATACCATCAAACATCATAATACCAAAGGTTAATAATACAAAAACAAAGACACCAAAAGAGAGTCTGTTTTTGGGATTTTTAAAAGGCCCATTACCATCATTATTTGGAGAGGAGCCACCACCTTTTAAACCATTCCAGAAATCATTCCTATCAGGTTTCTTATCATTATTAGGTTTCTTATCATTATCATTTCTATCTTCGTGATAAACACCAACTCTAGCGTTCTCTTGATTATTAAAATTATTCACTTATTTAATCCTTTTCAAACAATACTATATATTCTAACGGTTTTTCCTACAAGAGGATTTTTTACTCTCTTTGCTATTCTATCTCTTGCTCCAAGATGTTTAGCAAAAATTGCAACTATACCATTTCTATCTTCCAATACTACAACTTTTTTTCTTTTACCTTCATCTAGTTTCCAATTTGAAAGGAATTTGCTTGTAGCAACTGTTCCACCATCTGTAAGTAAAGTGTCATCACTTCTTATATTTCTTACAATCAAGGGAGAACTTATATCTTCATCAGCAATTCTTAAAAGAGTTGCATCTTCACACCTTTCTGAAGAAATTATTAATTTATTTTCAAAAACATTTATTTCTTGATTTTCAATTTTTTCAACAACACGACTAAATTGATAATCGCTTATTCTCTTAGTAATAACAAAAGAACCATCTTTTATCAATAATTCTACATCACCAAAAGTTTCAAAGCCATCTTTTTTAGTCTTAATTACTTTATCAATATGAACTATTTTCTTCAATGAGGGAACTTCAATATCTTTAACTATTTTTGTCAAAACATTGTAGCGAATAATTTCTTCTTGTAGTAAATATTCATTTCTAACCACACTCTTGTGGTTTATCAAACTATCAACTCGCTCTTGAGCCAGGGCTACAAGCCCTGAAAATAAAGATGCATTTCGATAAACAATCTGCTTTGCATCAGGAAATATTGATTCAATCTTTGGAGAAATATCACTTCTTATTCTGTTTCTCAAATAATCATAACTCTTGTTTGAAGAGTCTTCACTCCAAATGAGACCTGCTACTTTTAATAAAAGTCTAAGTTCGTCCTTAGAATAATTTAATAAGGGTCTAATTATTTTGATAGAATCTTGCTTTCTGTATTCTTTTATACAAGTTAAGGACAAAAGAGAAGAACCATTAAAGCTTCTCATAATCATGGTTTCTAATTGATCATCAATTGTATGAGCTGTTGAAATTGCATAAAACCCATTCGCTTTGCAAAAAGAAACCAATTTATCATATCTGATAAATCTTGCAGCATCTTCAATTCCGTTAGATCTTTTTTTAGCTACCTTATCAATTGCACCCCTCTCGAGTACAAATTCTTTATATTCAATACCAAGGATAGCGCAATTTTCTTTATTTCTTATACTTTCAGTATTTAATTCATCATCTTCTCTAAGTCCATGATTAACATACAAAGCTATTAAATTTTTTTTATCAAATATTTTAGAAAATAAATAAAGCAGAGCTAAGGAATCACTCCCGCCTGAAAAAGCAATTGCAATTTTTTTATCTTTTAAATCGGGATATTTATTAAAATATTCGACAAATTGATTCATAAAGCCACCTTAAAACATTATTTGTATAACACCAAATATGCTTAGAAAAAATCTAATCGTCAATCTAAATCACGAATAAAAGTAATGTTTGTTACCAAATTTACAATTTCACTCTCTGGTTATAGGTTTGCATTAATTTATCTATGCTATACCCATTTATAAAATCTATTAAGGCTTTTTTAGCTTTTTCAATGCCTTGAAAATATAATTCTTTATTCTCCTCTACTCCTAATACATGCGCTACAACACCTTCATTGTCTTTAGGCCGTCCTATTCCCACATATATTCTAGTAAAATTTTTAGCTCCATCTAGATTTGCTATAATACTCTTTAAACCATTGTGAGAAGCGCTGCCTCCCCCCTGTTTTACTCTTATATAAGAAAGGGGCAAATCCATTTGATCACAAATAACTAAAATATTACTTGGATCTACATCTTTAAAGTAATGGAGGATATTGCCACTATTATTCATATAGGTTAGAGGTTTTACTAAAGTATAGTCATCATTTTCATTTGTTATTTTAGTTGCTTGGTATAAACGAAAACAGCGCTTCTTCATTTTAAGATGAAAAAACGCTGCGCATAATTCTATGACTTGAAATCCACAATTATGTCGAGTTTCTTTATACTCAGCTCCAATATTACCTAGGCCAAGTACTAATTTCATAAAATTATTCCTCTTTTGAAATAACTTCTACTTCTTCTTCTTCTTCTTCTTCTTCAGTTTCTACTTTTTCAGCCTTTGGAGCTTTTACGTTTGCAATTGTTTCATTGTCTTCGTGTAAGATCTCAATACCTTCAGGTACGAGTATATCTTTAACTGACAAGTGACCGTTTAGATCAATAGGTGTTACATTAACCTTAATGTCAGAAGGTAAGTCTTTTGGTAAACACTCAACTTCAACTTCATGAAGAATAATATCTAAGATACCACCTTTTTTACATCCAACTGGGTTACCTTCAAAAGAAAGTGTAACAAATGCACGTAATTTTTCACCACGAACAACTTCATAGAAGTCAACATGATGGATAACATCAGTCATTAGATTTTCTTGGAAATCTTTTACTAATACTTCATGCTCATCACCTGCTATATTAATTGTAATAAGTGTTGATTCAGAAATAGTATTAATAGCTTGAGCAAACATATGAGCATTAATTACAATGTGTATAGGTTTGGTTCTGCTACCATAAATAACAGCAGGGATTTTTCCAGCTCGTAGTAAACGGCGGGAACCAGCGCTTCCAAAATCGGAAGTACGTAGAATTGCATCAAAAACATGTTTAGACATATTATTCTCCTAATACTCTCATTGGATCTTTGTCCAATTACCATGGGATATGAACACTTGCGTGTATCAAAAGTTATACTACTGGTATCACATAGTTGGGTCAAGTAATGAACCCTTTAAACCATAAAAAAACCTGCTAGTCAATAGCAGGTTGTAGGCTGGGAAGGAGGGACTCGAACCCCCGGTGCCGGCACCAAAAACCAGAGCCTTAACCGCTTGGCGACTTCCCAACGACACGAGCTAAACTACATTATATTTATGAATTTGTCTAGCACTTTTATAAAAAAAATTGCTTTTTTTAATTTTCAGCAACTTTTTCTAGCTCTTTCTCATATGCTTCTAAAATAGTTGCTTGTAATTTGTTTCTAAATTCACTATTTATAGGATGAACAATATCCTTATATTCATTACTGGCAGTCAGGCGAGCAGGCATTGCAATAAACAGCCCGTTCTTGCTTTCAATAACTTTAATATTGTGAACTACAAATTCATCATCAAAGGTTACAGTAGCATAAGCTTTTAGCTTACTTTCTCCATTAACAGTTCGAATTCTAACCTCTGTAATTTTCATTTCAATCTCCTCTCTTAAGAATGTTTTATAAATAACAGTATATTAGATATTTTGGAAAACACAACTCTTTGTGTAGTTTTTATCCTTAAATTTTCCTAAAAAGGTAATTTTATTATAACAATTATTGATTTTGTTACAAAGAACATAACAAGTTGAGCCAGAACCACTCATGGAGGAAAAGTTTAATTTATCCACTCGTAAGCTCTTTAATACAGCACTCTCTATAACCAATTCAAAATCATTATAAAATTCTTCTTTCCAACTCTCTAAACCATTATTAAATATATCAATTATCTCTTGTTTGCTTTTAAACGGTTTTCTCTCTATATTGTCTAATCTTTCAAAAGCTCCTTTTGTACTAGATCCAATAGGGGGTTTAATAAGATAAATATTATAATCAAACGTGTTTTTAAGAGGTGTTATTTTTTCACCTCTTCCTTCTATATAAGCAAAGGGTATATCACTAAGAAAGAAAGGCACATCAGAGCCCACTTCTAAGGCTAGAGTAAGCAATTCATTTTTATTTAGATTCTTTAGAGAAAAAATATCATTAAGAGCTAACAGAGCTGTGGCTGCATTACTAGAGCCCCCACCTAAGCCCGCTTGTATGGGGATTCTTTTTGTTAACTTTATTTTTACATTTAATAAATTATTGGTTTTTTCACACCAGAGCCGAACAGCTTTAGTAATAGTATCTTCACCCTTAATATGACAATCTTCTAAACCTTCAATTTTTATATTCAATTTGTCAGATATTTTTGCATCAAGCTCTAAAGTATCAAACAAATCTATTTTTGCAAAAATAGATTGAAGATTGTGATAGTTATCCTCTCTCTTTGGCCCTACGGCCAAATGCAAGTTAATTTTAGCATAAGAATTATAGATCATCAAAGACTCCTATTTCAAACAGTTGTTTTTCTGCTATTTCCTTCCAGCCCTTATTAGCTTTGGGAGAAGCTGGTGAGGGATGGAGTATAGAATAGTATGGAATTTTATCATTTTTCAATTTACTTTCACCATACTTTCCAATTCCTATTAACTTTTCACAGTTTAATAAATCTATTGTATCAAAGAGATATTTATCACAAACCTTATCTAATAATACTCTACTTTGCTTGGATAATTTATTTGGTGTTATATTTTTAGCTGTTTTAGTGGGGGATAAAAATAAGAGAGGACAATAATTAGCTACATATACTTGGCCTTTCATTTGAGAGGCCAGAGGATAATGGGATTTAATTAAATCCCAAAACCGTAGACCACTTACTTCACTTCTTTTAATATTTAAGCCTTCTACTTTTCTATTTGGATGCTCTTTTTCAGGAGCATATATAGTTTCATCTATTTTTAAATAATTTTTTACAGCACCTACTTCACCAAAGGGAATTCCTGTTTGCCCCATACCAAAGGGACCGGGATTCATGCCTAGAAACAAATATTTAGTGGGGGAAATAGCATATTCTCTTATATAGGCCTCAACCATATTAAAGGCATACGATAGTGGATTATATATGTATATATCTTCTACTATTTTTGATCTAATCTCTTCAATTTGAATATTAAACTCTTTTGTCAATTTTATTAATTTAGTGCTAACATCTTTCATATATTTAAATATATTCTAAAACTATCTAATAAAAAAGCCTAAATATTTATTGAGACTAAATATTTTATCAACAAATACTAGCTTTAATTATCTACTTATTATAAAGTATTGCTATGGAAAATCAAATTAACTTAAAAGCTATTATCTTTGATAAAGATGGAACTCTTTTTAATTACTCATCAGTTTGGCATGATGTAATTAGTACTTCTATCGATGAAGCATTTAGCAAAATGAATATCAAAAGACGAGAAAAACGCAAACAAGATTTGATTAGATTACTAGGAATGGATGAAAACGGCAAGACTATTGCTTCCGGTGCTATATTTTCTCATGGCAAATATAATATCACAAAAAAAGCACTGAAATACTGTTTAACCAACTTCATGCTACCTTCGACTCTTGTAAAATATACAAGAAAAATTGCTGAATACAATAATATTAACGTTGAAGCGAAAATTAAATCTATAGATTTTTCAAAACAAAGAGCCTTGTTTAAAACACTTAAAGATAAGGGTTATAAAATTGCAGTTGTCACTGTTGATAATACTATTTCTGCTAATATATTTATAAAACATATGGGTATTGAAAAATATGTAGACTTTGTTTCTACAAATGATGATGATTTTGCAAACAAACCTAAGCCTGAGTCCTTTATTGAATTTTGTAATCAATTCGAGCTTGAGCCCTCAGAAGTTGCAATGGTAGGTGATACTCTTTCTGATATGAAATATGGTGTAAATAGCAATGCTGGCTACATCGTTGGAGTATTATGGGGTGCTAATGATTTACCAAATTTAAGCAAATATGCCAATGTGGTTTATCCTGATATTTTCCACATATTGAAAGATCCTGTTATAATGAGAGAATAATTATTATTTGTTATTATTTATTTCATATGAATTTATGCTAAATATTTTTATTGACAAATTGACCTTTTATTGTCAATATATAAAAAAGAAATTTAATCAGGGAAGTAAATATGAAATATTCATGGGACAAATATCTAGATCCATATAGAGGGGAATTCTTCGAAGATGATTGGCCAACAATCTCACAAATTTTCCAAATAACAGTTAAAAAATTTCCAAATAGAAGATGCTTTACTAAATTTGCCCCTGAGCGTTTTTCCTTAACTTACAAAGAAGTATATCAATATGTTATAAATGTCAGCTCTTACTTAAGAGAAAAGGGCTTAGTTAAGGGCGATAAAGTTGTACTAAATGGAAAGAATAGTATCGAATGGGCTATTGCATATCTTTCTGTTAACTTTGCAGGTGGTGTTGTTGTTCCCCTAGATAATCAACTAACTATAAAAAAAGTTAAGCAATTGTCCCTTTATAGTGATTGTAAATTTTTCTTAGCAGATAAAAATATTTTAGAAGCTTTGGACAAATATGATGATAGTGTTCTTTCATCTCTTACTCATTGTATGACACTACAGGGTAAAAGCACACAATATCCAGCCATGATGGCGGCTAAAGCTAAAGTACAAATGAATCCTGAAAAAGGAAATGAAGAAGACATTGCTGCTATTTTATTTACCAGTGGTACTACAGGAAATGAAAAAGGGGTTGTTTTAACTCAAAAAAATATTACCAGTGATATTTACCAAGCAAAAGATGAACAGTTTCTACAATTAGATGAAACTGATATCTTATATGCCCTACTTCCTCTTCACCACAGTTATTGCTGTACTGCTGTATTATTAGTTTCAGTAGCCTTTGGTAGTGAATGTGTTTTTGGCCACGGTATTGTTGTCTCTAGAATGGTTAATGATTTAACACATGGGGAAGTTACAGTCTTTATGGGTATTCCTCTACTTTACAATAAATTACTAGCTGGGATGATGAGGGAAGTTAAGAAAAAAGGTTTTGTAACAAATACACTAGTACATACTCTTATGTTAATAAATGGCTTTTTCAAAGTTCATTTCCACAAAAATCCTTTTAGAAAATTCTTTGATAAAAAACTATTATCTAAGGTTGGCTTTGCTCACAATAGAATATTAATTTGTGGTGCAGGTCCTCTATCTCCTAAAGTATTTAAGCAATATCAACAATTAGGTTTGGATTTTATTCAAGGCTATGGTTTGACAGAAACCAGCCCTATTTTAACTTTAAACCCAATTTCTAAGTTTAAACTTGAATCAGTTGGTAAATTATTTGAATTGGTTGAAGCTAAAATTATTAATAAAGATTCAAATGGTGTTGGTGAAATTGTTGTTAAGGGTCCAAATATTTGTAAGGGCTATTACAAAGATGAAGAGAATACACGAAAACTATTTGATAAAGATGGTTGGCTACTAACAGGAGACCTGGGCTACATAGACAGTGAAAGATATGTATATCTAAAAGGTAGAGCTAAAAATATTATAGTAACTGAGGGTGGAAAAAATGTTTTCCCTGAAGAAATTGAAGATTTATTCCAACTTCATTCTCAAGTTGATCAAATATTAGTTAGAGGATATCAAGAGAAAAAAGATGTTCCAGCTGAATGTATTGAAGCTGTTATTTATCCAAGTGAAGAATATTTTAAAGATAAAAAAGACAGAATTGAGATTGAAATGAAAGATGTTATTGACATGGTCAACAAGGAATTAAGTGGCTACAAGAAAATTGGTAAAGTAACTATTACTATGGAGCCTATGGTTATGACAAGTACCAAGAAAATTAAGAGAAATTTAGTAGCAAATTAAGTTTTGGATTTAAACTCTTATCGACTTTATAACTTTGAAATGCTACTATCCTTTTATGAATACTTTAATTAAAAATGCAATAATCCTTGATATGACTCAAAGAAACAAGTCATATCGAGGAGATATAAAAATCGAAAATACTAAAATAAGTGATAATCCTATCTTTAAAGCTGATAGAGAAATTGATGCAACAGATATGATCTGTATGCCGTCCCTTATTAATGCTCATACTCATAGTTCTATGGGATTGATGAGAAACTATAAAGATACAGCACCGGACTTGATGTCCTGGCTTAGTGAAATCTTTCCAATTGAAGCTAAATTGGAAAAAGAAGATGTTTATTGGGCATCTCAAATTGCCCTGGGTGAAATGATCAGTACAGGTTGTACAGCCTTTAATGACATGTATTTTATGATTGATCAAACCTGTGAAGCTGTTCACCAATCAAAGATGAGAGCCAATATAGGCCTTACTTTATTTGGATCCGTTAAAGATAACCAAGATAGAATAAAACCAAGCAATAAAATTGCCGATAAATATTTAGCTAAATCTAAT
>CAZJGS010000068.1:0-14224 GCA_964545735.1 uncultured Spirochaetaceae bacterium
AAATAAAAGAGGCCTCTTATCAGAGACCCCCTATATAAAACTAAAATAATATTTTATTTAGACTTTTCAGCCTTTCTTTTATTATGTGTTTTTTCTACAGCAGTAACTATTGTATCGTAACCAGTACATCTACAGAAGTTTCCTGATAGTTTTTTTCTAATATCTTCACGAGTGAAGTCTTCATCACTTTCGATAATCGGAAGAGCACTCATAATAAAACCTGGAGTACAGAAACCACATTGTATAGCCCCTTCATCGACAAAAGATTGTTGGATATCTGAAAGGTTACCTTTCTCGTCACTAAGATCCTCTAAAGTTCTTATATCTTTACCTTCAGCCCAAAGTGCCATATAAATACAAGAGTTAAAAGGCTCGCCGTTAACAATAACAGTACAAGCGCCACACTCTCCTACATCACAACCATGTTTGATACTTTGAAGATGTTCTTCCTCTCTTAATAAATCAGATAAAGAAGCTCTTGGATCAATATAGTTTTCTCTTAATTTACCATTGATAGTACAAGTAATTAATTGCTTTTTCATTAGAATTTACCTCCTGCTTGTTCAACTGATGATTTAAGAGTTCTTCTTGTAAGTTCTTTGATCAATTGAATTCTAAAATCTTTGGAAGCTCTCCAAGAATTTCTTGGATTAACATCGTTCATAACCTCTAGTGCAGCCTTTTCAAGTAAATCTGAATTTATTTCAGCACCTTGTAAAGTTGCTTCTGCTTTAGTAGCTCTTAAAGGAACAGGTCCAGCTACACCATAAGAAATTCTAACTCTGTCAATTTTCTTTTTATCATCAGAAAGTCTAACATTTAATGAGCAACCAAGAGTTGCAATATCCATAGCTCGACGCATTGAATATTTGATATAATTACCAAAAGTATTCTCATATGAATCTTTTTTAACTCTTATACCTGTTAACATTTCACCTTCTCTTAAATCTACACGACCAGCACCTAAGCTAAAGGTAGAATAAGGGGCTACTCTAATTCCATCAACACTAGCAATTTCTAAAATAGCATCATAAGTTTTTAAGGTTGTTGCTGAATCAGCACTTGTAACTCCGTTACAAATATTACCACCGATTGTACCAACATTTCTAATTTGTGGACCACCAATTTGATCAACAGCATAAGCTAAGGTTGGAATATATTTTTGAATAATAGGATGGTTTGTAATATGAGAAAAACTTGTCATAGGTCTAATTAAAATTGTACCATCTTCTTCAAGGCAAACACCTCTTAACTCATCTAGATTAAAAATACTAATAACATCTCTTCCTGCTAACTTACCTTCACGGCATTGTATTAAAATATCACTACCACCTGCAAGAAATAAAGCATCTGGATGAGCTTTTTTCATCTCAAGAGCCTCTCTTACAGTTTTTGGTTGATATATATTATTAAAATCATACATAATTTGTCTCCTCTATTTAATTAATCCAGCTTTAGTAAATTCTTCAAACAACCTTTGAGGATGTAATGGAATTGCATTAACAGCAACATTCGTTGCATTATAAACAGCATTTCTAAGAGCTGGTGCAACAGGAATTACTGGTGGTTCACCCAAAGCCTTATTTCCATAAGGGCCACTTGGATCATTTGGTTCAACAAAATCAAAGCCTAAATCTGGAGTATCTAAAATAGTCATTAACTTATAGTCTAATAAGTTATCATTGTTTGTCTTACCAGTTTTAGGATCAAAGATTAGTCTTTCATACAAACCATAACCAATACCCATACTCATACCACCATGAACTTGTCCTCTAGCAGTTTGAGGGTTGATAATTTTACCAGAGTCATGCACGTTAATAATGTTTAGAATTTTAACATGACACATAGGAATATCAACTTCAACTTCTGTAAAACAACAACCCAAAGCATAAGTATTATCAGTACAATGATGTGTTTCTTCAGCACTAATGTGTAGAGAATTCTCTAATGAATAACAAGCTTCCATAGCTACTTCTTCAGTAGTTAGATATTTTTGTTTTGTACCTTTATGAATAATAGTATTATCTTCAATATCTAAATCATCACCGTCTTTATTTAACATGTAAGCGGCATAGTCACAAATCTTTTTCTTTAGGGATTCAGCAGTTTTCTTTACAGCCATACCAGAAACATAGGTTTGTCTTGAAGCATAAGCTCCTGTATCAAAAGGAGTAACATCAGTATCTTGAGTAGATAATAAATTAACCTTATCTAAAGTAAACCCAAGGGTTTCTGCAGACATTTGAGCAAATACTGTATCTGAGCCTTGTCCAATTTCAGTTGCACCCATTTGTACCTGGATTGAACCATCTTGGTTAAGGACCATTCTTACAGCGCTGGTTTCTAAAGCAATAGGATAAACACCTGTTTTGTAACAGAAGATAGCCATACCAACACCACGTCTTATATCACCGGTTTGGTTTTTATATTCTTTAATTTTTTGATCCCATTTTATAGACTTCATACCTCTTGTAATACATTCATCTAAACCAGAAGAATGACAAGCAATAGTTGTAAATGGATCAACAAAACCTACTTGCATCATATTTTTACGTCTGAATTCAATTTTATCAAAACCAGCTTGTTCACAAATATCATCAACATGAGCTTCTAGGGCAAATCCAATTTGAGGAATACCATAAGCTCTCATAGCACCAGCGGTTGGTAAGTTAGTATAAACTGTATAAGCATCACCTTTGATAGCTCCAACAGGATACATCATTCTAAATCCATTAACAGCATTTGCAACCAATGCATGTGCGTGAGAAGCATAAGCACCTTGAGTTGAATAAGCTCTAATAAATCTAGCAGCAAAAGTACCATCTTTTCTAACATAACTTTCAATAAAGAACTTCATGGCATGTCTTGTTCTAGTACAAACAAAAGTTTCTTCTCTTGTGTAGAACAATTTAACACATCTACCACCAACTGCCATTGTTAAGAAGGCATTTAAAGGTTCAGTTAAAGCATCTTGTTTGTTACCAAAGCCGCCACCAATATATGGTTTAATAACTCTAAGTTTACCTATACCACAATCTAATGCTTGAGCACAAACACGTCTAACAATATGAGGAATTTGAGTTGAAGATACAATTATGATTCTATCTAATTCCATATAAGCATAGGAGGCCGCATTTTCAATATGACAATGGCTAACAACAGGTGTTTCATATTCACCTACAACTTTAATCAAGCCTTCTTCTTTTAAAGCCTCATCATAGTTGCCCATTTCATAATCACTGTGAACTACAACGTTGTTAGGCTTTTCTTCATGAATAGCCATTGCGCCTTCTTTCATAGCGTCTTCATAAGTTAAAAGAGGAGTATACTCTTCATATTTAACTTTAATTGCTCTTAGAGCTCTATCTGCAGAAATATCATCTTCTGCAATTACAGCAGCAATATCATCTCCATAAAATCTAACTCTAGTATTAAGGAGTTTTCTATCAGAAATATCCTGGTGTTTTTTTTGTGTTGACCAAGGATGACCAGGAGTTGGGAATTGTTTATCAGGGACATCAAAACAAGTAACTATTTTGATAAGTCCTGGAACTTTATTAGCTTCATCTAAATCGAAAGATAAAACTTTACCGTTAGCGATTGTTGAATGTAATACTTTAGCAATTAAAGCATTTTTATCTACAAGATCACCAACATATTTTGCTGTACCATTAGCTTTTGCTTTGGCATCTACCCTATTAACAGCTTTGCCGACTATCATGAAATACCTCCATGGGTTAAGTAATAAAAAGATAATTGAACTTTTTATTTCAATTTATAGTTTAAATTTGTTAATTTAACTATAATGGGTATGTTTTAATATGTCAAATATGCTCTCTTTTATATAAAAAATAAAACATTAATTTAAGCTATTAAATTGATTATATTAATTAAAACATAATGGAAACTATCAAATATTTGTATCTTAGGTTATTATAATAGCTTCTTTGCATAATAGACTATTTGTTAAAATAATAACATTTTGAAATAAATTAAGCTATTATTTGTAAAAGTTTCTGACAAATGCCAATAATGATACTCCGTTTTTATAGTGCTTTTTTTAATGGAAATTTTATAAAAAATTTTATAAAAAAAATAATCATTTATTTCAATATTTTTTTAATTTTTATTTTATTTACTTTAAAAATCTCAATAATACTATTCAAATTTTAAGTACTTTCTACAATTCTTTCTAGTTTTTTGTAATATTTGAAACAAAAACTCAGTTTATCGAAACGGCTATCAATTTATTATTTCGATACTTATTGAATATTTATTGCATTAAGAATATTTTGCTTATAAAATACTACCATGAAGAAAATTAAAACATCGCTTTTTGCAAGGCTTTTTATATACTTTTTTATATTAATTTCTATTCCATTATTAAGTCTTTCAATTGTTACCTCAACAATTGCAAAAAAGAATGTTATAGATGGACTAAAATTTAATTTAAATATTCTCAGTGACATTCAATCCTCAAAACTACAAACAATTATTGAGGAATATAGACATAAAACATATACCCTTTCCAATAATGCAGTGATTATAGAATTATTAAAACATCCTGAATTATCCCAAGATAGCCAATACATGGGGAAAACGTATAATACTATTTTTGATAATATGAAAGGTGATATTTATAAGGCTTCTGCTGTAATTACAAGTACAGATGGTAATATTAGATTATCCACTCATCCATTTCCTGAAGAATATGATTTAAGAAATCACTCTACCATATTAGATATAGCTTTACCACTTATGGATAGTAAACCCTACACTTATACAAAAATCATTTCCAATAAAAATTTAAACTCTAATAATAATGTTGCACTCACCCTTTTTAGATATGTTTTTGACTCAGATAAAAATGTACTAGGCTATGTTATTGTTGATATTTACAAATCAACAATAAAAGATATTGTTGAAACAAAGTCTTTATCTACATCTTTATTGGTTGATACCAATTCTTTTATTGCTGCTGAACTTGATAATGCGAGTGAATATTATCCCTTCACATATTTTCCAGGATTAAGCAGTAGAGATAAAGGAAATTTTATTGAAAGCACATATCACAATAACAATTATGTTTTATGCTTGAAAAAAGTAGCAAATACATCCTTTTACATTGCTAACTATATAGAGGATCAAACCTTTAATGACAATTTCAAACAAATTATCATTATCGACGTTATTTCAATTCTTTTTGGATTGATACTTTCTCTAATAGTTGCATATTTCCTAGCAAAAGAATTAACTAAACCTATCAAAAGATTGATAAAAGGGATGAAAAGAGTTGAAAAGGGAAATTTAGCTATTTCAATTGATGATAACAGCATTTATGAAATGCAACAATTAAATGATAGTTTCAATAACATGGTTATTCAAATTGTAAATCTTCTTCAAACTACTAAAGAATCACAAAAAAGATTATTTGAAGCAGAAAAAGAAGCTCTACAATCTCAAATTAACCCTCATTTCTTATTTAATACTTTAAATACTATTAAATCTTTAGCTAAAATTAATGATCAAGAGGAAATTTATACAATATCAATTAAATTAGGCCATTTACTTAGATCATCTATTTATAATAACAATTCAGAATGTACTCTTGAAAAAAGTTTAGAGTTGGTTAGAAGTTATTTGACTATTCAACAAATTAGATTTCAAGATAAACTACATGTATCCTACGATATTGATGAAAGTTTACTTTCTATAGTAACTCCAAAATTTCTTCTACAACCTTTAGTTGAAAATGCTATTGTTCATGGACTTGAACCAAAAATTGGACAATGGTATCTAAATATATCTATTAAGAATCAAAATAGTAATATAGTAATTCAAGTAATTGACAATGGAATTGGATTTGAGGATAAAAATATCATGAAGGATATAAATCTTTTAGAAAATTCTAACCATGTTGGGCTATATAATATTTACAAAAGACTTTTATTATTTTACAAAAATCAAGCTTCTCTTTCTTTTGAAGATGTAGCAACAGGTGGGATTAAAGCTACAATAGTATTACCACTTGATTATACTATTATAGGAGTTATAAGTGAGTTATAAAGTTATTATTGTTGAAGATGAGAGAATAGAACTTCAAGAACTCTCCATGATTATTGAATATGAAGCACTTGAACTAGAACTTGTAGCCACAGCTGATAATGGTATTGATGGTCAAAAACTTATAGATGAATTTTTCCCAGATATCGTAATCTCAGATATTCGATTACCGGGTCAAACAGGGCTCGATATGCTTAGTAAAATTAGACCTATAGTCAAGGCTATTATTTTGTCAGGCTATTCAGATTTTTCTTATATGCAAAATGCTATTCACCTTGGAGTTGATGATTATCTTTTAAAACCAATTGATAATAATGATTTACTCAAATCCCTTGAAAAAATAGTAAAGCAATTAAAAGAAGAAGAATCTGTTGAAAAAAACATTATAAAATTGCCACTTACCGATAATCTTAACAATCATCTTATTAATAATTCTATTAAATTTATAAAAAAGAATTATCAAAATCAAGTAGGTTTGCAAGAGGCTGCAGAATTATTGAATGTAAGTGAAACCCATCTTTCTAGATTATTTAAAGAATTAGTTGGAATAAACTTTTTAACATACCTAAATACTTATAGAATCAATAAAAGTATCGATTTACTCATTAACACAAATGAGAATATAACTGAAATTGCTTTTAAATGTGGGTATGTAACTCCAGGCTACTATGCCAAAATCTTTAAACGATTATTAAAAACAACTCCAACTAAATTTAGAGACACTAAAAACTAAAAGCTATTACAACCGTTGTGATTTGTAATAGCTAATATAATTATCTTAAAAAGCAGGAAAGTATTAACCTTTCCTAGAATCAAAAACAGTAGCTCCACCTAAAAAATATTTAGATAAAAAACCGAATAGAATAAACATCGGAATAGAAGCTAATAAAGCAATGGCCATCATAGCACCTTGATCTGTTTGTTTTTCTTCACTAAACTTTGTAATATACAAAGGAATAGTTTTCATTGTTTCTCTTTGTGAAACCAATAGTGGCCATAAAAGGTTATCCCATTGGTTTCTGAAACTTAATATACCAAGTGTTGCCATTACCGGTGTACAGTTGGGTAAAACAATATTAGCATATATCTTGAATTCTCCCATTCCATCTACCCTAGAGGCATCTATAAATTCACTAGGGAAAGTTAATAAGTACTGTCTCATTTGAAATACACCAAAAGCACTAACTAAAAAAGGTACTATTAATCCTCTGTAACTATTTATCATATTTAAGCTACTTGTAACCATGTACAAAGGAATCATAATTGCTTCAAAAGGAATCATCATTGTTGCCATAATTGACATAAAAATAACATTTTTACCTTTAAATTTAAATTTAGCCAAACCATAACCACAAAGTGATGCTAAAAATATAGTTGTAATTGATACACTAATTGCAACAATAAGTGAATTCAATAATGTTCTAAAGAAAATTGAATCTTCATTATTACCTAAAATAGCTTTTATAAAGTTTGTTGCAAAAGTCCTATCAGTTGTTGTAAAATATTCTTTTGATGGTATCCATGTAAAAGGCATTGCTAATATTTGCTTTGCATCCATAAAAGAAGCACAAACCATAAAAGCAATTGGTAATATAGTAAAAAGCAATACTAAAGATAAAAAAGTCCAAACTATAACTTCAGTAACACTTATTTTTCCAATAAATTTGTTCATCTTATTCCCCCCGCCTAATATTCAACATCATCACTATTGGAAACTTTAAATTGTAATAAAGTTAATAATAGCATAATAACGAATAAGATAATTGACATTGCACTAGCTCTAGCAATTCTTCCATTACGAATACCTGTAAAATAAATATTCATTGTAATTACATCAATAGGTTGTCTTCCAGCTCCACCTTGATGGAACATATATTGAGTTGAAAATGTTTTTAAACATTGTAGCATCGCCATTACAGAGACTAATAAAACAGTTGGTTTTAATAATGGTAATGTTATTCTCCAAAAAGTATGCCATTTTGTAGATCCATCAACAATCGCGGCTTCATATAATGATGAGGGAATAGAGGCAAGGCCAGTAATAAATAAAATTACAAAATAACCAATATACTTCCAAAAATATACAATCATAGTTGAAGCTTGTAACATTTTTGTATTAACTAACCAACCAAAATCTTTACCTGAAGTAAACATAATAAAATTACTAAATTGATTAAATAATCCTCTAGGATCAAATAATATCATCCAAATAGCAGCTGCTACTACACTAGATAAAACAGCTGGCATGTAAAAAGCAATTTGGAAAAATCCTCGATGAGATGGTTTTCTCAATTGCATCAACAGTACAGAAATAATTAAAGAAACTATTACCATAGGTATAAAAGTGCCTAAAGTAAAAACAAAAGTTGCTCTAATTGAATTATAAAGAGAAAATCCACCGTTTTCTTTGGTAAACAAATATATATAATTCTTTAAACCAACAAATTCCCGTGTTTTAGATAAAATTTTTGCGTCTGTTAAACTTGTCACGAATGCACTTATAATTGGGTAAAAACAAAAGACTGCAAAAAACAATACGCAAGGGACAGTAAATAACAAGCCCCATTTTGCTTGTTTTTGTTCAATACTATATCTTTTTTTATTAGACATTACTCCTCCTAAGAAATAATTAATAACTTGGGAGTGGATATTACCACTCCCAATATACGAATGTTTTATTCTTCGTCAATTAATTCTTGAACAGAGTTTTTTAATTGTCTATAAGCTTGAGCAGGTTCAACGTTTTGAAGCATTACACCTTCTACAGCATTTCTAATTAAATTTTGAATTTCAGTTGAATTAGCACCGAAATATACAACATGTCCTCTTTCAAAGTCAGTTGTAAATACTTCTGAGAAAGGCATATTGTGATAAGTATCACTATTCATCAAGGCTTTGGTTGGTTGAATAATATTTACATTTGTCAAATATTCTTCACCATGAGATAGCATATAACCAATTAACTGCCAAGCAGCTTTTTTAGTTGCATCATTTTCACTATCATTAACCATGTAGTAATGACCATAATAACAAGCAGCTACATCTTTAACAGCGTTTTCAAATTTAGGGTAAGGAACTACCATCCAATCATCACTGTTATAGAAATCAGGATTGTCATGATTAATTCTAGCTTGTTGGTAAAGACCTGTTGTTGCCATTGAAATATCATTATTGTTTGAGTTAAATAGTTTTCTTGCATTTTTATAAGTAGGAGAACCTAAGTTTTCACCATTTGGACCCCATTTTTGCATATAAGTTAACCAACCAATCCAGCCTTCTTCTCCAACAATAGCTTCTGTGCCATCTTCGCTGAATAAAGAACCACCAAGTTGTTCAACCATAGGTACCATTGATTCCAAATAGTAAGGATATCTAAAGTCATATCCTCTTCTAGTTAAAATTTCACCTTCTCTTACTACTAATTTTTTTGAAACCTCAAACATTTCTTCCCAAGTTTTAGGATAGTCAGTATCAGGATTTAAACCAGCATCTCTAAATACATTTTTGTTAACATAAATACACCAGTTTGTTAATTCTAATGGTAGACCATAAATCTCACCATCAATAACAACAGGATCAAGCATTCCAGCTACATAAGAGTCAACTAAAGAATCTTTACTCGTATAACCAGCAGCTTTAAAGTCAACAGGAGCAACTACTTCAGCAGCCATGAAGGGATACTCATCATTAATTGATAAGTTAAAAATAGTAGGACCTTCGCCAGCAGCAAAAGCAGTTTGTACCAATTCAATCATCTTTGTAGAAGATTGACGAGTTACATTTACACTTACATTAGGATGGGTTTCAATAAATTCACTAATGTATCTATCTTCTAATTTTTGTCTATTAGCATCTTCATGTGTCCAAAATTCAATTGTTACATTTTCATCTTCTTTTTCGCCTTGGGCAAAAACAAAAGATGGAACAATCATTAAAATGACTAACATCGTTAATAAAATCTTTTTCATATAACCTCCAAGTTATTTGTACTAACTATATTGTAGGTTATCTAATTTTAATCTGAAAGAAGACATATTTTATATTTGTAGAACAAAATATACATTTAAAGAAATTTTAAACTTATTTGATAGGTATTTTGCTAAATGGTGGGGGGTATATCTTTTTTCTATAGAAATTTATTAATTTCAATAAAAGTTTTTTCCAAATCATCAAACTTCAAAGTTGCATAATTATCAAAAGGTGTAGATTCTTTGTTTATAATTACCAATTTTCCGCCCCTATTTAATGTATACATAGGAAATGAAGCAACAGGTTGAACAACTAGGGAAGAGCCTAAGACAATTGCTAAATCACTGTTTGAAAATGATTGATAAGCGTGTTCTAAAAGGGAGACATCCAAATTTTCACCATAAAAAATAATATTTGGTTTGATTAAGCCATTACATTTATTACATTTGGGAACTTTACCCTCTTTAACTAATGGGAAAATTTCTTCATAGCTATAAAGCTTCTTGCAATTTGTACAAATATGCTCTCTAACATTACCATGAACTTCATAAACTTTTTTACTATTTGCTTTGGCATGTAGCATATCAACATTTTGGGTAAAAATTTCATTTATTAAATTTAAATCTTCAAGTTTAGCTAAGGTTGAATGTACAATATTGGGGTTATATTGATCCAACCCGTACCAATTTTCTTTGGCCCAGGAATAAAATATTTCAGGATTAGTTAAGAAAAAATTGTAATCTAATATGTCTTCAACGTTTAGGTGTTTAAACTTTTTAGAATAAATCCCATTTGATGACCTAAAATCTTTGATACCACTTAAAGTAGAAATACCAGCTCCGGTTAAAACCGTAGTCTGGCAGCTGTTTTTTAATAAATCTATAAAGGCATTAATATTATCCATATATCTATTATAGTACTAATAAGAGTTTTTGTTAAAAGGAATTAAACTTGTTTTCCAATAATTGTATTTCCCTTTACGCTTATATACTCAACTTCTATGATATCCCCTGGAGTTAATTCATATTTTGGAGTGAAAGTAACCATTTGGTTGTGTTCATCCCTAGCGAGCATTTGGGCCTTATCATTTCTACTTTCTTTTGAAAATAAAACTCTATGAATGCCATTTGCTCGGATTGATTTTACTTCACCAAAGATTTCTTGTTGTCTATCTATTATTCTTTGAAGTCTCTCATGTTTAATTTTATCCGAAATTTGTCCTTCCATCTTTGTAGCAGGAGTTCCTTCTCTTGCATTCCAAAAATACATAAATGCTTCATTACAACGAAGTATTTCCATAACAGATAAGGTATCTAAACATTCTTCTTCAGTTTCACTAGGAAAGCCCACCATTACATCTGTTGCAAAACTTACATTAGCAACTTCTTTTCTAATTTTTTCAATTAAATTTAGATATTTTTCTCTATCATAACTTCTATTCATTTTCTTTAATATTCTAGAGTTTCCACTTTGTAGTGGTATATGAAGGTGTTTTGCAACTTTTTCTTCATTTTTGATTACTTGTATTAATTCATCACTAAAATCTTTTGGATGAGGGGACTCAAATCGGATCCACTCAATATTTTTAGCTGCTTCACATACTTTTGTTAATAATTTTGGAAAGTTTATTTTATTGCCGTTATCATCGGTAAAATCATAACTATTAACATTTTGACCAAGTAAAGTTATTTCTTTTACATTTTTTGAATCTAAGAACTTTATTTCTTCTACTATAGATTGAGCACTTCTAGATACTTCTCTTCCTCTTACATAAGGAACTATGCAATAGGTGCAAAAGTTATTACAGCCATTCATTATTGGTACAAATGTAGAATAATCGCCTTCCTTGTAATAGTTTTCTAAAAAAGTATAACTATCATCTCTATGTATCTGATCTAAGCCTGTAGCTATCTCTACTACTTTCTGCTTATCATTGGTACCAAGGACATAATCGACCCAGGGTGCGTCTTTTTGCAGTTCGTTGAGCAATCTTTCTGCCATACAACCAATTACTATTAATATCATAGGATGATCTTTTTTTATTCTCGAATAATTACCGAGTCTTCCCCAAACTCTATTTTCTGCACTTTTTCTAACTGAACAGGTATTGATAATTGCAATATCTGCATGTTTCTCATCAATAGCTGCTGTAATACCAACGCCTTCTAACATAGTTTTTAGAGCATTGCTTTCTGCAAGGTTCATTTGACAACCATAAGTTTCAAACCAATAGGTTTCAATTCTTTCAGGTCTCTTATATCTACTCATTAATTAGCCTTCTCTTCATGCAAAATTGCACTTTGTAATGTATTTTCCATTAACATAGCTATTGTCATCAGTCCAACTCCTCCAGGAACTGGAGTAATTGCCCTTACTTTTTCGCTTACTTGTTTGTAATCGACATCACCAACAACTCTATAACCACGTTTTCTTGAACTATCTTCAACTCTATTAATTCCAACATCAATAACAACACAATCGTCTTTTACCATATCTTGTGTTACAAAATAAGCTCTACCAATTGCAGCAATTAAAATATCAGCCTGTAAAGTTAATTCTTTCAAATTTTTAGTTCTGCTATGAGCTATTGTTACTGTGGCATCACGACCCTTTTGAATCAAAAGTGAGGCCATGGGTTTTCCAACAATATTACTTCTCCCTATAATTACTACATTTTTAGATTGAGTTTCAATATGATAATAGTCTAAAATTGCCATTATTCCCTTTGGAGTACAACTAACAAAGCAATCAAGTCCAATTAACAACTTACCCACATTTATTGGATGAAAGCCATCAACGTCTTTATCACTTTTTATTCTCTCTATTATTGCTTGTTCATCTAAATGTTTTGGAAGTGGCATTTGCACCAATATTCCATCTATAGTTTTATCACTATTTAATTTATCTACTAAGGAATTTAAAGTATCTTGATCTGTATTTAAATCTAAAAGAAAATCTTTATGCCCATAATTTAATCTTTCACATGCTTTTTTCTTACTAGCTACATAAGTTTGACTAGCTGGGTTATCTCCAACTAAAATTACAGCTAAAGTTGGTTTTCTATTATACTTGTCAACAAAAATTTGATTTTTAATAGTTAATTCATTTAATTTATCATTTGCAACTTCTTTTCCACTTAAAACAATCATATAAATACCTCTTAATTGGTTTTATAACATAAATTTAACTTTTATAAAACAAACCATCCCAAAATATATAAATTTTACCTACACACAAACAACTCTTTATCATTATTGCTTAATCTCGCTAAAAATGATTAACTATAGATGCATTTCAATATTCTATTTCAATATTTTGTAACAAGATAGTACTTAAATTGATGTAATAGATGAAACTTATAATATTTGAGGTATTTATGAAACGTAAGATATTAATTACTACTATAGTTATTGCTCTACTTTCACTAACAAGTGTTTTTGCAAATGATACTTTTTACAAGAAAGGCGATCAGAAAGTAACTTTCAATGTTGGCCCTAGTGTTCCTGATTTTATTTTATTCTTTTCTAAAACTGGTTCAACTCATCCTAAATATTTTTATCCAGGACTAGAGGTATTAAAAATTGGTGGTTACGGTGGCGTAAACTTTGATTTTTTCTACAATGAAAAAAACAGTTTAGGTGTTGAAGTTGGTTATAACTTTAACTATGACAATGGCAAGATTCTTTATTCCAATGTTCCTATAGCTGCAATATATACCTACACTCCTATTCAAAATGGGACTTGGGATCTTTCTCTTTCCGCTGGTCTTGGCATATCGTTTAATACAAGAGATGGGCAAACATTAACTTCCCTTATTACTCCCCTAAAAGCTAATGCTTCCTATTTCTTTAATGAAAACTGGGGAATTGGTTTAACAACAGGAATATATGTAGCATATAATATAAACTATCGAAGTGACTTAAGCAGTGATAATGGTATTATTGCTTACTCACCTGTTACCTTATCTTTGACATTTAGGAATTAAAATATGAAAAAAAATATAAAATATTTACTTATTGGACTCTTAGTAATATCAGCTTTCACCTCATGTGATAATGATGCTACTAACGGAATTTTATCAAATATTGTAAACTCTGAATTACAAGAAGAATATCAAATTATTGCAGTGGCAGAAAAATCTGATCATACTCTATTTTATAGTGTTGAAGCAGATGGTATTTATTTGACTAAA
>CAZJGS010000069.1:0-13550 GCA_964545735.1 uncultured Spirochaetaceae bacterium
AGGCTTTGATATCCAAATTCAGATACAAAGCGGGGTTTTATTTTGTAATATTCTTCAAAATCTTTTCCCTCGTGCCAAACTGACCAAAAGTGCATATCTCCCTTTGAATCATCATGCCAGTTATCACTATAATCATTTTCTCCAGCACATGGGCTAGAGGGCCACCACGCTCTAGAAGGATCTTCTTTTTTTATTACTTTAGCTACAACACCTTCATTTAATCTATCATAATCAACAATATATCTATCTCTAATATTTCTTGCTTCATCATATCCATTAATTGCACCTAAATCCTCATTATTACCACACCAAAGTGCTAAACTTGGATGGTATTGAAGTCTTCTTACTTGGCAAGTTATCTCTTTTTCTACTGAATCTAAAAATTGATTTGTTGAAGGATATAATGAGCAAGCAAACATACAGTCTTGCCAAATTAGTATTCCTTTTTGATCACAAAGCTCATAAAAGATATCTTTTTCATAAAGACCACCACCCCAAACTCTAATCATATTCATATTAGCTGTTTTGCAGGCTTCAATTAAACTTTCATATCTTTGATCTGTATATCTTTTTGGAAGAGAGTCTTGAGGAATCCAGTTTGTTCCTTTTATAAAAATATCTCTATTATTTATACAAAAAACCAAGGAATTATTATCTTTTTTGACAATAATTTCTCTAAAACCAATTTGCTTTAAATATTTTTCATTTCCAACCTTTATTTCCAAAGGATAAAGGTTTTGCTCTCCTTCATTATTTGGCCACCAAGGCTCTATATCATTACAAACAATTTGTTTTGAAAAGATATTTTCACCCTTTTTTATAGAAATATTTTCTTTTATACTTTTGTTTTTTAATTTGATTTCTAGAGGTAATATCACGTCTGTTTCACTATTATAGGCAATTTCAATATTAGCAATCCAGTTTTTATTTTTTAATACTGTATTTACTTTTGTATAAGAGATATAACCTTCATCACTAAAGTCTATATTTAAATCATCATATATTCCTATTGCCATTATACAAGGACCCCAATCCCAACCGCTATGAGCTTGAGTTTTTCTTATAAAATTTCTATTTTTACTTGATATAGGATAGATAGAATAAGGAATAGGATAGGCATTCTCGTTTGCTCTTTTTATAGCTTCTTCTTCTGAGCTAAAGAAAGTAAAATTAAAAGTGTTTTCACCTTTTATTAAATACTCTTTGATATTTATTGTATGAGTTATAAATTGATTTTCAAAGTCCATCACTTTTATATTATTAATTGTTAAAGTGGCAATAGTATCAACATTTGAAAGTTTTAAAAAAGCATTTAAAAAGCTTAATTCTTGATCAAGTATTATTGTTTTTTCAAATACCCAGTCAAGTTTTCCTACCCATTGAATCTTTTTTTCATTATCAGAGAGATAGGGATCTTCAATTATATTATTATCAATAAGAATTGAGTGAATATCAGAGGGGAAATCCATTTCGACAAAGGAATTTTGTTCGAAAAAATTAGTAAATTTTGAAATTTGAGTTTTATTTTTTGGATACAGTTTCCAGTGACTATTTAAACAGTAATTTTTCACAAGCAGCTCCTATTTGGATTCTATCATGAGATAAAAAATAAGGCTACTAATCTACTCATTATCTAAAATTAAGGGTCAAAAAAGATTGTAAGTTAGAAAATTAAGATTTTTGCTATAATAAATTATTTGATTATTATTTTTATTGAATTTAATTAATTATTGACACTCGATTTTATACTAAACTATCGATTTTCTATAAATCAAAACAACGCAAACAGTATCTATAAATTTATTAGTTTTGACCCATTTTACCTATCCTTTCCTCATCACATACAGTTACTGAGACTTAGAAAGGATAAGTATGGTTATTCTATTTTGCGCACAGGGCCTTAGCGACTTCGTCCATTGCAGTAAAATCTTTATCAGTGGGGTTCCAATTGACCTTAGACTCTGACTCTACCACTGAGAAACCTGATTTCGTTAATTCTTCTCTAAGCACTTTGTTTCCTTCTCCACTCCATCCGTAGCAACCGAAAACAGCAGCTTTCTTTTCTTTGAAATGGAGTTCGCTCAAGAAATGTAACCAACCGCCAACCGAAGAAAGGATTGATTTACCTACAGTAGGAGACCCAACAGCAATAGCTTTTGATTTAAAAACTTGGGTCATAATATCATTCTTATCTGTTTGACTGATATTGAACACCTTCACGACAGTTTCAGGGCTGATACTTCGAATTTGGTTTGCCAATGCATGCGCTAGTTGTTTAGTACCATCCCACATGGTGTCATATATGACTGTGATTTGGTCTTCCTTGTAGTTGTCTGCCCACAAGGCATACTTCTCTACTATTTGTAAAGGATTATCTCTCCAAATAGCACCATGGCTTGGAGCAATAATATCAATAGGCAGATTAAGTGAAATTATTTCCTCAATCTTCCGTTTGACCAAAGAAGAGAATGGAGTAAGAATATTGGCATAATACTTAATCGATTCCTCTGCAAGTAGGCACTGGTCGGCCTTGTCATTGAAGAGTTCTTCTATCCCGAAGTGCTGTCCAAAAGCATCATTAGAAAAGAGGATATTATCTCCTGTGAGGTAGGTGGCCATACTATCAGGCCAATGGAGCATTTTCATCTCTACAAACACCAACTTTTTGCCTCCACCAATTTCCAAACTGTCCCCAGTCTTTACTACATTATAGTTCCACTCTGGATGATGGTATTGACCCACCAATGATTTTACAGCATTTGCAGTACAGTAGATTGGGGTATTAGGGATCTTTTCCATGAGATATGGCAATGCTCCACTATGGTCAACCTCACCGTGGTTTATTACGATAAAATCGATTGCATTTAGATCTACTTCCTTTTCAAGATTAGCCCTAAACTCTCTCTCATACGGTTTCCAGATTGTATCGATCAGCACGGTTTTCTCTTCTTGTATTAAGTAAGCGTTCTGACTTGAGCCGTGATTGATTGAATAATCATCGCCGTGAAACTTCTTCAATTCCCAGTCGATTCTTCCAACCCACCAAACATTGTTTTTGACATGTTGTTTCATTAGTTAACTCCTTGTTTATATCGGACAAAGAGAATGTTATTTTCTTTGTATACATGAATAAAAATATCTTCTACCAACTGCTTGAGGAGTGCATAGGTGGACTTATATGTTAGACAACCATCTTTTGGAGCAGTAAAGTTATGAGTAGCGCGTACAATTTCTTTGATAATGTCGCCTGCAGCCTGGTGGTCCTTCTCTAGTTCTTCTAACTTTGCTAACGAGAGCTTAGTAGGAGTTTCTCCCATCATAGGGAACACTTCTTTCTCTTCTTGAACAAAGTGGACAAGCAATTCTTTACGCAAATCATTGAATAGTTTGAATACTTCAATCAATTCTTCCTTGTGATGATTATAGTGTGCAGAAAGAATAGTCGTAAGTTTTTCATCGATGATTAAAAAGAGTAATCTCTCGTCTTTGTGATGGGTAGCTTTCAGATGAGTAATCAGATCTGCAACATTCATTTTGAAAAGTGCATCATCAATTGGGGATTGGAACTTTGCTTCCTGAGTTTTTAGATACAAATCCATCTCCGCAAGGAACGATTTTATTTCATAGCTTTGACTCTCAATTGCTTGATAGAGATTGTCGTTTCCACCGCAACAGTAGTCTATGTGTTTTTCGTTTAGAAAGGTAGTTACCAGAGGATGGTGGCGAACCAGCTCTGCGAGGGTTATATTGTTCATAAATGGGCTCCTATTTCTTATATTCATACGTATTATAAAAAAAAAATAATACTTAAACTATGATTCAAATCAACTTTCAAAACTTTACCAATATGCTCTCTCTCTCAATTGGGCAACATTCAATACTTTAAGTTTGCTTTTGCCAGTAACTTCAAGCATTCCAGCTTCCTGCAGTATAGAGAGTTTTCTATTTACAGTTTCTTTGGTTAGATGGATGGCATTACCCAAGTCTTCTTGAGTTAGTAATAGTATGTTTGAATTGGTTCTTTGAACTCGATCATAAATGTACATGCAAATCCTCTTTTCCACATCCTTGGTAGAAAGCATCTCAACTTGTAGGCGATATTGTTCAAGTTTTGTATTAAGGTAGGAAATCATTTTCAAAACTATTTCTGGAGTAGTTAGCATCAATGCTCTCAATTGCTTTCTAGTAATGGTACAAACTCCACATTCGCCTTCTGCAATTGCAGTTTCTTGCATCTTACCACTTGTAAAAAGCTGGTCACCACCATAGAAATCACCAGGAAAGAGCGTATCAATCACATATGCATTACCATCGCTTCCATATCGAACTAATTTGATAGCACCATATCTAACAATAAACAGCCTCTCAGAAATATCACCTTCAGAAAGTAATACCTCTCCACTAGCAAATACTCGTTGTTTAATTAATGATTGGACAGCCTGCATATGAGAGTTATCAAGATTTTGAAAAAGATTAACCTTGTGCAAACAGGGAGATGCTCCATTGGCACAAGTGCTACAACTAAAAGACATATTTGCATCCTATATTATTTATACCCAATGTTTAGGCATTGTCGTCGCTTAATATAAATTGAATCAAGAGATGCAAGTATATAGAAGCAACAATGTCATTGGACGTTTTCACTCATCTTACGATGAATTTTCATGAACTTTATTATAGCATAGTAAAAGGAAAATACAAATGTTATGATCTGAAGATATATAGTTCAACCTAAGGGTAGGAAAAAGTTGTAATTTACATAATTGTTGATTCTCTTTTTTTACTGAACTATCTTTTTTCTATAATTTAAAACAAAGTAAACAGGATATATTAGATTTATATCCTATAAAATTATCAGTAAATCCTGATTGATTTTCTAAACTTGATTCGAAAGTAGCCCATTGTAATAAATCTAGGGAAGTCTGAAGTCCTAAATCAAGAAATATAGTCTTCGATAAATTTATTTTTATGCCAGAATCAACGCCTAATCCTGCTTCATAGCTTAGATAACTAAATTCGATATTAACTACCATATTTGATCCAAGATGTAATCCAGCACCCACATAAACAAAGGAATTATTAAAAATAGGTTTTGAATAATTAATCCCTATTAATAAATCTTGATTGAAAGCTATCAGATTATGGGAAACACTGTTGTTGTCAATTATTGTTAAAGATGGAAGAAAGTAATTTGCTTTTGCAATAAGAGCTAATTTTTTATTAGAGAAAATTGCTTCTTCACCTTTAAATGAAATGCTAACTCCTTTTAATAGTAATTTATTGTTATCTGCTATTTGAAAAGGCTGACCAACATAATTGGTATATATTACACCAGTAGAAAAATAATTAGGACCATTATTTGGTGTTGAATATAAAGAATTTACAATACAAAGAAAAAATATTATTAAACAGATTTTTTTCATTTATGCCCCTTTCTTTTAGTATTTGCATATTACTCTTAATGTTTTGTTGAGAATCTCAATTCGTTGTAGTGTTACAGTTAAGTAGAAATTATATTTAAATAATCTTGTGTAATCTAATCTAATATATTTATGTATTTTCCTTGAGATAATAAGGATTTAAAATTGATTGTTCTGCCATTTACCACCATACAATTTTTTTGTATATTATCATGCGTTAAATTGTATTTTTTGGAAGGGTGTATCTTATTTTTTGTAATTTTAGTAGTTTTTCTAGGTACTTTATTTAGTAATTTAAAAGAACCAATTTTTTTCAAATATTTTGATAAATCTAATTGATAATAAATATTTAGATATTGGATAATAATGCTACAGAAATTTATCCCTCCTAGGATTTGATAAGCAGTATAAGATAAGCTTTTTGTTTTTCTTTTATTTTTTAATTCTATTATTACTAAAAGTGGATTATCTTCTTCATCTTTTGTAAAAATTAAATAATCTGGTTTTTTTGTTTCCTCATTTTGTCCTGAGAAACAACTTTCTAAATTTATGAACTTATCAACATCTATTATTAATGTGTTATTAACATTTATATTCTTTAAATTATAACAATACTTTCCAGTGCATTCTATTAAATTAGCATCTTCAAACCCCTGTGAAGTCTGAAATGGAATTATAGCTCTTGAATGAATTATTTTTTTTAAATTTTTAATATCTGAAGTGTCATAATTCATATTTATACTTCCCAAATTAAACGTTCTTGAATTCTATTCATTTCTTCAATAGTATTATCAAATGATTTGATTTCAATCCCTTCATCTTGAGAAACTTCAATTTTTTTTAATGAATAAGTTAAATGGTCCTTATTTTTTTCAGTTGCATAGCAATTTAATCTTGTTATATCTAAGGTTTCTAAGTCTGAGTAGCCTTCTTCTTTTAATATGTTTTTTTTGTCAGTATAATTTAATAAGATCATTGTATTAATTTCTCTGATAATTATATCACTATGAGTTGAAATTACAATTTGATACCCAGAGTTTACCATCATAACAATAAGCCTAGCTATTTTTCTTTGATTTTTGGGATGAAGATTCATTTCTGGCTCGTCAATAAAAATTAATTCTTTATATGCATCCTTTAATAAATAAGAACTTAATTCAAACAAAGAACATACAGAACTTGAAGTCTCTGAAAGATTTAATTTTAAATTCGAATTTATTATTGGGCGAAATAAGATTTTTTTATCTATTACTTCAAACGTGCCACCTAATATACTTTCAATATTATTAATCACATCATTGTTTTGAGGAATAATTTTAGTTATCCCTCTATTTCTGATTTTTCGAACACTTGTTAAACTTTCTGAAATTACAAGAGGAAATTTGCCGGTATTATTTGATAGATATTCATTTATATTTATTTTTTCGTTATTTTGAATATTGTTAACTAATTCACTTCTATTTCCATCAATATCTATTTGAAATTGTAATATACTACTTCTTTCGGCGCATAGATATTCTATTCTGGGGAAAAAGTTTTCTTTTAGGAAAATTGAAAAAATATAATTAATAGGGGGTAAAATGTCTTTTTCAGGATTTTCTTCTTTTTCTGAAAAATCATTTATTAGTTTAATGTTTATATTTTGATCTTCAATACTTGAAATTTTAATTTTTGGATTGCCCATAAGAGTAATTACTTTAGGCATCATTAAAATCGGATCTATTTTTAAATTCAGTTTACAATCGATAAAGTGGTTATCTTCACTTGCAAAGATGGTAGGTAATCTTTTTTCTTGAAATGAATTGACTATTTTATTGATATTCGTTTCAATTTGCTCCATATAATCATTTAGTGGAAATGTAATATTTCGTTTGTCTATTAAAGTATTAAAATGGTTATTAGATAGTTTAATTTTTAAGTTTTGTTTTAGTTCTTTTATTAATCCATAATATGTTTCAGTTATAAAAGTCTTTCCACTATTGTTGTCACCAGTTATGATTGTTAGGTTATTTAATTCTAATTCAGCTTCTTTGATTACACCTAAATTCTTTATATTAAATTTCATGGGAGTGCTCCTTATAAAATTAATTTTATCTATAATTCGGATTGTAAGATTTATTTCGTGAAATCGTCAATGTATATATTTATAGTTTAGTATTTTATTAATTTATTATAGGGAATATTGTGAATATTTGAAAGTAATTAATGCCATTTGTTATCATATGTTTTATCAAACTCTTTAAAACTGACTTTGAATATTTAGATGACATAAATTGGCCCCTAAATGAAGATAATACATAAAAATATAAGGCTTTTTTCGTTAAATAAAGTTTATAACTATACGAATTGAGTCAATTATGTTAAAATATTGATATGAATGACAAAGAAAAAGAACAAATAGCATTAGAGATATACCAACAATTAATTGCAGCACTTGAAAACGTATCTGATATACCTTCTGTAGTCAGTATTGTTAATGACTTAATAGAGGAAAATGGACTTTCTCCTAAAAAAGGAAACATAATCCCTCTAGAAACTAAGAGCAAACATGCTATAAGTGATACTACAGCCATGGTTTGTCCAAAATGTGGATCTGCCAATATTGCTAAGAATGGTTCTGCATATGGTAAGAGAAGATTCCATTGCAAAGATTGCAATGCTTATTTTTGTACTTCTTCTGGTAAATTAACACAAGGATCTAGTGCATCACAAAAAACTTGGGATATTTTTATAGAAGGTATGCTTTGTGATAATAGCCTTCCTATGTTAGCAGATAAATGTAATATATCTTTGTCTACAGCACATACATGGAGGATGAAACTCTTTTCACAGGTAAGTAATTCCGTTGAAGGAAAGATTCTAAAGGGAGTAATTCAGGAAGATGAATTTTACCTTTCTGCAAACTTTAAAGGTAACTGGAAAAGTACGTTGAACCTAGGTATAGAAAAAGATTACTCAGAAGTTGTTCCTGATTATCAAAAATATGGTTTTAGGGATTACCCACATAAGAGAGGATCGCAAGATAATAAGCGAGGACTTAGTAAAGATAAAATATGTATTGCCACTGCTATTGATGATAGTAGAAGCATAATAGGGAAACCTATTGGAAGAGGGAATGTTAATAATAAAGGTCTTACAAATGCATTCGAAGGTAAAATGGATCAGAGTTCAATTATTGTTATAGACAAAAGTAAAGGTGGCATAAAATTCGCTCAAGATTCAGGGTTAGCTCATTTTGCTCTAGATTCAAAAAAAGAATCAAGAAAAGGGACCTATAATCTCCAACTTGTGAATGCTTTGCATTCAGTGATATCTGCAAAGACTCATAGTAGAGCCTGCTTTGCTACAAAAAATGCTGAAGCATATATAACATGGGAAGCTTGGAAATTAGTTAATCGAAAAAAGAGAATAGAAGAAAAGAAAAATATTCTTAAAACTTTACTTATTCCAGGCAAAAGCATAACTACAAACAAAGCAATTAGACAAACTGAATTACCTGTAATTTTACATCAGGAACCAAATAACTTGGCTTAACGAAAAGAGCCAAATATAAAAAGCCTTGAGCTCTCTATGTTTATATTGGGTTCACAAGTTTTCTTCGATTTTGAGTAAAATCTTTTATTTTCGCAAATATAACTTGGTTTTTGAGAGTTATTAGAAGTAATTCTTTCTTCAAATACCGGCTCTTTTTTTAAGACCTTATAATTGTTTTTATTTACTAATTCATTTGATAAGTACTCTACTTTAAAAAAAATAAAATAATTCTGTTTGAAAATTCTCTACTATGCTATTCTAAAAAAGGAGTTTATATGAAAAAAATAATAAAAGTAAAATTAGAGGTTATAAAACCTGGGATGCCTAACTTTTCAAAGCAATCTATAGAAATTTCAGCTGAAGGTTATTTAAAACAGTGCTTACATCCAATGGTATATTTAGGCCAAATGAAAATGTATGAATATTCTATTGAAAAGAAAGATGTGGAACAATTTTTTTCAACTTTAGATATTGAAAATTGGACAGTTAATAGGAAAAAAGCTTCTTTAAATATATCTTTTAACTTAAAAGTTTTTTATGAAAATAATGAGATGATTGAGGATTTTGGTTATATTCATGAAACAATGCCAAAAGAATATCAACTTTTTGATGAAAACTTATTGGAGTTGGTTTTATTTATTGAACAACCTTGGTTATTTACAGTTTAAAAAAGGAGTATGTAATGGATAGCTATTTTGATGGGGGGCTATTACAGCTTATTGGTTGGCAGTTATTAGGCAGTTTTATTACAGCAATTTCTTTAGGGATTTGTTTTCCTTGGGCAGTTTGTATGATATATGATTGGGAAATTAAGCATACTACTATTGAAGGCAAAAGACTCACTTTTGATGGATCGGCAGTAAATTTATTTGCTCAATGGATAATATGGTTATTATTAACAATTGTAACTTAGGAATATATGGATTTTGGGTTAATATTGCATTGAAAAAATGGAAAGTAAAACATACATATTTTGCATAATCTAATATGGGGTTTTTAATATACTTGTAAATAATTGGTTTTACTATTTTTAAAAATCTTATAATTATCAGTTTAAAAGCGAATTATCTTTTTACAATTCGATAGGTATAAGTTTTGTTGTAAGTGAAATCTTAATTTTTTTAGTAGAATATTGGTAGGTTTCACTTTTTTTGTACTTTTTGTATAATTTAAAAATTTAATATTTAGTGATTGTATTATAATTAAATTCAGAAATTAAGTAGAAAATAATGATAATAATTATTGTATCTTTAGTGCAAAGGCAATTAATTAAGCTTTTGATAAGAAAGTCAACAAATAGCACTATTGTGCTAAGTTTGACTTATCTCTATCTTTAATATATTATTAATTTTTTATAGTATTAAAATATATCAGACAAATATAGATATATTTTTTTTTGATTAAATACTTAATTATAAAAGAGGCCGTTTTGAAAATTATTATATTAGGTGCAGGAAGGCGTGGATCTCGTTTAGCCTTCCATCTATGTAAAGAAGATGAAGAAGTAAGCTTTATTGATAAAGATGGTGCTAGACTTGATAATGTTCTTTATAAATTTGATTGTATGGGTATTTTAGGTAATGGTACTGATATAGAAGTTCTAAAACAAGCAAATTGTGCAGATGCTGATGTCTTTATAGCTGTTACTGGAAATGATGAAATTAATATTGTATCTTGTGGGCTTGTAGCAAGTGAATTCCCCAAAGTTAAAACTATAGCAGCAATAAAAAATTTAGGCTGGAGTGGTAAAAATGAAGGGATGGGATCTATATTAGGAATTTCTGAATTAGTAAATCCAAATATTGTTACTGCTAAATTACTCTATAGCATTGTAAAAAATGGTATATATAATAATATTATTACTTTTAATAAATCTGACTTAATTTTATATAATTACCTTGTTGAAGATTCTAAAAAGTTTGTGAGCAAAACAATTCAGGAAATTAGAAAAGAAACAAAAGATAACTTTGTTGTAGCTGCTATAAAAAATAACAGAGATACAATCGTTCCTAATGGAAGTACAATAATCAATGAAAATGATATTTTATCAATTGTTGGAGAGCCTAAGAATCTTTCCTCTTTAATGACAAATATATCTAAAAAACAAAAAGAAAAATTTAAAATTATCCTAGTTGGTGGATCTATGATTACAAGATTCTTCTTGAAACAATGTAATTCCTCCCAATTAAAAAACATAACTCTAATTGAAATGAAAAAAGATATTTGTAATGAATTTGCAAATGAATTTCCTCAAGTAGTTGTATTAAACGCAGATATTACTGATGATTCTATTCTCACAGATTCACATCTAACCGATTATGATTTATTAATATCTCTAACTGAAAGTGATGAACTAAACTTGATAACAGCTACATATTCTAAAAAGATGGGAATAGAGAGATCTATTGCATTAATTAGGAATAATATAAATTATTTAAGTATGGAATCATATTTAGGAATAGATGCTGTTATATCAACCACAGAATCTACTGTAGAAACTGTTTTAAGCAAATTAAGAGGAAGTAATGTATCAAGTATTCATTCAATTCTTGGTGGATCTATGGAAGTTTATGAGTATACGGTTGAAGAAAATACTAAAGTTTGTGGTAAAAAATTATCTGCTATTAATATGAAAGGCAAAGGTATTATCGCAGCAATTAGTACTAAAAGTTTTAAAAGTATAATACCAACAGGTGATTATGTTTTAAATCCTGGTGATAATGTTTTAGTAAGTGTTAGTGCTGGAAGTTTAAAATATATTCAACAGCTATTTATAAAGGATAAGCAATAATGAATTATAAACAGGATTTAAAACTTTTGGCTTTCATGCAAATTTTTATAGCCTTATTTATGATAATTCCAACTGTGATGGCCTATGTAAAGAATGAACAACTTGCCTTTACTGGTTTTTTATATGCCATTGGATTAATTGCAATATTTTGTATCTTTGTTGCTATTTTAACTAGAGGTGAAAAGGATCCAAGTCTAGGAACAAGAGATGGTTATTTATTTGTAACTTTTACTTGGATTATTGGTGCGGCTGTAAGTGCAGTCCCTCTCTTTGTAAGTGGTAGTTATCCAGATTATGTAAGTGCATATTTTGAAGTAATGAGTGGTTTTACCACAACTGGAGCAACGGTTCTAACTCAAATTGAAGATAATCCTTCATCAATATTATTTTGGAGATCTGCTACTAACTGGTTAGGTGGTATGGGAATTGTTGTTTTGTTAGTTGCTTTGATTCCAAAAGTTGGTTCCGGTGGAAATAAGTTAGTTGGTGCAGAATCAGTTGGTCCTGTAAAAGATAAACTAACTCCTAAAATTCAAAACACTGCTTTAATTTTATGGAGTATTTATGTTGGTTTCTCAATTATTGAGGCTATTTTACTTAAAGTTGGTGGTTTAAGCTTATATGAAGCGGTGACTGTAACTTTTTCAACAATGGCTGCTGCAGGATTCTGTGTTAAGAACTCTTCAATAGGTACCTTTGATTCATTATATGTCGATATTATAGTTACTATTTTTATGTTAATTGGAGGAGCAAATTTTGCTCTATATTATAAGGCTCTTACTGGTAGATTAAAAAGTGTTTTTAAAGATGGTGAATTACATGCATATTTACTTATTTGGAGCACATGTACTTTAATTATTGCAGTTTTTTTAACAAGTAAGGGGATTTATTCTAATTTTGGTTCAGCTCTTAGATATAGTGCTTTCCAAAATGCTTCAATAATAACAACTACAGGTTTTGCTACAGCAAACTATGTATTATGGCCAACCTTTACTCAAATGATCTTGTTAGTATTATTTTTTGTTGGTGGTTGTGCCGGTTCTGCTGGTGGTGGAATAAAAGTTATTCGCGTAACAACTGTTATAAAAGCAGCAGGTGTTCATATTAAGCAGAGAATTTATCCAAATGGTATCTTCCCAGTTAAAGTTGGAAGGGATGTAATAAAGGATGATGTATTAATATCTATAAGCGGGTTTATTGCTATTTATATCGCTACAGGATTAATAGGTTCAGCAATAGCTGCTCTTTCTGGTTGTGATATGATGACAGCTTTCGCTGCTTCTTTCTTATGCTTAGGAAATATTGGTATTGGCTTTGGTGCTGTAGGACCTACTGGTAACTTCTCAACCTTTGCACCATTTTTAAAATGGATGTTTGCCTTTTTAATGTTGGTAGGTCGTTTGGAACTTTTCACTGTATTTGCATTATTTACAAAATCTTTTTGGAAGAAATAAAGAATTTTATTTGCCTTTCGCATTCTAATGCTCAGTTGAGCATTAGAATGCTTATGCGCAGGAATTCTCCATGCTCAAGTTTCCCAAAACTATTCAATTGAAAGCTTTAATGAACTAATTGCATAAAAAAGTTGAGCATAACAATTTACCGTATACCTGATTTTCTTGCTAATTCCTCTTCATGCGATAACCACAGTTTTTTCTTGCTCAATGGTATTTCTGGTTGAATTGAATTTATAGCTTTATTTAAAGTATCTTGGGATATTTTTGCGTATATTTTATGGATAAAACCCATAAGCATTATAATGACAACTCGGTGGTTATGACCCAAATAATGTTAAAAACTGCATT
>CAZJGS010000070.1:0-13466 GCA_964545735.1 uncultured Spirochaetaceae bacterium
AGTGTGCATAAAGAAAATCACTCAAAAACTTCTACTCTATAGTAGGTATTCTCTTAATATTGGGATCTGTAAATATATCAGTATCATCATGACTTGCAGTCGAAAATTCTGAAATAACAGCACCCTTATTGCCAGCTTGAAACCAATGAAAAGTGTCAGGATAAATTGTATATTGTTCACCTGGATTTAATACGACTTCTTTAAATACTGTGTAGTATTCATTTGGAGTTTGACAAGCTCTATCTTTTGTTTCAGGACCACTAACATATAAGTATACTTTACCAAATCTGCATCTGAAAGTTTCTTCTTTTCCGGGTATTGAATTAATAGTTGGGTGTTTATGCTCAGGGCAAGTTTGATTTGGAAAAAGAACCATTTCTTTCGAACAAACTCTACTAGTATTAATATAAGTAACAATTTGCAAGCCAACTTTTTCTAAATTATTTAGTCCAAAGTCGGCAACTTCAAGATTTTCTCTTTCTTTTGCTGTAAGGGTAATATTTGCCTTATTATAAAATCCTAATGCCTTTTCTTTCGCTTCTTTGTAAGTTTGATTTGTCATAATTATTTTTCTCCTATTCAACGGTTATTACTGTTATTTTTTTAGCTTCTAAAGCTGCTTTTTTTTCTTTGCTTAATTTGTTATCTGTTATGAGTGTTAGCTTTTTGTTTAAGGTAAAATCACATACAAAATTAACATTTTCTTTTTCAGTTTTAGAACTATCTGCAATAATGATTACCTCATTTGCAGATTTAATCATTGCTTGTTTGATTTTTGCCTCTTCTTCAATATTAGTATAAAAACTTCCTTCATCAATATTTATTGAACATACACTAATAACTGCTTTGTTAACTCTATATTGAGATATAACCGATTCAGCTAGGTCCCCAACCGTAGTATAGGTATTTTTTAATAATTGACCACCTGTCAAAATAATTCTATTTCTTTTGCCTTTTTTTAAAATACTTCCTATTGTACTAGTATTTGTAATTACCATCATTCTGTTTTTATGAACAATATTTGTTGTAAAAACTATAGTTGTACTTCCACCATCAATCATTAGACTTTCCCCATCATTTATTAGTGTTGAAGCAAATTTACCAATGGCTTCTTTTTCTTTAAAAAAGGTGGTTTCTCTCTGTTTTAATTTCAGGGCATTTTTTTTAGTCTTTGACTCAGGATAAATAGCACCCTTAGAAGTTCTTTTTATTTTATTAATCTTTTCGAGATAAATAAGATCTCTATATATAACTTGTTCATTCACATTAAAAATTGAACACAATTTTTCAATAGAGGCGTGTTTATTTTCTTCGATGATAGTTAGAATTTCTTTTCTTCTATTTTCACAATTTAACATAATTTTCACCTATTATAATTCACTTAATTTTGAAACAAATCCTCCAACAAAAGAATCACCTAATCCAACAGTTGTAACATCAGTTTCTTCAACTTTTACTGAAGGAATACAAATACTCTTATCTTTTGTTAATGAATTGAATTTGTTAGCAAATTGAGTTTCAATCTCACCATCTTCTAATATTTCTGTTTCAAAATATTGTTCCTTGTTATTAAAGTTGTCTCCAAATCTAAATCTTGTTGTGGCCATGGTGATGCCGCCTTTCAAACAGGATTTATAACTTGGAGTCTTATCTCCATAAGCAATAGCCCAATATTTGGAGTGTACAACTAGAGTATCAACATGAAACTTTTTATATAATTCTTCAATTCCTCTTAGAACATCTTTTTCATCAAGTAAATTGATATTTCTACCACAGTAGTTTATCAACTCGTCTTCATTAAAACTAAATATATCAACATACTTAAAAAGCATTTCTTTGCATAATTGATTTGCCTCTTCACTCATGAAACAAGCATCTTCATAATATATTTTTATATCTTTGAGTTGTTTAATATTTTTTGCAATAAATTCTAATTGGCTCCTCAATAGAGGTATATCTGTCATGGTATTAAATCCACTAATCATCAATACTTTAGAAATATTTACATATTTATCAAAATATTCTTGTGATAACTTCATAATAGAATTCACATCATTGTTCCCAATTATTATTCTATTTTCTCGTGTTGTATTTATTGATATATCATTAACATGTATCGAAACAGCTTTTGGATATTGAAAAATTAAATGAATGTCATAATTGATATCCTCATTACTACAAATATATTTAATAGAGGAGGGAATCAATTTTTCTAAGTCTTCATTCATTACAACTAAATGAAGAAAACTATCGTAGCCCAGAGTTTTCATAGCTATGGCAGCTCTTGGGCCAGTTCCACCAATTGTAATATTATATTTGAATCTTGAAGCGAATTTCTTTAGTACTTGTGTATTATAAACACTACACTCGCCACCAATATTATTTTTCAAAAAATATAACATTCCAATTAATAAATCCCTTTCATTATCTACAATTGTTTTTAGTTTAATCTCAGCATTACTAATGTTGAATTCTTTTATTGCAAGTTTTATTGCATCTGTGTCCCAAATCAATTCATAATCAGTATTATCACCAAATCCTAATGAAATATTATTCATGTATTTGTACTCCTTTATTTAAGCAAGTTTAATTTTTTTAACTTTTAATTTTAGTAATTCTAAATCTTCAGGGTCTATGTCTTTGTTTGTAATTATTAAATCAATGTTTTCAAAGTTATTAAATTTACTTAATGCAGAGATTCCTAACTTTGAACTATCAAATACTAAAATAGTTTTTTTAGAATATTTAATCATCAATTTTTTTATTTCAGATTCTTGAGGACTTGCAGAAAATAAGCCTTCATTAGAAAGTACACTTGTTGTGCTTATAATAGCTTTATCTGCTCTAAATAAATTTAAATTATTTTCAGCAATTGGTCCAACTGTATTTTGAGTACCATATAATAGTTCTCCACCAATTGTATAAATACTATTGCTTGATTCGTCATCTTCCATAAACACATCCCCTAATGGTTGTGAATTGGTAATAATTAATAGATTCTTTTTATTTTTTGATAATTGTTTTGCAATAGCCATATTAGTGCTACTACCATCAATCATTATACTCTCAGAATCTTCTATGTATTCTAGAATAGCTATGGCTATCAATTCTTTTTCTTTAGCTTTAGATTTCATTCTATCTTCAAGAGTGGTAGCCAACCATGAAACAGTTTGCTCTTTTAAAATAGCTCCTCCATGGGTTCTATAAAGTTTTCCTAATGACTCAAGAGCCGTTAAATCTCGCCTAATCGTAGCTTGCGTAATATTTAATTTTTCGGCTAGTTCATAAACCTGTAATTGGCTATTTTTTAATAGCAAATTTAATATTTCTTTTTGTCTTTGATTTGAAAATTTCGTAGCCATCATAATCTCCCTTTTATGGATTATATAAATATTATAAGTTAACAATTAGTTGGCGTCAATAATAAAAGCAAACAAAATGAACATTAATATTTGCAATATTTGTTTATTTTTTGCTTGACAAATCGGTTTTTCGGTATAAAATGGAATATATAAGATACGAAAAGGAGTAAGTTATGAAAAAGACAATTACAATTTTGTCACTTTTATTATTCAGTTGTGCATTTATATTTGCACAAGGAAGTTCAGAAGATTCTAATAAAGATGAAACAATCACTTTAGAATTCATGCAATGGTGGGAACCAGAAATGACACCAGGTGTTATGGAAACAATTTGTAGCGACTATGAAGCAGCAAATCCTGGTATTAAGATTAAAAGAATCTCAAAACCATATTCTGAAGTACAAAGTCAAGTTACAATTGGTGCAGCATCAGGAACATTGAGTGATGTTTTAGGATGTGACCCTACTTGGATTTATAACCTTGTAAAACAGAACGCAGTAAAACCTTTGGATGAATTTTTTGCAGCTGATAATTATGATGAATCACAATTAGCAAGTATTAGTGTACTTAATGGTAAAAAGTATTTAATTAATGTTGAAAACTTTATTTATCCATTATTCTATAATACTGATATGTTCGAAGCAGCAGGTATCACATCTGTTCCTAAAACACATAGTGAATTTATTGCTGTTGCAGAAAAATTAACTGATGTAAATAAACAACAATATGGTTGGGATATTTCTTTATCTCTACAAAACCCAACTGGTATCCAAAATGATATCATGTCTTTAGTATGGGCAAGTGATGGTAGTGGTGTACCTGAACCTAATAATGCTGATGTTTTAGCTGTATTTAATTTGGTTAAAACTATGAGTGATAAGGGTTTATTAGTACCTGGTTTTATTACAGCTCAAGAACAAGATAAGGTTGAACATTTTGTAAATAGCAGAACTGCAATGATGATTGATTCATTAGCTCATATTAATATGATCCGAAGCAGAAATGCTGACTTAAACTTTGATATTGCTTTACCACCTGTTGCTGATAATTATTCAGGTCCACATATCTTAGATATGGCTGCTTGGGGTGTAACAATTTCAGAATCAACTGAACATCCACAAGAAGCTTGGGATTTTGTTAAATATATCATGAGTCCTGAAATTAATGCAAAAATTGCTGATAGTGTAAATGCTTTCCCTGGTAATATTAACGGAGATCCAAGTTGGGTTAAAGAAGATGCATTAAACCAAAAAGCTTTCGCATTATACAGAGAAAATGGTGTTAGAAATGAGTTCCAAGGAGCTCCTGAAGCTAACAACTTAATGAGACTAATGGCTGAACAAATGCAAACAATGCTTACAGGAAAACAAACTGCTAAACAAGCATTAGTAAAAACTAGTGCTGCATGGGCAGAAGTATACGCAAAATAAGCAAAAGTAAATTTATATGGGGAGTTAATACTCCCCATAAATTTTAATAAGACAAGAGGACTTAAACTATATGTTCAAGAATAAAAGTATTTTAAGAAATAAAAAACAAATACTTGATCCCTATTGGTTCATTCTACCCGCAATGCTTTTATTATCGATATTAATGCTAATACCAATAATACAAGTTTTTAGATATAGCCTTATGGATAATGTAATAACTAATAAGTCGCCAGAGTTTGTTGGACTAAGTAATTACAAAGAAATCATCCAAGATGAAGTGTTTAAATCAGCTATAGGACATACTTTATTTTTTACTATATTTAGTGTTGTTTTTCATCTCATTTTAGGTATGAGTTTTGCATTGCTATTAAATTCAAAATATTTAGGTTCAGGAACTAGGGCTGTTTTAAGAGTAATTTTCATTTTTCCTTGGCTTTTTACACCAGCAATTATTGCAATTGTTTGGCGATTAATATTAGATCCTTTAGGAATAATGAACTTTATGTTACAACAAGCCGGGCTAATAGATGGTATTGTTGAGTGGCTAAGTGATGAGAGCACTGCATTAGGAACTTTAACATTTATAAATGTTTGGAATGGTTATCCTTTTTATATGGTTAGCTTATTAGCAGGATTACAAAGTGTCCCACAACAACAATATGAAGCTGCTGTAATAGATGGTGCTAATAGTAGGAAACAATTCTACTATATTACTATCCCTCATTTGAAACCTATTATTTTAAGTTTGAGTATTTTGGATTTCATTTGGACAATGCAAGTTTTCCCATTAGTTTGGATGACAACTGGTGGTGGTCCTGGACATGCAACAGAGGTAATGGCAACTTATACTTATAAATTAACCTTCCTTCAGTTTGAATTTTCTAAAGCATCTGCTTCAGCTATGATAATTTTATTAATCTCTATGGTTATTTCAATTTTCTACGTTAGAAGTCAAAAGTCGAGGTAGTAGGTAATGACGATTAAATCGCTAAAATATAAAAGAATGGGATCAAAAGCTTTAGTATATTTTCTATTGCTATTTGGTGTAATTTTTGCAGCATTTCCTGTGCTTTGGTTAGTTTCTATTTCAGCTAGAGCTAATGGTGAAGTATTTGCTTCTCCACCTAGTTTTTTACCAAAAGTGCTGGATTTAGGAGCATATAAAAAAATATTCCAAGATCCAGATAAATTAAGATTTTTTGTTAATAGTTATGTTATTGCTATAGTTGTTACATTTGTAACTCTATTTATATCAATGCTTACAGCTTATGGTTTTTCAAGATATGAATTTAGAGGCAAAAAAATTATCAATATGATAATTATTGGAACTCAAACAGTTCCACCAATTGCTTTAATGATTCCTTATTTTGGATTGATGGTTACGTTTAAACTATATGATACTTATGGAGCATTAATACTAACCTATTTAGCATTAACTTTACCTTATGGGGTGTTAATGATGACTGGATTTTTTAATACAATTCCAAAATCCCTTGATGAAGCAGTATTAATAGATGGTGGTTCTAGATTACTCACACTATTTAGAGTAATTGTACCAATTTCATTACCAGGAATTGTATCAACTGGTCTTTATACCTTCTTGCTTTCTTGGAATGAATTCCTTTTTGCATTAACATTGACAAAAAGTAATGAGATGGCAACAGTTCCAATTGGAATACAATTATTAATGGGACAACATTCATACGAGTGGAATGAAATGATGGCAATGAGCTTTTTAGGAAGTTTACCAATAATGTTGCTTTTCCTTTTCTTCCAAAAATATTTCCTTGCAGGTATGGCTGCAGGATCATTAAAAGATTAAAATAATTATTCGATATAGGAGAATAGAAATATGTTAATGAACATGAAAGATCTTCTTACAGTGGCTAAGAAGAATAAATTTGCAGTACCTGCTTTTAATACTAGCAGTAGCATGATTTTAAATGGAGTAATTGAAGCTTGTGAAGAAAAACAAGCTCCAGTTATCATTGCAATTCACCCAGATGAATTAGAATTTATTAGAGACGGATTTTTGAAATTTGCAATTGAAGAAGCAAAAAATGCATCTTTCCCTGTATGTATTCACCTCGACCACGGTGGAAGTTTTGCACAAGTAATGAGAGCTATTAAAGCTGGATTTACTTCCGTTATGATTGATTCCTCTGATCTTCCTTTTGAAGAAAATATTGCTGTAACAAGAAAAGTTGTTGAAGCAGCTCATGCAATAAACGTAAGTGTTGAGGCAGAATTAGGTACAATTGGTGGTACTGGTGAATATGGTATTGCAAGTACAGATAATATCATCTTTACAAGACCTGAAGATGTAAAAGCTTTTGTTGATGCAACAGGTGTTGATACCTTAGCAATTGCTATTGGTACAGGACATGGTCTATATCCTAAAGATATTAAACCAAAATTAAGAATTGATTTATTAAAAGAAATTAGAAAAATCACTGAAATTCCTTTAGTATTACACGGTGGTAGTGATAATCCTGATACAGAAATAGCTAGTGCTGTTGCAAGTGGAGTACAAAAAATTAATATCTCAAGTGATATTAAAACTGCTTTCTATGTAAAATGTAGAGAAGTATTAAAGAATGAATCTCTAAGAGAACCTTTAGAAATTTATCCTCCATGTATTGAAGCAATGAAACAAGTTATGTACCATAAATTTGATTTATTTAATACTAATGATAAAGTTAAATGTTATAAATAATATTTTTCCTAATTTTTTATATTTGAAACTACGATAAATTATTGTTGACGAAAGTGTTAATTAATTATTTATCGTTTTTTTATTACAAAATTAAAAATGCTGTTACATTGAGTATAGGTGTTGCTACTTATAAAAGTGGTGAGAGTGTTCAAGAATTTAATAATAGAACTGATAAATTATTATATGGTGCTAAAAGATTAGGTAAGAATATAGTTTGTAGCAATATTGATTAGTTTCAATATTTAAATCTCCAGATTTAATATTATTTGAAATTTAAATAAAACAATAAGATCTATAATTTTTACTGTCAGTAGCTTAAGTTTTTAATTAAATAGGACAAATCAAGATTAAATGTCATTTATTCAGTGTTATCGGTTATTTTTTTTGTTTCTTTTTAATACCCATACTATAATAGAGAAGTTGAAACTAAAAAATCCTTATATTCTAGTAAATGTAATGATTTTAAAAATTAAACAAAATAGGAGCAAAATATGAAAGTTTTATTTATTGGCGGTACAGGAACAATAAGTACGGCTATTTCCAGACAATTAATTACTATGGGAGTAGATCTATATATTTTAAATAGAGGCACAAGGAATGATGTTTTAGGAGAAAGAAGTGTAACCTATCTCACCTGTGATATAAACGATGAAAATGCTGTAAGCAATCTCATAAAAGATTTAACCTTTGATGTAGTAACAGATTTTATTGCCTTCGAGCCCTCAGCATTAAAGAGAGACTATAGGCTTTTTAAAGGTAAAACTAAACAGTTTATATTTATAAGCTCTGCATCAGCGTATCAAAAACCTCTAGCAGATTATAGAATTACTGAGGGAACTCCTCTATCTAATCCATATTGGGATTATTCACAAAAGAAAATTGCATGTGAAGATTATCTTATGAAGATGTATCGAGAAGAAGGCTTTCCAATAACAATAGTTAGACCAAGCCATACCTATAGTAATAGATCTATTCCTTTAGGAGTTCATGGGGATAAAGGAAGCTGGCAGGTTGCAAAAAGAATGCTAGAAGGTAAGAGAGTTATTATACACGGGGACGGAACATCTTTATGGACTATGACATCTAATAAAGACTTTGCAAAAGCATTTATTGGACTATTAGGAAATATTCATGCAATAGGTCAAGCAGTACAAATAACTTCAGATGAATCTTTAACCTGGAATCAGATTTATAATTCTATTGCCCAAGCATTAAATGTTGAATTAAAACCATATTATGTATCATCATACTTTCTAGATGCTGCTGGACCTTATGATTTTAAAGGCGGTCTAGTAGGGGATAAAGCAAACACTGTAGTATTTGATAACAGTAAATTGAAACAATTAGTACCTGGCTTCAATGCGGAAATAAGATTTGATCAAGGTATAAAAGTTTGTATAGAAAATATATTGAGAAACCCTGAACTCCAGGTAGAAGACCCTGAATTTGATGCTTGGTGTGATAATGTAATAGAAGCTTTGGAAAATGCCAAGAAAAGCTTGACTCAATAATATAAATTCAGTAACAGAGCCTTTATGTAGCAGAAATATATAAGTATGTGAGAAATCTAATTACTCATCATTTATATATATCCGCTTGGACTGGGTTAACAATATTATTTAAGTTTCAATAAGATTATCTGTTAGCAGCCTGCTTTATTGTGATATAGTATTTATATAGATTATTTTCATATAATTAGGAGACAACATTGAATAAACATTACAATAAAATATTTTTTCAAGGAAAGAGCAAATCAAATAATAACAGATATTTTGAAGGTTGGTACTATAAACAGGTAAACAAAGATTCAACATTTACAATTAGCTTTATTCCAGGTGTTAGCTATAATAAAATAGATCCACATTGTTTTATTCAATGTATTATTTGTAATGAAAAGAAAGAGTTATCTTCTCACTATTTTAAATATAGTATAGATCAATTTGAATTTAGTGATTCCCCATTTCAGGTTACAATTGCTAATTCAATCTTTAATGAAAAGAGCATCTCTGTAGATTTAGTAGATGATAAAATAAAGGTAAGTGGTAATCTTGAGTTTAATAATTTAACAGCTTTGCCAAGATCATTATCGAATCCTAATATAATGGGTATACTTAGTTATATTCCAAAAATGGAATGTAATCATCATATTATAAGTATGAAACATGATATTATAGGTGAAATAAAAATTGATGATAAGTCTATCGATCTAAGTCAAGGAATCGGTTATATGGAAAAAGATTGGGGAACATCTTTTCCTAAAGAATATGTATGGCTTCAGTGCAACCATTTTGAAAGAAGTGATGTTAATTTGGCTTTATCTGTTGCCAATATTCCATTTATGGGATTTTCCTTTAAGGGTTTCTTTTGTTCCTTGATTATTGAGGATAAAGAATATCGCTTTGCAACCTATAATAGATCAAAACTTAAAATAAACTCAGCAAAAGATGGGTATATAAGCCTTTATTTTAAAAAAGGTAAAGTTGAATTAGAGGTTACAGGTGAAATTGATAACGTTCAGTCTTTAGCATCTCCTAAAAATGGAGTTATGAGTGATTCCATTAAAGAGGGCTTAGCAGGTAGGATTACTGTTTCATTAAAAGATAATTCTACTGGGTATAACTTTGTAACAAAAGGTAATGAGGCCGGTATAGAGATAATGCTAGAAGTATAAAAAGATTTTGGGGAGAGCTTTTAATGGGATATATTACATCATTTTTATTTGTGTTTTTAGTTATTGGTATTTCGACAATACTTGAAAAATTAAAACTTGTTGGAATTGAAGGCTCTAGAAAGATAATCCACATAGGCGTGTGTAATTGGTGGTTTATTGCAATGTATTTTTTTGATAAACCAATAAAGGCTGCAATAGTTCCAGCTTGTTTTATTGTCATAAATTATATCTCGTACAAAAAAAATGTTTTTAGTGCTATGGAAAGAGGAGAAGGATCTGAAGATTTAGGTACTGTATATTATTCAATATCGTTATTTCTCTTGGCTCTTTGGACCTTTTATTTACAAAAACCTGAAATTGGATTGCTTGGAATATTAGTTATGGGATATGGGGATGGGTTTGCAGCTCTTGTAGGTAAGAAATGGGGTAAAACACCAATTTTTTTGAATAAAAAAAAGAGTGTTCAAGGCAGTTTGACTGTGCTTATATTTTCAACAATTATAACATTAGCCATAATAAATTATTATTACACAAGTATTAGTTTACCTAATGGGATATTAATAGGTTTGGCTATTGGTTTGCTTTCAACTGTAGTTGAGGCAATATCACCTAATGGGTTTGATAATTTATCTTTACCATTAGTTTCAAGTGTTGGGTTTTATGGTGTAGTACATTATTTAATATAAGGAAAAGTAGAAAAATATGTCATTTTTAATAGGATTAGTTGTTATTCTATTATATTTTGTTCTTTCTAAAATTAATCAGAAGTCCCTTAGTAGTTAAATATATTTATTGGAATGTTTTATATACCATTACAGAGCTTTCTAAAGATGAAGCTAAAGGGAATAAAAAGCTATCAGATGCTCTTTTGACCTATAATATTCTAGGAAACATACTGAGTGTTTTAAATTTATTGCTTTTAGTAGTTTGAGTGTTTTTCTAAATTAATAACAAATAGCCTAGAAGTGTTACAATTATAGTAATAGAAGTTTTGAAGAAGCAATATAGCACCTGAATAATAAAATCAAAGAGGTAATAAATGAAAATTATTGAAACATTGAAAAGTCGAAGAACTTATTATGATATTAATAAGAGTATACCTGTAAATGAAAATCAAGTATTTGATTTGATTAAAGAATCTACAAAGCTTGTTCCTGATGCTTTTGATATGAAGAGTTCAAGAGTTGTTATAGTGACTAAAGAAAAGCAAGATTTACTTTGGGATAAAATCTATAATGAATTCAATTCTCAAGTCGCTAGAGAGAAAATTGATAGTTTTAAAAATGGTTATGGAACAATATTATATTTTATTGATAAGAGCGCTGTCAAAAACTTAGAAACACAATTCCCTCTTTATGCCCCTAGGATGATTGAATGGGCCAAACAATCCTGTGGAATGTTGCAACTTTCAATTTGGAGTGGGTTAAAAGAATTAAATATTGGAGCTTCTCTTCAACACTTTAATCCCGTAATTGACACTATGGTAAAAGAGTTGTTTGATGTTCCTGATAGCTATATTTTAAATGCACAAATGCCTTTTGGTGGAATTAATAGCGAGCCTCAAGAGAAATCAGAAGAAGATATTTCTAAAAGAGTAAAAATTTTCTGATAATTGTGTGATTAGTTAATATATAATCAAATTAATTATAATACATATTTTGATCCCATAATATTTTACCTAATAAGGGTTATTAAAATATTAATGGGATTTTTGTGCGTCAGTATCAAAGCAAAGTCCTAAGATACCTAATCAAAAAATAACTAAACTTTTAATAATATAATTAAGATTTATAAAAGAACTTATACTTAGTTAAGGTATATTTATCTTTAATATAATTTTAACTATATTTGCTGATATTTTTATTGACAATGATGTGTATCATACACTATTGTGTAATCAATAGGATAACAAATGAGTGATATTAAAAACATATTAGATAATCTTAATGGTGAGCTAAAAAGAGGTACGCTAGTAATGATTGTTTTGCTAAATACTAAGAATCAAATTTATGGTTATTCTCTAGTTCAAACTTTACAAACAGCTGGAATAAAGATTGATAAGAATACTTTATATCCCTTACTCCGAAGATTAGAAAAACAAGAATTATTAGTCAGTATTTGGGATACTAGTGAGAATCGAGCAAGAAAGTATTACCAAATAAGTGAATTGGGAGAAGAAGTCTTAGCTCAATTGACTCAGGAGTGGTCACAATTAAATAACAACATTAGTAAAATGTTGTAAGAGGAGAATACATGTGGACATTATAGATAAATATATTTATGCAATAGGGAAAAAATTACCTTATGATTCAAGAGATGAAATTAAGAGAGAATTAAAATCATTGTTATTAGATGAAATAGATTCTTCTTGTGGAGAAAATCCATCAATTAACGATGTTGAGAAGATAATTTATGAGTTTGGATCACCAAAACAAGTGGCAAAAAGATATAAAAACGATGATGCTATTATATCTAGTATCTATACGAATTTATTTTTTATGATTTCAAAAATTATAATAGGATCTTTGACTATTGCTTTTTCAACCATTTTTATAATAAATATAATTTCTAATTGGTTAACAGCAGCTGTTGTATTAGAAAATATAATTGACCTTTTTCTAAACATATTTAACTCTAGCTTAGCTGCAATTGGATTTTTAACTGTAATATTTATCCTTATAACAAAATTTAGTAATGAGCAATTTTTAGATTTAGAAGAAGATTGGTCCGTTGATGAATTAGAAGATATAAAGTTAAGTCCTGATAAAGTCTCTAAAGTTGAAACTATTGTTGATATATTTTTTACAGTTTTATTTTTATCAATTCTTAATATTGCTCCTGGTGTTATTTCAGTTGCAGAAAGAGGTTTTGAAGCAAGCGGACTTAAATTAGGCCACAATATTAATACGAGTATTTTTACTACATTTCTAATTTTTATCTCTATTGTTTGGATTTTAGAAATAATTATAAATATTGTTAAATTATTAACGGGCAATACTAAAAAATTGAAAATGTATGAGATTCTTGTTGAACTATTTAATTTTATAATATTGTTGTTTATGAGCACAAGCCAAAGCTTATACCTTAATTATACAAGCTTGCTTGGCTTTAGAGCTATCTTTATGCTAGTAACAATAATAATTGTTTTTGAATTAGTAGCAAATATTTACACTTATGTAAAATATTATGTTTTAGATGTAAAAGCGTAATATAGTGAATTTTATTCCATATATAAATAATGGATATATAACAAGGGGATATAACTTGTGATGGTACTATTGGTATTG
>CAZJGS010000071.1:0-13019 GCA_964545735.1 uncultured Spirochaetaceae bacterium
GCAAAACTGCTTCTTCTCCTTCTCCATAAGTATACCAAAATCTTAATGTAACTTCACCGTTATCTTTTTCAACGGCACCTGTTGCAAAAACTGATGAAATGGCAATTATTGAAATTGACAAGAATACTATAACCTTTTTCATATTCCCTCCTAAAAAAGTGAGTGTATCCACTTCTTTTTAATTTATTATAAAATAGATTATTGGAGGAATAAATAGAAAATAATGACTAAATTTGTAATTTAGCGACTTTTAAGGACCTCTTTAACTCTTGTCTTAAGCATTAGTATACAATTTTATATTTTATGCTTTTTATTGTTGAGATTATAATTTGACTATGAATCTATAGAATAACACAATGATGAAGAATTGCAGAATAATAGTCCTTATCGTAAAATTACTTTAGATTTAGTGCAAAATCGTAGTAAATCTAAAATAGAAAAGGATAAAAAGTTGATTATTAAAAGAAAGGTTTACTTAAATAGGTTGATTTCACATAAACATAACAAGCGAGTTAAGATTATTACTGGTGTGCGTCGATGTGGAAAATCATTTTTGCTATTTTATTTATTCAAACAATATTTAATATACCAAGGCATCAAATCCGATCATATAATTGAGATAGCGTTTGATAATCATAGGTATAAAAAATACCGTAATTCTGACAAATGTTTTTAATGGTTTTTTACATATTCCAAATGCAGATGTTTATGTTACTGGAAGTAATTCAAAATTTCTATCAAAAGATGTCGCAACAGAATTTCGGGGCAGATGCGAGGATATCATCAGTCAGCATCTTCAATTGTGCCTCCATCTTAAGCGAAAACCCAAGATTCTCCATTCTGCCGAACAGACGGCCCTGTCGGTACCGTATATCAGAGAGATGGGTTGAGAGCTTCTCAAGATCCCAGGTAAACTGTGTCCAATTCGGATGTTCATGTATCCACATTATAATCACCTCAATTTATGCAGTAATTATATAACAGAATCATAGCACTGTTAAGCATAATACCCGCACTATATGCGGTGAATAACACCCTTATTCACTGCAGAAAGATGCGAGGGACCTAACTTAGGAGGTAGGAATTTGAATGATAAAAGTATCTAGGATTAGATAAATAAACTGCTTAGGATATTCCTTTAAATGGAGCTACATATAACTATCCTCTAATAGAAAATCAATAATATTTTTATGAATGATGCCATCTTGACTAAAGTCAATGAGATCCATCGACAATACATATTTTGGGAAGTTATCTTTTATAGTTTTATAAACACAAAATTCTCTTTGTCTTGTTTTTTCATCCCCCATAATATAAGAAACTTGATAATAGTATAATTGATTGCCCTTTTTAGCAATAAAATCAATTTCTTTATCTTTTATTTTTCCAATTTTTACATCGTATCCTCGTGAAATAAGCTCGATATAAACAATATTTTCTAGTGTTCTTTCAATATCTTTTGTATTAGAAAATCCCTTTGCTTGACGAAATCCATGATCCGTTAAATAGTATTTTTCATCTACCTTGAGTAGTTTCTTTCCTAGGGTATCATATCTTGGTACTTTTTTAATGATGAAGGCTTGGATACAATATTCTAAATAATTTAAGATTGTATCGACCGAAACATTTCTGTTTTCATTTTTAAAATATTTTTTAATACTGTTAGCTGAAAAAGTGTGGCCGATATTTTCAATCACATAGGATAAAATACGGTTAAATATCTCCACATCTCTTATGTTATTGTATTGCAAGACGTCTTTGACTAATACTGTATTGTGAACATCACTTAAATATTTAAAACTAGGTGTTTCATCTAACTTAAAGTATTTTAAGAAAGGCATTCCTCCTAATTTTATGAATTTATCAAATAAATCTTCTTTGGATAAATTCATATCATCAAATACTCGAATAAACTCACTAAAGGTAAATGGTTGAATTTCAAATTCTACATATCTCCCTGCTAATAAAGTTGCAAGATTTCCAGAAAGAAGTGTTGTGTTTGAGCCTGTTAAGTAAATATCACAATCTTTATCTACTCTTAGTCCATTGATAACCTGCTCCCACCCACTTACTATTTGAATTTCATCAAAGAAAAAATATACTTTCCCTTTTAATTTTTCCAATAAGGGCTGTAAATATTTAAGCAAAGTACTTGCCTTATTAACATTAAAAAGCTCTATAGATTCAAAATTTAGATAAATCTTATTTTCATCTGGCACTGAGTTTAAAATTTCATCTTTTATTATTGTTAAAATGGTTGATTTCCCAACTCGTCTCATTCCAGTTAAGACTTTAATAACAGGCTTATCTACAAATTGTTTAATCTTTTCAATATACTTAGGTCTAGTAATATAATCCATAACATCCACCTTTATTCTTTTCTATTCTATTATAAACGACATATTGAATAAAATCAAATTAAGTTTCGATTATAATCGATATAAATGTTATATTTAAATTATTATTCTAATACAGTCCAACGCATATTGTTACTTGCGTTACGCTTCAACCTTCTCCCTTATTTCATCTTCAATCCCATCTAAAAAATCTTTTGTATATGGTAATATAAAAATCCAAGTAAATACCACATAAATTCTAATAAAACACTATGAGAATTCCATAAAATACTCATCAATATATTTACAGATTGGTCTATAAACTCTTCTTAAATGAACTATTAATAAAGATAAAATTAAAGCTTTCATAGAATTGTAGAAAATTAATTGATGGGATTACACGATTACCTATACATCTCTCTTTTACTCTTTATTTAAATTCATAGAGAGATCTATCCACAATGTTCCGTAACTCTTTTCCATCACAATATAACTGAAGGTTCTCTTGAATAAGTTTCAAAGTATGTTGCCAATTATGCGACATGTAATCAAGTCCTGCAACATGCGGGGTAATAAGTATATTCTCTATCTTCCAAATCCTGTGTTCTTTCGGTATCGGTTCAGGGTCAAAGACATCTATTGCAGCACCTGCGAGATGGCCACTATAAATGGCATCACAAAGAGCTTCGTTGTCAACAGTGACCCCTCTTCCAGAATTCACTAGAACAGCCCCTCTTTTCATCATGGATATTCTCTCTGCATTCATAAGATTCTCTGTCTCTGGTGTTGCTGGAATAACCATCCCGATGATATCGGCTCTGGGTATGAGAGAGTCTAGTTTTGTGAAAGAATGTACCTCATCGGCATATGTACAGGGTTTAGAAGCATCCCTTCTTACTCCTATCACATAAACACCAAAGGCTTTCAGGAGTTTTGAGAATTCACTACCGATATCACCAAGGCCAACAACCAAGGCTGTAGAACCTCTGAGCATCATCACATCACCTTCATTGTGCCATCGCGATTGTAGTTGATTATCCCGGTATATATGGAGCTTCTTCATAATTGCAATTAGCATAGAAAACATGAATTCAGACTGGGCTTCCCCATAAGAGCCTCTTGCATTTGTAATTATGGTATTTTGTGGGAGTATCCCATTTCTCATATATCTATCGACACCAGAGGCAATCATTTGAAGCCATTTCAAATTCTTTGCAGTATCCAAGAACTTCCTAGGAGGATATCCAATGATAATTTCCGCTTCCTGAATATCCTCTCTCGTAATAGTAACTTCAGTGATGTCTTTGAAAGATATATCGAACCTATCATCAAACTGAGTAAATATCTTCTTCTCTGTATCAGTTAATTTTATCAATACTAGAGTCTTGATTTTCTTCATAGCCGGGTACCTCCTAAGGAAAGCTTCTATAATGATACAAGCTTTTTCCTTTTCCCTCTACAAAAAACCGATCTATCGAAATCCATACTTAAAAGGAAGTACAAAGGGTTTTCAAATTCTTTAATTCAATTATAAAAGGATAGGTAAAAATTATTCTCTTCCTCTATTTATGTGCATTCGTGTACATATAGAAATCTCTGAATATACAAAAAAACAAAGCTAGTAACGATTTCTCTACAAAAAATTTAAACTAGTTTAGAAACTCAATGGTTTAGCTTTTTAAAGGTCCTCTATCCACAATTATACTACATCTATAAAAAATACATCATCTATTATTATTTGATGATAATTAAACAAGTGATTTAATACAGGTATTATAGATCATTTATTATTAGGAACTTTATTTTATTATAAATATCGAATAAATAATATATATGGTATTGTGTTAGTACCCCTATTTTAATACAAATAAACCATAGTATGACAATAGGTGTAGAAAATATTAAAGGGGTGTAAACTTTTAAAGTTAGATTCATAACAAAATATATTTTTGTAAATTTCTATTGAGTTAAAGTATCAATAAATTCAACGTTTTCAACTAATGCAATTTCTTCAATAACCTTATCAATTAGTTTTGCATCTTTAACTTTAATAGTTATAAAGGCTTTTGTTAATTTATTGGTTTTATTCATTTCCATATCTACTATAGTCATTTTATTATTTTCAAATATATCTGATATATATTTAATAGTACCTTTCTTTCTAAATTCTGTATAAAAAATTAATTGTGTATATTTGCTAATATATTTATGCTCGAACTTTGCTAATAAGAATTCTACGAATAGCACGGCGAATGTACCTGCTATTCCACCCTCATAGTATCCAGCTCCAAGACATAAGCCAATAATTGCTGTTGTCCAAAGGCCTGCTGCGGTAGTTAGTCCTTTTACATCTTTTCTTTTAGTAATTATAATTGTACCAGCACCAATGAAACCCATGCCAGCGATAACTTGTGCACCAAGTCTTGCAAGGTCTGTATACATATTTAATTCTAAATATAAATATTGAGAAGTAAGGGTTGTAAGAGCAGAACCTACACATATTAAAATATGTGTTCTAAATCCGGCTGGTCTACGTTTAGTTTCTCTCTCAAATCCAATAAATCCACCAAAAAACATTGCTAGAAGCAATCTTATAAGAATAGATACTAAATTAAATTCTCTTAAATAATCCATTTATTATGCTCCTATATTTCTTCAACATTACATATTTCATCAAATTCAGAAAGTGCCATTATAATCTCTGAATGCTTTCTGTCCTTATTACCTAGTTGCATGTAAAAATTAGCACCCATCAATGTTTTCTGGTTGTTAAAGTTATTTATTACATCCACTTCAAAAATTGAAATATTTAATGATTTAGTTAATTCGATTACATGTTTCAAAGATTTAATTGAGGTAAATTCAATATATACATTCATGTTTTTTGATTTTAATAGAATTGAGTCTTCAATTAAAGGCAGAAGTAATAAACATATAAATAGAAGTACAAATCCAATTATTGCACCCTCATAAAAACCTGCACCTAGAGCTAAGCCCATACAACCAGATGCCCATAATCCTGCAGCAGTAGTCATTCCCTTAATTTTATTGTTACCAGATACAATAATAGATCCAGCCCCAAGAAAACCAATACCATTAATTACTTGTGCTCCATAACGACTTACATCAAGTCCTATTCCAATTTTTTGATATGCTTCATTCCACAATGTATTAATCATTGAATATTCAAACTGGGCCAAAGTCATGGTTAATACTGCTCCTATACTTACAAGCATATAGGTTCTAATACCTGCCGGTCTTTGTTTAATGTTTCTGGAAAATCCTAATAATCCACTAAATATTATTCCTAAAAATAGCCTAATACAAAGTGATAATAAGTTAATTTCCCTCAATGTTCCTAAATCTAACATTGAAACCTCTCTCTTTTTTTGTTATCAGAAAATTATACCTCACCATTGTCATAAAAGATAGGCTATTATTTTTCTCATTAATGAAAGAGTTTTGATATTTACTAGATTATCTAGTGAGCAATTACACTTAATTAGTACCAAATGTAAACTCAATGGGTGATTATTTTTTTAATTGTATTAATTATTGCTAACAAGAAAGTCTCATTTAGTAGTGCAAATATTATTTATATACTTTTGAACAAGAGAATTCAATATAACCTGTAAATGGTAAGATAAAATGTGAACTAACCATTTATGATGCCTCGCATGGCAAGATGCAATACATTAGAAAATATGTAATTTTTATGAGGAACCAATATTATGGTGATGAAATAGGAAAATCTGACTGGTTACGTATTGAGCAGTCTCGATGGCGAAATAGGAAAAGTTAAGAGTTCTACTTTGATGATCGGTACTGGGCAGTCAGCTATTTAGTAGTTGATACCGGGAGCTGGCTAATGAAAGACGTATACTGCTCTCACCTTATACAGTGATGGCCGTGAACATGGAAAAGCGACAAGGCAATGTCGATCTGACCAAAAAACAGATTGAACAATAGGCTTATTCCCATGTTTGCTGAACTCTCATTTGATTTAATATTAGTGTTTGCATTTAATGTTAATTTGTAGATATAATGTAACAAACGAGAGTACTGTTTCAGGAAGGACTAAATGAACATAAAAGAGATGCTTAACTTTACTTTTTGGGGTAATTCATTCAAGGACTACCTGACTGCTGTGGCCATTTTCCTAGCAGGAATCTTCATAGTGTTCATATTCAGAAAAATATTTGAAAAACGTATAAAAAAACTGGCCATATATACAAAAGCCGGAGAAGATGACCTCTTGCTTAAAAACGTGGGTAAATCCTTCTTCCCTATTATGTATCTCGGAGCGCTCTATATTGCAACGAAATACCTAAATCTTTCTCAGACAACATTGAAAATCCTTCAAAGCGGAGGTCTTATCTTAGTTACAATCCTTATTGTAAGAACTATCTTAACAGGGATTCGGCTGGGTCTGCAGATTTATCTCAAAAGTTCACCCTATGCAGAACAGAAAGAAAAACAGATTAAGGGTATTCATTCTCTGCTGAATTTTTTCATCTGGGTCATCGCTTTGGTATTTGTTCTGGATAATCTGGGTGTAGAGATTTCAGCAATGGTTGCGGGTCTGGGAATCGGAGGTATCGCCGTAGCATTGGCTGCCCAGACTATTCTGGGAGATCTATTCAATTATTTTGTCATTTTTTTCGATAAACCTTTTGAAATTGGAGATTTTATCATTATCGGAGACAAGTTGGGGGTGGTTGAAAAAATAGGAATAAAAACCACCAGGATTCGGGCTCTCGGGGGAGAACTGATGGTCTTCTCCAACACAGATCTAACTGATTCACGTATTCATAATTACAAAAAAATGGAAAAACGCCGTGTTGTTTTCAAACTTTCCATAATATATCAGACACCCGCTGAAAAAATAAAGAGAATCACAGCAATCGTCCGTGAAATTATCCAAAGACAGGAGGAGGTAGTCTTTGACCGGGGCCATTTTGCGTCCTACGGCGAGTTCAGTTTAATTTTTGAATTTGTCTACTACCTGTCCGGATCCGATTATAAAAAATATATGGACACCCAGGAGCTCATCAACATGGCGATATTTGAAGCTTTTGAGAGAGAAGAAATTTCTTTTGCCTATCCAACTCAAACTGTATATATGAAACAGAATTGAACATCTCAAGTGTAAAAAAAATGAATCTCTGAAAGCATTCTTCTATTGCAAAATATTCATAAAAAATGGAAGAACCACAACGGCTAGATGTTTTCATGAAATATTCCTAGATCCATATAGATAAAAAAATAACCAAGGTCAACTTCGTAGATTATTTTTTCTCATCTGCGTTAAAAATACTGTTGAAAGTTGATACTTTTCCAAGTCCCATTCATTGGGTATAATAAAGCATGTTCATTTTTCTGTATTCTTTGTTCAATTCAGTATTCAAGCATCATATTCACAAAACGAAAGAACCTCATTTTCACCATGCTTCGACTCAAGAAAATGAATGAGATCTAAAGATGTGATCTCAATCTCCAAAATAAGAGATTATGCGTAAGCGTAATTAATAAAATGATTAAAGCTGCTAAGAGAATGGCTTATTTATATATGAATATATGGATGATGAATATTTCTTTTATAAACTATTTGCTAAAAGTCGGCAAAATATTAAGCAGCGTTTAGAGAATAAAATACCCTAACCTTAAAAAAGTTAGGGCAGTATCGATTAGAAAAAATTAAACAATTGAGATTTTTAGTTGTTTACCAAGAGCTGTCGCTACTTTTTCTAATGTAGAAATCTTAATGTCATCTGCATGATTCTCCATTCTAGAAATAGTACTTTTAGTTGTATTAATTCGTGAGGCAAGTTCCGTTTGTGACATTCCACTTGCTTCTCTAGCTTCTTTGATAAAAGCGCCAATTTTAAAATCTTCATAACCTTTCCAAAAAAGTTCTTTTGATATATTTTCTTTTTCTAATCTTTTGTCAATGTATTTATCTAAGTTCATTTTTTCCTCCTAAAATAATCATTTTTATAGATTTGAGCTAAATTAATTTGTTTCAAAGGTGTTTTTTGTGTCTTTTTAATAATTCCATGAGTCAAAATTATCAAATTATTTTTATCCCAAAAAGAAAAGATTCTATAAATATTTGATCCTACTTTAATTTTAATTTCCCAAATTCCATCTGAATTCTTTAATTTTTTTAAAATATTTCTCAGGAACTCTTTCATTTTCTTCAATTAACTTAAGTGTCCAGGATATTTTTTGGAAAACTGAGTAGGATTGTTTATCAAGAAAATCTTTAATAGGAATTTTACCTGCCTCAGTTTCATAAAAAATAATATCTCTCATGATTAGAATGTTAGCATGTATGCTAACATTAATCAAGGTTTAAATTTTACTTTTTTTTGATGGTAAGTATAAAAAGCTAGCTATTATTTTTTTTCTATAAAGAATTAAACTAGCTTTCATTTATTATTGTATTATATCAAGGCTCTGTAGAATTATATCTTTATACTTCAATTTTAGTGCAATTAAATGATTATAAAACAATAGGGTTTAAAATAAAAATAATTATTCTAAGTAGAAATATTTATTAATTTTTACTTTCCCTAAAATATATTCAACATTAAAAAGATAGATTTAAAAACTATGACATTAAGGTTTTTCTTTAGTTTTAACACACAACAAAAAAACTACTACTTTGTATTATATAACAACCCTTCTTTCTCAATAATTCTACAAACCATTTCAACTGATTCAGAAACATAATCATCACAGATATTATGACCATCCTCTGTATCATGATTCTTTAAACTTTCACAAAGTGTTAAATTATATTTATCTAAAAATTGATTTCTAAGATCAGTAGTAATTTCATAAGTTTGTGTTTTAGTTATATTGTCGCTAGTACCACTACTTTTAAGCAAAGATAAGATCATCATACCACCAGTTACAGCACCACAACATTCTTTATGATCACCCATTCCACCACCAAAGCCTTCGCTAATTTTAAAGAGAGTTTTTTCATCAACTCCTACTAAGTCTTTAAAGACACAAGCAACAGCCTGAGCACAATTATAGTTTTTTAAGCGCAAAGCATTTGCTTTATTTTTAAGTTCATTTACGTTCATTAAAATCTCCACTAATTATTTTATTCACTCATATTTATACCACAATATTAAATTTACATACAATCCATAATAACAACTACGTATGAGATAAACTATCAATTTTTTATGGGGCATCGTCAGTATCTGTGGGTAAAATTTTAAAAAATAGAGAAAAAAGTAAGGTAAAATAGTAACTAAACAAAAAGGAAACATTAGTTTTATAAGAATATATTATTGAAAAAATCACAAGTTATCGTTTATTTTAAATTTACTACAACATACAAAGGACGATAACTAATGACAATTAAGAGCTTATTAAAAGAACTAATCGGTGTCAATAATATTCAAATTTTCCACTGTAAAAAAAATTTCATGGATAAATTCCAGTCGATCAACTGTTAATTCATAACCAGTTTCTTCACTTACTTCTCTATCAACAGCTTGTTAGCTGTTTCTTTGAACTTTATCCTTCCACCAACATAATATAAACACGAATCTCTTATATTCCTTACCAAATTAAATGGTCTAACACCTGTAAGACACAGACCTCAGACCATGAAAATTAAATTAGTTACTTTGTCCAACTTATTGAATTCTTCTCTTTATAATATTAGCTATTATTACTCCTAAAAAAGTAATCAGAAAGCAATACTATGATATATTTCATAAAAAAAATATCTTAATTTAGAAATAAAGAATAATAAATTACTCTTCATCTAACAGGCGTTTCTCACCTTCTAGGGCTCTAATACCAGATATTTCTTGACTTACCTCAATAACTCCCTTATATATAGTTCCTTCAAACAAAGGGAAATAACGGATATAAATAAATGATCCGTTCATTTGAATCCAGAACTCGGCTACATCACGTTTACCTGCTTTAAAATCTTCTAATATATTCTGAACAATATGAACACTCTTGGGTGGATGACAATTCTGTACAGCTCTGCCGATAATTCCAGGAGAACGCGGAAAGATCCTTTCCTTGCCTTGGCTAAAATATCTGACATTATCCTTCTCATCAACAAAAGTAATATCAAGAGGAAGGCTCGTCAACATTAAATTAATCTGGGAAGCAGATAGCTTGCCCACACTCAAATCGATGAGATTGTTTTCAGTACTAGCGAGAGATGGTTTTAAATTTAAATTGTCCTGATTTGTAACCTCAGGAGCCCATAGATTTCCTGGTTTAATCCATGCATAACCAATTTCAGCCTCTCCTTTTCTGATTTCAACCCATGCCGATTCGGGTATTTTCCTAAGAGCGGTAGGAAACAATATTTTCTCTTCCATAAAAACCATTCTCTTTAACTGAGGAATAAGAGATTTGGCTAATGAAACACACTCCTGCAGTTTTTTATCAGTCGAAGCAGATTTGAGCTTTTTCAAAATATCTCTAATCTCATCATGCTTAGCCCACATCACCTTCGACGGTCCTGTAAATCCAACATTTTCAAGGAAGGGAAAGAGCTGGTTTTCTTTTCTAGTATAATGCACATCAATTATTGATATACTTTTTAGAGCTTCATCAAAAGCATCAAAATCATTTGACCTTTTAAGTCTCTTATAGGCCTTTTTGAACCCAGCAATCTGGGATTTTAATGCCTTATTTTCCGCCTTATAGTTAGCAACCGGGTGTCCGCTTATTTTTTCATTTCCGCTTGCTGTACGTGTTGAAGCACTCTTAAGGGCGTCATGGAAAGTATCAACATGCAGCTCACACAACTTCTGTACTTCTTCTACAGGAACACCTTCAGCAATAAGGGACTGCTCTGCTTCAGCTATTTCCTCAGGACTCAAGGTATCAAACAACTTCTTGAAGTCTTTTTTTATTTCCTTTTGTACTGAACTGTGATCTTCACGCTCATTGAGAGCTTTAATTATTTTGTTTAATTCATCCTTTCTTTTCTGGTTGTTATTTAAATTTTCTGACATATTTTTACCTCCATAAAAATCTAGTATATTTACATTAAACGATGTCCCCAATACCTCTACATCAGTTAAAAGCCGATGAAACTCTTCATCAGGGAGTACCGACACCGCAAGAGGAAACAGAATATGCTCCTCTCTATATATCAGTTTTCCCATCTTTAAAAACATATCACCATAGATTTTATTAAACTTTTTGAAATCAAACGGAGACATATCAATTATCTTCAGGAGTTCTTTCAAATCACTTATAATTCCATCCTGAATATGCCACATGAGCTTGAGACAGTTCATATTATCTGCCCCCTTTTCAAGGGCTGGGAAAAAGGAATTTTGAAGTTTCAAATAATGAGGTTTGATTTTTTTATATTCCGACAGATTCTCTTTTAAATCAACAAGTCTTTTATTCTCTATCTGTTCGCATTTTCTATACTCTGCAACAAATTCTTTATAGATTATGGTTGTATTGGATCTACGCTCTTCTAAGCGGGAGTTTTCCTCAAGCAATAATGCTATATATGGTATTTGTGTTTTAAACTGTTGCTTAGAATCAAGTCCATGCTCGCAGGCTCTGATAAACTTAGCAACTGTCCTTTCTATAAGATCAAAATCATCCTCAGTGTCTATAAACCTGTCTATAGCAGAATTTACTTCCGTAGGATTGCATACATCTAGATATTTTCTATATTTTTCAAATTGCTCTCGAGTATTCTTACCCTCTGCCAATTTGAGAATATATTCAAACAGATGATCTTTTATTTCTTTGTTATTAATCAAGTTAATTATCTCCTTCATTCTTTAGCTAATCAGCCTATTTAGTCTTTAGTAGAAAATCTTTTTCAAAGTCTTTTTCTCAACCTTGAGCATTTATCCCTAAGGTCTTCAAAAGGTTTTTAGACCACCATTAACTAATTAAAAGCCCGATTCTTCTAGTATCTTACTGAGTAATGATACCAGCTCGCTTTTTAGCCTTAAGATCCAAAATAATTTTCTATATTCCCTATGTCTAGCATATCACATGCTGTTATAACTTTGAAATTCCAGTCTTCGTGATAATAGTCTTTTAAGCGAATTTACTTCATTGGTAGTACAGTAAACTAGGACATCCCAAATATATTTCATTAGCTCAAGAAGTAATTTGATGCCATCTATTTTGAAAGGCTATCAACTAACTCCTTTTGCTGCCGAAAAACCGAATCTAACAATTAGAACAACCTTATCTTTATTCTTCGAGATTATTGTTTTAAAAGTTTCTTCAATGAGTAAAATACTAACACTTATGAAACTACCTCAGTTCTCAGTATATTATTGAGATACAATCAACATTAGATTATAATACCCTCTTCAAAAAAACTCTTTTAATAAAAAGTTATATATAAAGAATAAACACTAATTTTTCAGATGTCAATCAAATCTGTTACACTAGAATAAAGGGCCTGTTCATTGTAAAAGACTTTATCTTTGCTTAAAATTAAGCAAGCAATGCTATCTGGATGAAGATAATAGGATATATATTAATACGTCAATATTTATAATATAATTCATGAAAAATATGGTTTAATATTACATTCTCAAGGAAAATTAAATTTTTTCTGTTATCCTATTTTATGGGTGCCAGTTTATAATGTTTAAAAACACTATTAATACCATATTAATGGAAAGAACCATTCATATCGTA
>CAZJGS010000072.1:0-12834 GCA_964545735.1 uncultured Spirochaetaceae bacterium
AAAATTATAAGTATTTTTATCTCCAAGAACTAAATATTCTCTTTATCTCATACTTATTTTCTCATTTTATTTACAATTACTTCTGCAGCTTTGATGAGAGGATATCCAGCGGGAGACCCTGTAAGCAATGGCTGTGTGCCAATTTGCATGGTTAATAATTCTTTTACAGTTACTCTGTTTTGGATAAGGAATCCAATTGAATTAGTCAGTTCACCAGTACTAACACCACCATAAACTTCACCGCCCAAAATCATACCACAGTCGGCTGCAACAATTAATTTTACAGTTTGTTTATGAGAATGAGTTAAGTTTCCAGGATGAGTATCTGCACCTGAAAAACTACCGCTGATAATAGCAAAATTTTCCTGAATTGCCTTGGTTTCAGTAATACCTGCAGTACCAAAGGCATGTTGTCCAATTGCTGTAGAATAGATAGCTATCGTTCCGGTAAATGGTTTGCAGGGACTTAAAGTATAAAGGTTCATTCCACCTGTTCGAGCTTCAGCACAGGCTGTTGAAGCTAACATTGTCCTGTCTACTTTCCTCGTTATAAAATCTCTTTTTTGAGCACAATCTCCAACTGCAATAATATCTGTTGAACAAGGTAAAACTCGCATGTATTCACAAGTACGAATAAACCCAAACTCATTCAACGCAATACCAGCTTTTTCAGCAATCTTTGTATTAGGAGCATACCCCATCGAAAGAATAACCGCATCGGCGTCTATTGTTTCACCGGATGAAAGTACTACTTGATTTACTTTTCCATTCTTTCCTTTGATTTCTGAAACACCTTTACCAGTAATGAGGTTAAGTCCACGTTCAAGCAAATGCTCTTCTGCAATTTTACCAAATTCCTCATCAAAAGCTCTACTAAGAATTGTTTTTTCAATTTCTACCAAGGTCACTTTGTAATCTTTTTTATTCAACTCATCCGAAACTTCAACGCCAATAAAACCAGCACCAATCACTACAATACGCTTGGCAGTTCCCAATTTTATTAACATATCATCTAGATATATTTTATCTTTAGGAATCGTAAATACATTTTCAAGTTTAGCGCCTTTTAACCAACCTGGGAGAGTGGGTTTTGATCCTAGAGCCAGAATTAATTTTTCATACTTATAAGTTTCGCCACTTGCTGTAATACAGGAGCGGGCCTCCACTGCTATGTCGGTAATTTCATCAATGATGATTTCTACACCCGCATTTGTTAACAATTTGTCGGGCATGATATCCTTACTACTATCGCTAAGTGTCCCAAAAATATATGGGATACCACAGGGTATAAGGACTTGAGCCTCTTTACGAATTAAGACAACTTCTTTTTCTGGATAGGTAGACTTGGTTGTTATAGCGGCTTGCAAACCTGAAGCGCCACCACCTATTACTACTACATCGACTTTTCTCATTAATTGTTCCTCCTTAATGTGATGTCCAATAAAACTGGACTTTATTATTTATATTTATATTTATTTACTATTCACTAAATTCAACGACTCCAGAACTACAAAACGGACAATCTTCTTTTGCCCCCGGAGGGCACTCAGCAGAACTTGTCCTTGAGATTTCACTCATCTCCATCAAGTCGGTTGCCACTTGTTTTAATATATTTTGGTTAACCCGATAATGTCTGAAGTAGCCCCGTTTTTCTCCTGTGATTATGCCCGCATTTCTGAGAATCTTAAGATGTTGAGAAACTGCTGCTTCAGTAATTTTCAATTTTCTAGCAAGACCTCCTACGCAATAATCACGAGCCAGAAGCTCTCTAACGATTGTATATCGGGTTTGATCTGCCAAAGGGCTGAGTATTTCAAATAATTGTGGAATGGTTAACACCTCTTTTTAATTAAGTCTTTACTTAATTAGATTAACACAGTCTAATTTATCCAACAAGGGAATTCGAAAGAAATAGAGAATATATTGAGAAAAATATTAGAAATCCCTTGAAAAGTAGGAAGGCAATAAAATTGTTATACCGTCTCCAATAACAGAGTTTTGAGGTGTTTTGATAAAGTTGTAATAATGCAAGATAACCTATATTCATTCTATTAATAAAAGAATGGATTTAGGAATTTCGAATACTTCTTGATATGAATCAAGTAAATATTCCTTCACTATGAGTTAAAGCAGGAGGAAAAGAACAAATTCATTAGGAACTGTTCGCAAAATCTTTTAAATCCTATTGACATAAAGAAATGCACAATGTGGCATAATAGTAAACTAAAAGGTTAAATAACCTGTTAATTTCCACTATATGTATTTAAATTGTTTTTAAGATAGTATATCATTAATATGATTCTATATAACATTTTACTTCATATTTAGACATATAACAGGCTACGTATTACTAGGTGTAATAGTTGCTAATTTGAGGAATAATCATGATAACAATAAAAGATATTGCAAAAAAATTAGGTTTGAATTTTTCAACTGTATCTAGAGCACTTAATAATAAACCTGGAGTTAGTGAAAAAACCAGAAAATTGGTAGTTGAGACAGCTAAAAAAATGGGCTATAGGCCCAACACTATTGCTAGAGGACTTGTCACACGGTCTACCAAGACAATAGCCGTAATATTCCCAGATATTCTCAACCCTGTATTCGGGGAGATAACAACAGGTATAATTGAAACATCCACTGAAAATAATTATGACGTATTTCTTTGTATATCAAACTGGGATAGCAAAAAAGAGTTAGAGTTCATGCAGGCAGTACAACAAAAGCAGGTTGATGGCATAATTATAAACTTTGTTGATAATAAAAATGCAGCTTTTTTTGATAATAATTCAATTCCTGCTGTAGGATTTGAGAGCTGGCTTGCAACTAAAAATATTTGTTCTGTTAGCACAGACAACTTCAAAGGTGGCTATCTAGCTGCTAAGCATCTCATACAAGCCGGCTACAAACATCCTGCAGTAATCAGTGGCCCTACAACCTCTGCGGCATCCGTGGAAAGAAATGAAGGATTTACACAAGCATGCCTGGAAAATGACATTGATTTTGATCAATCAAAAATCTATATTGGTCGTTTTAATATCACTAGCGGTGTTGAACTAACAAAAAAACTATTATCTGAACACCCTGAAATTGACTCCATTTTTTCAAACAATGATGTTATTGCATTTGGGGTATTGGATTATCTTCATGAAAAAAATATAAAGGTGGGAAAAGAGATTGGACTTATTGGATTTGATAACATTAGGTTTTCAGGTCTTCACCAAATACAGCTTAGCAGCATAAACCAACCAAAAGAAGGGATTGGAAAGATTTTGTCAAACTTACTGTTTGAGCAGATTCGCAATGACATGGATCATATTCAAGAACCCCCTAGAAGAATTTTGCTAGAACCAACTCTAATAAGCAGAATGACCACAGACAAAAATGAGCACCCCTTTTAAGAGATGCTCACCTGTAAGTTTTTACGGCTTACCTATTTAGTTCAACTAAAGCCGCTAGATCAGCTGCCTTTAGCCCACACTTTTTAATTAAATATTCGTAGTCACCAAGCTCTTGGAAGGTATCGCCAAGACTTGCCATAATTTGTCGTGGAGTATTCGCAAATTGTGCCTTGTACTCTGCAACAGCACCACCCAAGCCCCCAAGAGGAGTATGTTCCTCTACTGTAAGGATTAGAGTATTTTCACTGAACACCGAATCTAACATCTCAGTATCAAGGGGTTTTATAGTATGCATATCAATAACTCTTGTTGATATCCCCTTTTGTTCCAATATGTTAGCTGCTTCAATTCCCTCAGCAAGAAGAGATCCCGTTGTAATAATAGCTACTTCCTTACCAAGTTTGTACTCAATTGCTTTACCAATGGTGAATTCAAAATCATTAGGATACAAGACAGGAAAGCCTGATCCTCCTGTCAAACGAATATAGACAGGCCCATCAAGCTCATATGAAGCTTGTATAGCCTTATATATTTGGTGAGGATCAGATGGACAAATAATGGTGAAATTAGGTATAGCCCGAACAACTGCAATATCATCCATTGCATAGTGAGTATTTCCTAAAGGACCAAAACGCACCCCAGCCTCAATACTTATTACTTTTGCATTTAATTTCATATATCCTAGGGCCACACGCATCTGCTCTGCGCATCTCATAGGAACAATTGCAGCAAGACCAACAGCAAAGGGAACCAGCCCCTCAACCGCCAAACCAGCTGTAAAATCAATGAGGTTCTGTTCAGCTATCCCTAAATCGAAGAATCTATCTGGATATTTTTCCTTGAATCCTGTCAACCGAGCTGTAGGGGTCAAATCTGCCGTTAAAACGCACACATCTGCATTCTCTGCAGCCAACATTTCAAGTGAAGCGCTCATTGCATTTCTATGTCCTAGTTTTGACCACTCTTGCAGGGTCTCTTTTGCTATAATTTTCATCATCTTCCTCCTATACCTTAGCCAAATCAGAAACAGCTTTTTCATACTGCTCTTTATTCATAGAACGGGCATGCCAATCAACACTATTCTCCATAAAGGAGATTCCTTTCCCTTTTATCGTATTTGCGACAATTACATGGGGTTTTCCATCTTGAGAATTCTTCATGGTGTTAAGAGCATCCAGTACTGCTACGATATTATTCCCTTCCTTTAGCTCAATGACATTCCATCCAAAGGCCCTCCAAACAGATACAATATCAACATCCATGATGTCTTCTGTCTTTCCTCCAAGCTGAACTCCGTTTCGATCAACAATTGCGATAAGGTTATCAAGCTTGTTCTGCTTAGCGTTCATAGCAGCTTCCCAAACTAAGCCCTCATTACATTCACCATCACCGAGTAGGCAGAATACCTTGTGTTTCTCGCCCTTAACCTTAGCTGCTTTTGCCATTCCACAGGCTATTGCAAACCCATTGCCCAAACTTCCTGAAGATACTTCTATCCCATATTTAAGATTCCTACACGGATGCCCGGCCAAAAAGCTACCATCAGCCTTGAAGGTTTGCATCGCTTCACGAGGAATATAGTTACTCTCTACAAGGGCTGAGTAATAAGCCAAACATGCATGTCCCTTACTCTGTACAAACCTATCACGTTCTGCAAGCAAAGGATTGCTTGAATCATGGTGCATAATCTCAAAGTAGAGCGATGCAATAATCTCTATGCAAGAGAGTGCAGGGCCAAAGTGAGCTCCACGATTGCCTGCAACAAAGCCCATTTCTATGACATCACGCCTCATCTTCTTGGCCATTGTTTTAATCAAAAGTACCGTATCTTTTTCTGCCATATCTAATTCCTCCTACTAATTATTCGAAACATACAGATTTCCCTTATGGTTACTGTCATGTTGGTAGTCTAAACAAATGCCCGCTAAACAAGCCTTCAGGTATCAACTCCGCTTGAAGTCGGGCCAAACGTACCAGAGCATCAACATCAATACCTGTTTCATAGCCCATGTTGGTGAGCATATAAAGAACATCTTCTGTCGCTAAATTTCCTGATGCCCCAGGTGCATACGGGCATCCTCCCAATCCACCAAGGGTAGATTGGATTTTGTTCACTCCCATCTCTACTGCAGCTAGAGTATTTACCATACCCATATTCCGTGTGTCATGAATATGAATTTGCAAATCAAGATGGGAAAATATCTTCTGTACTGCTGCTATGGTAGTGCGTACTTGCAGTGGGTCAGCGACACCAATGGTATCACACAAGGAAACATACTCCACACCTAGATCAACATACTGCTTCAAGAACTCCACTACTTCTTGTTCACTCTTCTTTCCTTCAAAAGGACAGCCGAAGGTAGTAGCCAAATCCAACCCTACTGATAACTCAGGACACTCTTGTTTAATACGCACGAATTCATCATACGACTGTTGGTGTGTTTTTCTGATATTTGCTAGATTGTGCTTCTCTCCCAACGAGACAACATACGAAACTTCAGAAATTCCACACTCCAGAGCACTCTTTGCTCCTCGTAGATTAGGAATCAAGGCAAACAATCCAAGATCTGGATACTTTTTTTTACATCGTATAGCTAACTCGAGAGAATCCTTCATCTGAGGAATCGCTTTAGGACTAACAAAAGAAGTAATTTGGATATTCTTGACTCCTGCATCCACCAAACCATCAATTATTTTAAGCTTAGTTTCCAATGGGATATAAGTAGGTATATTTTGAAACCCATCTCTAGGTCCAACTTCATAGAGAGTTACTTTTTTCATTTTTTCTCCTCAGACATTGTCCCTGTCTCCTTTAATCTCTTATACCATCCAAAAGCTTCTAGAGGAATCTGTGGGTGGTGCCCTCCTGAGATTTTTATTGCCCTTTGCAAATACAAAGATAGGGACTCTTTATACTCTAGAGAAGCACACGAGCTAATAATCTTCTCAGCACGCTGTACATCATCCAAGCCCCGTACATCAGCAACGCCATTCTCTGTAATAACAACATCAATATCATGCTCATTGATATCCTGATGAGAAACCATCGGCATAATATTGGAAATGGCACCACCTTTGGAAAGGGAAGGAATCAACACAACAGAAAGTCCACTATTTTGAGCAAAGTTAGCTCCTCCCCCTATGCCATTGACAACCCTACTGCCAGTAATATGACTTGAGTTCACATTACCATAGATATCAATCTCAATACCCGTATTCAAAGCTATTAAAGAGAGTCTGTTGATAATCTCACTACTATTTGTGACGGAACCATTTCGTATAACTAACGAATCTTCCAGGTGAGCAAAAGATGAAAGGATACTTGCTACCTTCTCATTCATTCCAAGGCCACCAGTTGAGAGAGAGAGGGCTTTGCCACTCTCCAAAAGTGTCATTGCAGACTCTCCTACGCCTCCGCAGAAGAACTGAATATCTTTGAAGTTTGTATTCTGGAACCCGGTTGTGATGGAATCGGAAATTGTGCCGAATCCTGTTTGCACAGGAGGAAGAAACCCCTTGAGATCCTTATATTCAACTTCAAGAAAATTAAACAAATTCTGTGCTATCGTTGAGCTAACCTGTGTTGCTTTGTATACTTGCGTTGAAATCTCTGGTATATCAGTTTCCACGATAGCAACGATCTTTCTGTGATCAAAAGGAATTCCTCTCTTGCCAATCCTTTGATTGGGCTTCACTAATGGTATAGGTTGAGTAAAAGGGGGGGCTTGAGTTATATAAATATCATGCAATGAAGCAAGACGCTCATGTTGAGCTCGGTTAATCTCAATAATAATCTTATCGGCAGCTTGCATAAGATAATCAAGCATACCGATAGAATTAGTTGGAATTAGATTACCTTGGGCATCAAAGCCCAAGGCTTCCACTACTAGCAAATCAATAGGACCAAACGCATTGCGTCGCAATAATCGTGGCATCCTATTCATCTGTTGCTCTACATAATGAACCTCACCCTTGTTTACGAGGGTGCCCAATACCTTGTGGGCAACCATAGGAGCCCTCTTTTTGAGCAGACCCACACTACCTAGGCGTTCATCTACCCAAGGAACATTGGCACCGGTGGTAAGGTTAATACCAAAATCTTCACCAGCAATCTTACGTTCTCTCAGAGATTCAACAACAGCCTTGGGATACCCCGCTCCAGAATACCCACTCATTGCAACATGCATGGAATCTGTGATCAAGGCAGAAGCATCCTCTGCAGTAGTCCTATATTTTAGTAAAGTATCTTGTAACACAATATGTACTCTTATCCTTCTATGGGCGTAAAGCCATCGAAAAGCTCAGCATCGGTTGGTTTGTAATAAGGAATTTCTTTAATCACCCAGGTATTATTCAAATAATGCTTTAAGCTAATATTCTCTGAAACAATATTGCCACCCCAAGTCCCACAACCAAGAGAACTAGTAAAAGGCATTCCACTGGTCCAATTTCCTGTATTTGTTGCTGCTTGGCTTTGGTTTACTACAACTCTAGTAGTATAAGTTCCTAAAGCAATAGTATCTATGACATCTTGATTTTTAGAGAATACACCACAAGAGTGTCCTGCACCTGAGTAAGCGTGGTTTTCATTTATGATCCGAACAGCCTCTTGTGCACTGTTGCTGCAATATATTGCTGTTACTAGTGACATTTTCTCACCACTGAAGGGAGATGCTTCTCCTGTCTCACATTCCTCTACTAACAACAATTTTTTCCCCTCAGGGACATCCAAATCTGCTATTTTTACAATATTAGTCAATGGAGATGCAACGATATCCCTATTGATAACATGATTTTTAGGCCATTCAGGCCAAATAGCTTTTTTTAATTTCTCTTTCTCAAGCTCATCAAGAAGATGTGCTCCAGCCTTTTTGAATTCCTCCAACATTTGGGTATAAACCTCTTGATCAATTATGACGCTATTATCGCAAGAACATCCAGCTGCAAGATCAAAGGTCTTGCTTGCAATAATCTTCTTCGCAGCATCCGCAAGGTCTGCATTCTTATCAACATAGATAATTGCATTGCCAGCTCCCACGCCATAAGCAGGGGTTCCTGAGCTATAGGCAGCACGTACCATAGGTTGTCCACCTGTAGCGATGACCAAATCACACTGTTTCATCAATTCTTGGGTGATAGGAACAGTGGGCTCCTCTATGGAAATGAACAAATCCTCTGGAGCGCCATATTTTTTCATGACGTTTCGGATCAGGTCAACTACTTTTTTTGTTGTCTTTTTCCCTCTAGGATGAGGAGAAAAGATTATACTGTCGCGTGCTTTTACACAAAAGATTGCTTGGATTAGAGGATGCATCTCAGATTGGGTACTAGGAACTAGAGATCCGATAACTCCAACAGGTTTTGATATTCGAACAAGTCCTTTTTCTGGAATCTCTTCAACAATACCGACAGTCTTGGCATGCTTTACATCATAATAGACACCTCGGCATTTCTCTTGTACCTTGATTCTTTTTGAATCGACGTCACCAAGGCGACATTCCTCAAATGAAAAGAGGCTCAACTCATTTACTAGGGCATCATCTGCTACAATCTCCCAAGTGATGGCAGCAGCAAGCTTATCTACTTGTTTCTGTGAAAACCCTTCAATAATAGACTGAGCCTTTCTTGCCCTTTTTATTAGTTGTGCAATATAATCTTCTGTGCTTAATTGTTTTATATCCATTTTTATTTCCTTTTTCTCTCGGTAACTACAAAATTTATTGTCTCAATAAATCAATAATTATTTACGCATACGTTTGTTTTTTTTAACTAAAAAAAAATTGTTCTTTCCTTCTTCTAATACACCAAAAACCTTGGTTAAAATGATATCAGAAGAAGGAAAGAATTTACAAAAATCAACTATAGACATTACTGCTCAATTTGATACAACACAGGCTCTTTATCTGCCTTAAAACTAGCAAGCATATCACTGATGTGCTTTTCTAACACTGGCTCTACATCAATAATATTGACACAGTGTCGGCTATCATGTCTTTTCTCTTTGTTGATAGAATAGATCTGTTCCAACCAATCAACACACATATCTGGAGGGACTATACTTGTATCGAGGATAAGGTCAAAGTTTGCAGTATTGCCATACGCAAATCTGAAATCAGACTCTACAAAGTGTCTTCTTACCTTATCGTTCTTCAAGACAATCGCCTTTGCTTCTATTTCACTGATTTTTCTCTGTTCCATCACGCGTTGGATTCTGCAGTTCTCAGGGGCTGTAATTCTGATGTTGATGACATCAGAGTAGCTATTGAGCAAACCAAAGCTTCCTCTTCCTGCAATGACTACATTATCATGCTGGGCAAGAGACATAATCACAGTAGCAAGAAAATTAATCGTGTTATCCCTATATTCATCGAAGAGTTCTTTCATACTAGGTATTGTATCGTAGATGTAATCAAATCTGCTGAACCCATAATCTTTCATTATTTGTGACATGCATTGCTTGTCGACATAATCATAACCAATTCTTTCAGCTAGCTTTTGGCCAATATAACTACCCATACTTCCGAGTTTTCTAGAAATTGTAATTACTGCCATCTAGTTCTCCTTTCTACTAAATAGATACAGGGTAGAGATGTAGTAGAAACACCTCCCCCCTATCAGTTTTATTTACGAGTTTGCTTTCTAGCATCAATCATAACTGCAACTACAATAATTACACCCTTGACGATCTGCTGCCAGTATGCGTTAACACTGAGAAGGTCCATACTATTATTCAAAACACCAATAATAAGGGCTCCAACTACACAGAATGGGATAGATCCTACACCACCACTTAAGGAAGTACCACCAATAACTGTAGCCGTGATAGCATCCAACTCATAGGCTACACCATACGTAGGATTACCAGCAGAAGTTCTTGCAGTAAGTAAGACTGCAGATACGGCTGTTAGCAAACCAGCATAGGCATATACTTTTACCAAGGTTTTCTCAACACTTATTCCACAGATTCTTGCAGCCTGCTCATTACCACCAATGGCAAATACATGACGACCAAACTTGGTCTTACTAAGAAGAATATGAGATATAATTGCCATAATAATATAAATCCAAATAGGAATTGGAATCCCGATGATTCTACCTGTTCCAATATAAGTAAATGTTTCCTTCAAGTCACCAACTGGACGCCCACCTGTGAAAAGTGCAGCAGCTCCTCTGGCGACAGTCATCATCCCTAATGTAGCGATGAATGGAGGTATCTTACCATATGCAACAAGAGATCCATTTACTGATCCAAGTAAAAAACCGAGCAGAATAGCTACGGCAATACCCACAACAATGGGCACTACAAAACTCAAAGGCTGGTCTGGGTTTACTGCGTTCTGAGTGAGACTTGCTACAACAACAGAGACCAATGCGATTATAGAACCACTAGAAAGATCAATTCCTCCTGTAATAATTGCAAAGGTTACACCCATCGATACAATACCGATGATAGAAACCTGGCGTACTACATTCGTGACGTTTCGCATGGTACGAAATGCAGGGGATACTATAGACATCAAAATGCACAGTGCTACAAAAATTACGACTATGCCATATTTGCTCATGAAAGCTCCTAACGAGAGCCTCTTAATTTGTTTTTGTTTAATCATTGCTTTTCATCCTCTTTCTTCTTACAAAGATTCGCCTGTGGCAAGTTGTAAAATTTTTTCTTGTGTTGCTTCATCTCTGAGCAATTCACCAGAATAAGCACCCTCATGCATGACAATAATTCTATCACTCATGGAAAGAATTTCTGGCATTTCCGAAGAGACCATAATGATACTCTTGCCCCTCTTCGTTAATTCTCCGATAAGACGATGAATCTCAGATTTGGCACCAACATCAATTCCCCTTGTAGGTTCATCAAGTATTAGAATATCAGGAACTGTCAACAACCATCTTGAAATAAGGACCTTCTGCTGATTACCGCCGGATAGGTTCTTAATCAACTGATCAAGACTTGGTGTCTTGATAGCGATTGCTTGCCTTTGGGATTGGCAATCCTTGTTGATCTTTTTACTATTCAACAACCCAAATTGAAGATAATTGGTGATATCAGGCATTACCATATTGTCTTTCACCGAAAGCTCAGGGAAAATACCAGTTGCTTTCCTATCTTCTGTTACAAAAGCTAGGCCATGCTTAATGGCATCATTGGGTTCATTTATCTCAATCTTAACACCGTTAAGAAAGATTTCTCCAGAATCTGCAGGTTTATAACCAAAAACAGCTTCCATAATTTCAGTTCTTCCAGCTCCCATCAAACCAGCGACACCTAGAACTTCTCCTTTTCTGAGAGAAAAACTAATGTCCGTAAATTTTTTCTCAAGAGTGAGGTTTTTTACCTCCAGAAGAACATCCCCTATTTCACATTTTTCTTTGTGAAAGAACTCTTTCATAGAACGGCCAACCATCATGCTGATTAACTTATCTTTCGTAAAATTCTCAATGGTATCGGTACCAATAAACTCACCATCACGAATTACAGTAACTTCATCACAAATTTCAAAAACCTCATCTAGCTTATGGGAAATATAGACGACAGCGATATTCTTATTATCTCTGAGGTTCCTGATAATAGCATATAGCTTATCAATTTCCTTCTCAGTCAGAGCAGAGGTAGGTTCATCCATAATAACAAGGTCTGTATTGTATGACACTGCTGTAGCAATAGCGACAAGCTGAGCATTCGCTATACTTAATTCACTCATTAACACAGAGGGATCTATATCAATATCAAGCTCATCAAAAAGCACTTGGGTATCTTTTATCATTTTTTTTTGATTGATAAGCCTCAAGCCTTTTTTAAAAGTCAACTCTTTTCCTAAAAATACGTTGCTCGCCACGCTCAAGTTAAGGGCAGGATTTATTTCTTGAGGTATCATACTGAGGCCCTTTTTGATTGCATCAATGGGACTCTTAACAACATAAGGATTCCCTTTGAAAATTACTTCGCCTTCATCAGCAGAATGAATACCATACAGAATTTTCATCAGAGTGGACTTACCAGCTCCATTTTCTCCCATAAGAGCATGCACAGATCCTTTTTTTACAGAAAAATCAATATTTTTTAAGGCTTTGACTCCAGGAAAGGATTTAGAAACCTGTCGCATCTCCAATACATTTTCAACACTCATAGTAGCTCCAGTTATGCATTAACCGCATATTAATTAGGGGAGAATAATTATCTCCCCTAATATATTTACTATTTCTGAACTGACAATTTTATTTGTAGTCTTCCATATTTTCAGGTGTTACAGTTTCAAAAGGAATCCAATCCCATTTCTCTACTGGATTGCCTTTTATCAAATCATAAGCAGCCTTAGCGCCATTATAGCCCTGAGCAACCATATTCTGGTATACAGTCACATCAAGACCTTCACCTAAATATTCAATAGCATCTGGAGTAGCATCAACACCAGCGATAATAATA
>CAZJGS010000073.1:0-10643 GCA_964545735.1 uncultured Spirochaetaceae bacterium
TAAATTCTATGCTAAAGTTTTTGACTATTATATAAATGAGTATATTTACCATTCTTTTCTATTAAAGATTTATGATTTCCCATCTCTAATATCTTTCCGTCATCAATAACAATTATATTATCAGCATTTCTAACTGTAGATAATCTATGAGCAATAACTATTGAGGTTCTACCTTTAGCTAATCTGTTAAAAGCTTCTATAATTAATTTTTCACTATCACTATCTAATGCACTAGTTGCTTCGTCAAAAATTAATATTGGTGGATTTTTCAAAAAAACTCTAGCAATAGATAATCTCTGTTTTTGTCCACCTGATAACCTTGCTCCTTGCTCCCCAACTTGTGTCTCTAAACCAAGTGGCAAGGATGCTACAAACCTTTCTAAATTAGCTGCTTTAAGAGCATCCCACAATTCATTATCAGTTGCACACGCTTTACCATATTTTAAATTTTCTCTAATTGATGCATCAAATAAAAATATATTTTGTTGTACAAAACCAATTTTTTTATGTAAGGAAGATTGGGTAATTTTTGTAATATCCTGGTCATCAATAAAAATTTTACCTGAAGTTATTTCATAAAATCTTGGTATAAGATTAGCTAAGGTACTCTTTCCTGCTCCTGATTCTCCAACCAAAGCGACTGTAGAGCCACCAGTAATTGTCAAATTGATATCTTTTAATATTTTGGAGGATTCATCATAGGAGAAGTTTACATTTTCATAACGAATAATACCTTCTTTAACTTGAAGATCGCTAGAAGAAGGAGAGTCCTCAATTTGAGGAAGAATTTCCATAACTTCAACAAATCTTTGAAAACAAACAATACCTTGCTGTAGTTGTTCCATAAAATTGATAAGACGATCAATTGGGGGCAACATTACAGTAATAAACAATAAAAATGTTATCAAATCATAAGCTTTTAATTGACCTGAATACATCAATAAAGCTCCACCTATGATTGGAAATAAATAACAAAGATTTCTAAAAAAATTCATAATAGAATGAAATTTAGCCATAGCATCATATTGTTTTTTCTTAGCATCCATTAGTACATCATTACTATTTTGGAATTGTACTTCTTGATAGTCTTCTTTGTTGAAGGATTTTACTTCACGAATTCCTTGAATAGAATTTTCTACTGTGCTATTTACATCTGCCAAAGTTTTTCTGACAGTTACAAATCGTGACTTTAACTTTTTACCAAAGATAACTCCATATATTGCCAAAAGAGGAAATGGTATTAAAGTAACTAAGGCTAATTGCCAATTAAAGATAAACATAGCAATAAAGGCACCGGTTATAGTAACACTACTAATAATTATATCTTCAGGACAGTGATGCGCTGTTTCAGTAATTTGAAACAAATCATTTGTGATTCTACTCATGATATGACCTGTTTTAGTTTGATCATAATAGCTAAATGATAGCTTTTGCAAATGAGCAAACAAATCACTTCTCATATCTGTTTCAATATATACACCTAAAATATGACCCCATTTGAGTCTAATATAATCACATAACAATTGAATTAAATATATCGTTAAAATAACAACAAAAGTAATTATCATGGGAGTCCACATAGCATTAGGAATGTAGTCTTTAATCAAACTTCTTGTGACTATTGGGAAAAACACTGATACGGTTGAGAAAATTATTGCTGCAACTATATCTAAAATGAATAAACCCATATAAGGTTTATAATAAGAAAAAAACTTTTTTAACATCAACTTCTCCAAATTCTATATTCATTTATAATTATAAAAAATAAACCAACAAATAACAATCTAACTATCATCCTTTTGTGGCTTTTGATTTATGAATAATAATCCTAGAAAAACTAAAGCTCCTCCGATTATATTTGAAATATCTAACCTTCCACTTAAGAGCCAATCCAATAGAATTGCCCCACAAAGTTGACCAAAGAACATTAATATAGTGATAGCTATAGATGAAATTCTAACAGCTAAATAAGCTGAAAAAAACACAGCTATTACCCCTAAGGCTCCTCCCAAATAATAATAAAAAGGAGGATAAGAAGGATGTGCAAAAAATGAAATTTCGCTTTGTCCCAAAACAAATAATGCAATAATTGCAAAAGACAAACCAACAACATAATTATAGAAAGTACTAACTAAAGTATTACTTTTCGCAGCTAATAAGGCATTTGTTGTTCTAGATATGACTATTGTTACTCCAGATAATATTGAAAAAATAATGGCTAAAATCATTGCTTCCTCCTTAATAAAGAATCATTACAAGTATGCCAATAACCAATAAAAATAAACCTATATAAGTTTTATAATTGTTATTAGCTTTGTGATTAAATACTCCTAATGCATCTAAAATTAGAGATGTAACACTTTGACCAAAAAGACAAAGGGCAAGCATAATTGAAACACCTAAATATGAAAATGCTTGATTATTAAATACTGTTGTTAATACTCCTAAAAATCCCCCAATAAAATAATACAAAGGCACTTTAGATATAATCTTTATTTTTTGTTTTCTAAAAAGTAAAATCAAGATTACAACAGTTATTCCAAAAATATGAGCAATTAAAGTAGCATGATAAATCCCAAGAGATCCAGTTAATACTCCATTTAAAGCAACCATTATTGAAATGATAAACCCTACAAATATTGATAATCCATAATTCATATATTGACCTCAAAGATATCTTTATTCTATTGTTATAAATTAGTATATGACCTTTGTCATCTTTTATAGAAAAATATAGTTTTTATCAAAAGTTAGTGTTAATATGTTTTATATGATTAGTCTACTAGAAGAACATGGAAAAAAACTCCTCATAAATAAAGGTGTTTATTTATGTAGAGAAGGTTTTGAATTAAACTATGCCTTTTTTATCTTATCTGGTACTTGCAAAGTAACTAGGCAAGAAGAAAATGGTAATATTATGAGTTTTGGCTTTTATAATAACACAGGCTTTATTGGGGACCTGGAAACTATTAGAGAATCCAATATTGCTCTAACTAGTGTCGTTACGATTACACTAGTAGAATGCATTAAAATTCCTCTGGTAAAAAGCAAACAACTCGCAAAAACCAATATTGAATATTGCAATTTAATAGCTTCGAATCTAGCAAAAAAACTATCAGCTTCATCAGATCAATCAACCCAAAACATTTTATTACCACTTGAAGATAGATTGATAATATATTTAAAGAATACGTATCCCAATAAAAAATTTATTGGTAATTTCATTCAAATATCACAAGAACTAGGAACTAGCTATAGGCATTTTCTTAGAACAGTCAAAAAGTTAAAAGATGAAAAAATATTAGTACCAACACAAAATAAAAAAGAATATTTGATAAACTTGTAATATTAAGAGCCTCACTAAATAAGTTTTCTAAACAACTATTTTTTACAATCAGTTAATAACAAGCTTTTACAATTTCAGCAACACTATTTACAGATCCTATCGTATAAAAATGAATTCCAGGGACACCTCTGGATAGTAGTTCCTCAACTTGTTTTTTACCCCACCATATACCAACTTCTCGTATCTCTTGAGCACTTTTAGCCTTTGATACAAGTTCATATAATTGGGATGGTATATCAATTGAGAAAGTTGTTGGCAATTGAGTTAAATGAGCTTTTCTACTCAAGGCTTTAATCCCGGGTATTATTGGAATTGTTATTCCCATATTTCTACATTTTTCTACAAATTTAAAATATGCACTATTATCATAAAAAAGTTGAGTTACGATATAAGATGCCCCAGCATCTTGCTTCTTTTTCAAGTTAATAATATCTACATCCAAGTTGGGTGCCTCAAAATGCTTCTCTGGATAACCGGCTACTCCAACACAAAAATCAGTACTAATAGGGTCTTTAAGAGTATCCTCTAAATATATTCCTTTATTCATACTTGCAATCTGGGCTACCATCGAGTCAGAATGAGTGTACCCATTTAAACAGGGTATAAATCTATTTTCACCCTTTGGTGGATCTCCCCGTAATGCAAATACATTGTCTATTCCTAAAAAATTTAGTTCAATCAAAGTATTTTCAAGCTCTAAGTCACTCATTCCTCCACAAATTAAATGGGGGATAGAAGGAATTTTAAACCTATATTGAAGTGCTGCAGCAATACCAATTGTTCCAGGTCTTTTTCTAACAATTTTTCTACGTACATTATTTATCCCATCGTCTTCATAAATAATCTCATTTTGGTGATTTGTAATATTTATGTAAGCTGGAGAGTATTCCATCAACTTTTCAGTAGATTTAAAAATGCTCTCAAGTGTATGCCCTTTTAATGGGGGAAGAAGTTCAAAGGTAAATAAAGGTTTTTTTGCGTTCTCTAGTATTTGTGTAACTTTCACGTTTAATTCTCCTGTTTTAATTGAATTCCAAATCCAAGTAATTGTTTTTCTGATAAGTTTTGACATTCACTAATTTTTTTAAGTTGTGTCTTTCCAATTTTACCTACATTAAAATATTTTAGACCCTTTCCTTGAAAAGCAAAGGATGCAATACTAGCTTCAGGACTCATCATAAAGTTTTCCGTCAATTGAACCTGGCTATTTTTTTCTCCATCTAATAAATTAAATATTCCTTTTTTATGATAATGATTAGGGCAAGAAGGATATCCAGGAGCTACAGTTAGTAAAGGAGCGCCCCATTCTTCTTTTAAAAGAATTTCCATTCTTTGTGAAAAAGCCTCTGCAAGTCTTGCTGCTAATAAATTTAACATCAAGAAATCTCCTTCATCAAAAAGGTTTGAAGCTTGATTGACTTTTAAACCTGCAGTAACAATATACATTGCAATAAAATCATCATTACAACAGTAATCTGCCAAAGATAAGCTTTGATCGTCTTTCTCTTGTCTACAAAAAGTAAATTTTTCACTATCACTTACATTAATTGTTAGAGAATCACTCGTGCATGGGAAAATTCCATAAACGCCTCGTAGTGATTTTGAAAGTACTTCATTAACTTGTGGGTCTTTTAAAAAGTTTTTAGCATCATTTACTAATTCAAGGTAATCATCTCCATGAGGTGGAATTCCATAACTAAATGCAAACATTTTCCAATTTATTAATTGTATTAAGTTATCAATATCTTCATTATCTAATATTGTTATACCAATTTTTGGGGGTTTTATTGATGCCTTTTGTTTTATAAACCTATTTTCTAAAGCAGTTTTATAAGCAACATTTTTAGATTTCTTTTTGTTTAATAAGTTCTGCTTTACTGTTTGTTGTTTATTCTTATAATAGGTAGAAAGTTCACTTATTTTTAATTCCCCACCTCTGACAATTTCCATGGCCAAGGTAGAAAGATCAGAAGCATTTGATCCATAAAAAACTCTATAATTATATAAAGGAGATAGCTTTAGGGCTGTATGCTCTTCACTTGTAGTCGCTCCCCCAACCAAAATAGGCGTCTTTAAATTATTTTCAACTGCTAAAGTGCACACATTAGCCATCTGCTGCAGTGAGGGGGTAATAAGAGCTGAAAGACATATCAAATCTGCATTATTTTCAATAGCTGCCTTGATAATTTTTTCTGTTGGTACCATTACCCCTAAATCAATTACCTTAAAGCCATTACATCTTAAAATTAATATACATATGTTTTTTCCAATATCATGTACATCACCTTTTACTGTTGCAAAGACTACAACCTTTTCTGATGGTTTAGAGGCTTTATCATCCGTGTTGTCTTTTTTCCAAGCTTCAATAGCAGGTTGAAGATAGGAGACAGCACTCTTCATTGTCCTTGCACTTTTAACCACTTGAGGAAGAAACATCTCTCCTTTACTAAATTTTTCTCCAACAAGTGCCATTGCAGCCATAAAAGGTCCTTCAACAATTGAAACAGGGGATTCACCCTCTTTTTTAGTGTTACTTAAAAGAATATTTACATCCTCTTCCAAGTTAAGAGTTTCACCATTAAGAATAGCCCTTTGTACTCGCTTTTTAGGATCCGCTTCATTTTTAGGATTTAAAATTATTGATTTGCGTTTTATAACGCTATTTCCAAGAATATTAGAACTGGCCAATTCAATTAAATTTTCACTATTAATAGGAGAAGGTTCTAGTAAAGCTTTTTCAATAATATTTCGAGCATCAACGGGAATTTGATTGATATCGAGATTTATATTTGGTGCTATTATAGCAAAATCAAGTCCTGCTTTCCTAGCATAGTGTAAGAAAACTGTATGCATAGCTCGTCTTATGGCATTGTTACCTCTAAAGGAGAAAGATAAATTACTAACTCCACCACAAACATTTGCACCTTCAAGATTGTCTTTTATCCATTTTACGGCTTGTATAAAGGCAAGTGCATAGCCATCACTTTCTTCAATTCCGGTGGCAACACTGAGAATATTTGGATCAAATATTATTGAGTCTTTTCTAATTCCATTAGAAACAAGGATATTATAACTTCGTTTTGCAATCTCAATTTTTCTCTTATACGTATCGGCTTGCCCCATTTCATCAAATAGCATTACAACCATCGCATGTCCATAATTATTAATTGTTTTTGCTTGAGAAATAAATTTGGCTTCTCCTTCTTTAAGACTTATAGAATTAACTATGCATCTTCCTTGTATCTCGCCTAAAGCACTAACAATAGTATCCCAAGAAGAGGAATCTATCATATAAGGTTTTTTAGAAATGGCAGGATCACAATTTATATAACGCAAAAAAGTTGTCATAGCAATTGGCCCATCAATCATAGAGGAATCCATACAAATATCTATTACATCTGCTTTACTTTCAGCTTGACTTCTAGCTATTGCTGCAGCTTCTTCCCAACTTTCAGCTTCAATTAAAGTTGCAAATTTTCTCGATCCTGCTACATTACATCTCTCTCCAACTATCATTAATCTATCAGCTTTTTCTTCTCTTTCTAAACCACATAAAGCAAAAGTATTATTATTCTTGTTTACTATTTTTTTAGGAGTACAAATTAAATTTCCAAAAGTATCTTTAGAGTTAAGTTGATTATTTAATGCCTTAATATGAGAGGCTGTTGTACCACAACAACCTCCTATTATATTAACTAAGCCTTTTTTTAATATAGGAAAGAGAAGCTGGGCCATAACTTTTGAACTTTGAGCATAGGTTCCGTCAAGAAGAGGCAACCCCGCATTTGGATGAGCTGACACTCTAAATGGTGAAATTTTAGAAAGTTTTTCAATTAAAGGAATCATTTCCTTTGCACCCATTGAACAATTCATACCAAGTGAAAATATTGGATACGTTGATAGAGAGGTACAAAAAGCCTCTAAACTCTGGCCAGAGAGAGTATGACCGCTAATATCACTAAAGGTCACACTCACCATAATAGGTTTTATTATAGCTGTTAGCTCTTGTGCTTCACGGATCCCTTCTAAAGCTGCTTTACAGACAAGGGTGTCAAAAACCGTTTCTATCAATAGAATATCGCAGCGTGTCTCTAATAAGATAATTGCTTGCTCTTTATAAGCTTCTTTAAAATCATTAAAAATATATTCTCTTTTACTAACATCTTCACTATCTGTAGAAAATGAGAGCATTTTCCCAGTTGGTCCGATACTGCCAGCAACAAAAACGAATTTAGATTCATTTTCTGCTTCATATATTTCTGCTGCCGCTCTTGCAATCTCAACAGCACTTTGATTCAACTCTTTTACATAATTTTGTAGATTATATTCACTTAAAGTAATCTTATTAGCACAAAAGGTGTTTGTAGTTATTATATCAGCACCAGAAGCTAAAAATTCACTATGAATATCAAAAATAACATCAGGTCTAGAAATATTTAATAATTCACCGAATCCAGGAAACTCTCTCTCTATTCCATTAAGCATAGAGGTACTAAAATCTTCATTATCAAGATTTTGTTGCTGAATTAATGTCCCCATAGCACCATCAAGTAATAATACTTTTTTTTCACTTAGATTTATTAAGTATTCATTTCTTGTCATAAAAACTCCCTATATTTTGCTAATACCAAAATTTATTACTTTTTTCATAGTACATATTTTATAACAAAAAAGTCCTATACTAATAGCCTATTTTTAATAAAAAGTACCAGATATATTATAAAATACGACTGTTTTTTTAAATAAGTCATGTATAAATTATAAAATATCCTTTTGAAAAGTTATCGAATTTTCACTTTCAAAAGTCAAATAGTAATTATCGATATTAAAAGCCCTTATTACATCAAAGGATGTAGAATCACATTTTGCTAAGTATCTAACGAATCTGCCTCTAGCTATTTTAGTATGAGTACTATAGCTTTTAATATTTCCTTTTAAATTTTGAATAAAGTTTATGTGGAATAATTTATCCTGCTTTAGATTTTTACTGTATTCCTTTGAGCATAGATTAATAATGATTTCATCAACACAATTTTCTAGATCCTCTTTATAATAGTTGTAACTAAAAAATGGCAACTTAGTATTATAATCTAAGCGATATTCACTTATAGAATCACTCGCTTTTAAAATACCATACAAAGAATCTGCTATTAATAAATTTTCTAGTAAAAAGTCTATCTCACTATTATTTAAGGTTTCAACATCTATATTTTTATATTGTAAGCCACTAAATAAAAACAAAGCTGGATGAACACTATTATTAAAATTTTCATAATTAACTTTCACACTCTGTGCTATTTCATAACTACACTTAAAGACTTTTTTTATTTCTGCAACACTTAACTCATTAATTTTAGAGGCTAGGTAATTTGCTTTATGGTGAAACTTTGGTTCACTTACAATAAAATCATAAGGAATTTTTTTCTGTTGTTTTGAAGGGCTAATAATAATTTTCATATTAGCTATGATACTCTGAGTTTTATCGAATTTCTAGTATTATAAACAAAGATCTACCTCCCAGTTTTAAACTAGGCGGTAGAAAAGATTAATATATGAAGGTTTCTATAAATAATTGATTAAAGTTAGTTGATCTACGTATAGGGATACATAGGCTCTAATTAAACTTAAATCTAATTTATCTGCATTTATTTCTAAGGTTTCATAATCTAAAACTTCATAGGCATCCAATTCAAGTAAAGAATTAGCTTCATCTAAAACCAAATTATTTTGGCCTATTTGCAGTTGAATATCTTCAATGAATTGTTTATCACTCTCGATTGATCTTTCTAATAAATCAATATTGTTTTGAACTTTAGAGATTTTTGAAGTTGATTCCATCTTAGATAAATAAATATCATTTTTTAAATCTTCTTTTTCTTCCCGGTTAAAATCATCATAGCTAGTTCTAAATACAACAGAAGCACTTATACTTCCATCTAAAGAAACATTAGCATTAAGATTTAGTGTTGGCTCATACCAAGCTAAACTGTCATAGCTATCTTCTAGGGTAATTGTAGAATTTAATGCTTTAACAACATCATAGTCACTCATAACTGAAAAGTCTTTTTCTTCTAAAAAACTCTCATTTTCTATGGTTGAGTCAACAATATCCCCTATTTCACTAATAGGAATATCCAATTCAGCCTTATTATTAATTCCAATTAACTCATAAATATCTAATTCAGCTTTATAAACTGATAATTCTAAATCTAGAATACTATTTTGTGATTCATTATATGAGAGTGAAGCTTCTTGAACTTCAATTAGTGTTGATTTTTCAAATTCATATAAAGCTCTTTCTTCTTCATATACTTTTCTATCATGTTCAACTTGTTGCTCTTGTAGTTCGACATTCTTAAAAGCTAATAAATAATTTATATAAGCCTTGGCTATTTCTAAACTTAGACTATCTCTATACTCATTTAAATAAGCATTAGTATTCTCATAGTTAACTTCATTTTGAACATTTGAAACTGCCTTAACTAATGGGTTAAAAGTAAATCCTAGATTTCCATCCAGTTTAGTATCAATATTTGCATCTAAAGTTAATTGTTCTAACAAAGGTATTTCTACACTTAATTTTGATCCAATAGGTGTGGATAATGAATCTTGCGAATAATTGCCTTCCACACTAATACTAGATCCATAATAAAGAGGATCTTCATCAAGATCATCTAACGCTTTATCTAAAGCTGAACCTGCTATTAAGTAATTTGAGTTATTATTAATAGCGTATGAAATTAGATTTTCAATAGTTTCATTAACATTTGCTGATAATGTGTTTATTGAAAACACGACAATTAAAATTGGAATTATATTTTTTTTCTTCATAATTATTCTTCCTTAAGTCCTTCTGCAATATTTTCTCTAACCACTGGCAATACTGGGATTACTCCAAAGAAACCACCAAATATTAGTATTAATGCTGCACTTTTTAACAATGCAATATAGCTAAATCCAACGCCTAAATCTATTTCATTTGATAGCTCACCAAATAAAGGTATAATAATTTCTAAAATAGTTGGAAAAGTAAAATATGCGAGAATAGCACCAATAACTATCCCAAGAAAGCTCATTGCCATAGACCAGCTCCAGAATTCTTTAATAATTCTATTCTTTGAAGCTCCTAAAGCTCTCTCTAAACATATTTGACGTCTTCTACTTAAGGCTTCTACCAACATAATACTAAAGACACCCAGAGTACTTACTAGCATCAATACAAGTCCTAAAATATTTACAGATACAGTAAAGACTTGAACAGTCTGTCTCAAATCTGTCATGTAAGAGGTTTCACCTT
>CAZJGS010000073.1:10743-12800 GCA_964545735.1 uncultured Spirochaetaceae bacterium
TGTCTCATTAACATTATAATAAACTTTTTCATAAAACTACTCCTATTGTGTTCTCATAGCGTCAGCGGGTTTGATTTTATCAAATCTTCTAATTGGAATTAATGTAAAGGTAAAAATAATTACTGCAGATACTAAAGCGCTAATTAATAGCATCCAATTAGTTTGTGCAGTTAAATCCAGTGCACCTTGCATTTGAGAATTTATAGGCAATGCTATCATTACACCTAAAACTGTCCCAATAACTATTATTATCAAAGCCTCAATGGAAAATAATAAATTAATTTTCTTCTTAGTTGCTCCCAAAGCCATTAAAATTCCAACATGCTTTTTCATTCTCAGTGTACGACTCAATAAAATATGAGAAATATTAACTGATGAAATAAACAATCCCGAAATAGCTAATATCAAAAGCAATAAACTTATTCCTGAATTTCTACTAACAGTTTGCTCGGCTTCTAATCTAGGATTACTAACTATAACTTGAGCGTCTCCGTATTCAGATGCAAACCATTGCTCTAGCATTTGTGAAACGCTATCTAAATCCTCTGGATCTGAAACAGCAAATATAAGCTCTGAATTCATAAACATTTTTTTAAGTTGAGCGAATTCACCACTAGATGTGTTATCACTATAGGGACTAAAGAATTCATAGTCATAATTGGTACCTGTTTCTTCTAGAATACCAACTATTGTTTGATATCCTTGCATAGCCAATATTCTTTTTCCAACCAAGGATCCAACATCTGCATCATCTTCAACTAAAGTTTTTGCAAAATCACTACCAATAATTACTAGAGAATTCGTTTGTGAATAATCAGAAGTCGAAAATAGAGAACCAAATTCAGCACTAATATTCCAAGCATCAAAAAATTGAGCTGTTACTTCATAACCTGAAAGTTCATCTTCATCACTAATAACAATGCTATCATCATCTCTAATTTCTGATAAATCCTCTTCTAATAGTTCTTTGATTTCCATATTTTTATCAGAAACTTCAATCTCAGCAGTATCCACTACTTTAGCACTAGATGCCTTATTAGTTGCACCCTCAACTTCTGGAACTTCTATTTTTTCAGGAGGCGTCATATTCTGCTGATTGCTCTGGAATTCTTCATTAATCATTCTTAATCTTGTTTGATTCAAAATATATGAATAACTAATTGAAGGCATCATAAGAGCTGCATCTAAATCAGATTCAGTAAGGACTGCAGTTTCTGATAATAGTTTTTCTATTACAGGAACTTCCATAGTGTCTTTATCCGCTCTTGTTGTAACAACAATTTCTTTGTATGATGGTGAGTTTAATAATTCATTATTTTGATTTACAACATTAACAAATAATGTTCCACCAGCTGCAAAAGCACCAACACCTAAAGCTACACTAATAATTAGCAATCCAGATTCTGTTAGTCGATTTACAAATCTTCTAAATATAATCTTAAAAGGCTCATTTAGCATATAAATCTCCTTTATCTTTTTTTGTATCAATTATTTTACCGTCTCTAACGTTAATTATTCTATTTGCTCTTTTACCTTGGTTAGGATTGTGAGTTACCATAACCACAGTTACGCCAGTTTTGTTTACCTTCTCTAGGATTTCCATAACTTCTTCACCTTTATCACTTGGCAGGTTACCAGTAGGTTCATCAGCTAAAATTAAATCTGGTTCATTTGATAGTGCTCTAGCAATTGCAACACGTTGTTGCTCTCCTCCACTCATCATTGTGGGTAAATGTTTCATACGGTGACTAAGTCCAACTTCATTCAACAAATAAATAGCTCTATCTTTTCTTTTTTTTAGAGGAACTGAAGCGTATAGCATAGGAAGCATTACATTTTCTAAAGCACTTAGTTCAGGAAATAAATTAAAACTTTGGAATATGAACCCAAAATGTTTATTTCTAATTCTAGCCTGTTCCTTATCCGCTAATGTTGTAATATCATAGCCTTCTAATTTATATACACCTGAAGAGGCTATATCTAAAATCCCTAGGATATGAAGTAAAGTTGATTTACCTGAACCAGATGGACCCATTATGGCGACATATTCACCTCTT
>CAZJGS010000074.1:0-11127 GCA_964545735.1 uncultured Spirochaetaceae bacterium
TGGTTCGGGAGTTAGGAATATTTTTAAATACAACAAGATATATTCGAAAGCAGATACACAATTCATTGAGGGAGATATTTTTAAGACTATTATTCCTTTAATAGCTCAGACAAGTGAACATGATGGTGAACATGATGGTGAACATGATGGTAAACATGATGCAATCCAAAATACTACAGCAAAGGTATTAAATTTTTGTAAAGAGCCTAAAACGAGAATTCAAATTCAGGAATTCTTGGATATAAAGAGTAGAAGTTATTTAAGCCAAAAGATACTGCGCCCATTGATAAAAGTAGGACTGCTAAAGCTAACTATACCTGACAAACAAACAAGCAAAAATCAAAAGTATTATTCCTAAAAATGATCCGATTAAAGTGCAAAAATGCTACTTATTAATTAATATTGTAAATGAAATTTTATTGTTTATTCTTTTTTATTTAGGGTAACTAACTTGGTTTCAATACTGTGATCATCATAAATAAAAGTTTCACCTTTTAATCTACTTAATAATATTGAAGCTGCTTTTTCTCCCATTGCACTAGTATTTTGCTCAATAACGACCAATTCTTCATCTAAATTCTTCATCCAGAAGGCATTGTCAAAAGTACCAAATAGTATATCTTCTTGTAATTTGATATTATTTTTTCTAAAATATGATATTGCACCAAAAGCAAATAAAGCATTCCCGGATATAATACAATCTACATGTTTTTCATTTATTACATAATCAAGTATTTTTTCCCATTCTTCATCTGCTGCTAACTCTGAATATATTTTTGGTTTGTGAGTTGCAAAAATAATACAATCTTCATCAATTTCAAGGCCGTGCTGCATCATTGCATCTTTAAATCCATCTAGTCTAAGTCTCATAGTACTATCTAGTTGAGGTGAAATAAAAGCTATCTTTTTTGCACCCTTATTAATTAATTCATTAGTAAGGTTAAAACAACTTTTAGTATTAGTAATAAGAACCACATCCCGTCTAACATTAATGGGTTTTCTATCAATAAATACCATAGGTCTTGAATCAGTAATATCGCTAACTTTACTCCAATCATCATTAACTGGAACAACAATAATACCTGCAAAATCTTCTAATTTGCATAATTCTAATTGTTGCCTTTCTTTTTCTGGATTTTCATGTGAGTTTATATAAAATAATTCATAACCATTCTTATTTAAAACTTCTTCAATTTTAGCACCAATTTCTTGGTAGAAATAGTGAGCTAAGTTTGAAACAACAAAGCCAACAATCTTAGAGTGTCCTGTCCTCAGTCTCCTGGCAGTAGTATTAACCCTATAATTTAGTTGTTTTATTGCATCATTAACTTTTACTTTTGTTTCATCGTTTACACTGCAAGTGCTATTTATAACATTTGAAACAGTGGCTGTTGAAACTCCGGCTAATTTTGCAACATCTTTCATTGATGTTTCAGTAGATTTCATAATTATAATATATTCCTATAAAAGCTTTAATAATTCACATTAGTCTTTTGAAAAGCAATTATACATTAATAAAGCAAATTAAAATCTGAGTAATAATATGTAATAACCTAGTTAATAAAGACTATAAAAAATAACAAAACTCATAAACCTCTTATACGATGGTAATTAACTTAAAAAATAAGAGGAGAAAAAATTTGGGTTAATTAAATAGTAACACAAATTTTGTATATTTTGGAAGAGTACTTTTTCCCTAACTAAGACTAAGCTTAGAAAGTTTTCACATAAGCACAATTAAATATTATAATATTTCATTTAAGTCTATAACTTCTCTACTTAAGAATAAATGTGGAAAGTAGCTTAACTATAACAAATTATAGTTTCCAATATTAAAGAGTTAAAATTTATAATTTTTTTCTAAAAAGTAAATTTAGAGTGTATACTAATAATAGTATAAATTAAAAATATATATGAAAGGAATCTCTATGGAAAACAAAAGAATAACATTAATAAGTCAATTTGGAACATTTAAAAATGATACAATTCCCTTAAATATTGGTGCAGAAATCGGGATACCCCCACTTAAATTCAAAAATTTAGAATTTATGTATTGGCAAGCAACTGATGAAAAACAAAATAAAATATATCTCTCTGGTAAATATAATATTGTTGATAAACAATTATCTGAATGTCTCCCAAATGAAATATCTTTATCAGTAACAAAAATGGTTGCAATTTGGAAATTAATTGCAAATGATTCTGTTATAAATTTCTTGATTAAAGACCAAATAACCATTCTTGGAAATAATGCAAATTTAAATCATATTGATACTTCCAATGTCACTGATATGAGTTATTTATTTAAAACTTTTGAAAAATTTAATGGAGATATTTCTAAATGGGATACTTCAAAAGTAACTACAATGAAAGCTATGTTCCAAAGATGTTATAAATTTCATGGCGATATCTCTAAATGGAACACATCTTCTGTCACCGATATGAGCTGCATGTTCGCACTTAACTCTAATTTTAATAGTGATATTTCTCAGTGGAACACTTCAAAAGTAACTACAATGGAAGAGATGTTTAATCAATGTAATAAATTTAATGGAGACCTATCAAAATGGAATGTTTCATCAGTTTCAAATATGACAGAATTATTCTATGATTGCCATAAATTTAAAGGAAATCTCTCTACCTGGGATATTTCAAATGTCACTATAATGAACCGAATGTTTGAAAGTTGTCATGAATTTAATAGCAATCTCTCTAAATGGAATACTTCAAAAGTAACTGAAATGAAAGATACTTTTTATGATTGTACAATTTTCAATTGTGATTTATCCCAATGGAATACTTCAAATGTTACAAATATGTTTGGTGTTCTTGATCTTTGTCCCTGCTTTAAATGTGATATATCTAATTGGGATTTATCAAGCATCACGGAAAATTTAATATTTACTCAATATGTGATTAATCATAAAAGGTAATTTTATAAATAATTTAATTCAGATATAAAATAATAGAAAAAAATATCAATATCCTTAATTAAAAGTTTCCCAATTTTTTGGACTATAGAATTTACCTTAAAACATAGTATTCTGCCAAATTTCGAATTTTATTAGATAAAAAGGCTTGTTAATTTCAATTATTATTAGAAATAGTTCCGTATGGGGCTATTTTTTTGGTATTTTCTTATGCAAAATATTTAAAATGGCAGTTAATAATTTTTGATATAAAGCACAAATTATATTAGAATGGACTATATGTTTAAGGAGTTTTAACATGGGTGTTTTAGAAAAAATACGTCGCGTTGACAGTAAGCGTGCTTAACTAGCGTCTTTTTATTAAAAAAGATCTTGCTTCGTTACATATTTGAATTATTTAGTGATGACTCCTTCTTAAAATATAAGGGTTTTTCTTTTTGAATCAGTCTTTGCTGATTTTAGAGTTTTGAGAAATTTTTCTGTTGGTTTTAAATCAATTTTCCACAGAAGTAGATTATTCCTATCTTCTTAACTGCTTGCACTCGCTGCATTGGCAAATAGATAATGAAGATATAATTCACTATTAATATTCATAGCTTTACATGTTTCTATTATTGAATAGTACAAAGCAGAAGCTTTTGCTCCAGAGTTTGTAAAACTAAATAAAAAGCCTCGTCTTCCAATCGCGAAGGGCCTTATGACATTTTTCATGAGTTATGTAAAATTGCACATAACTCGCTGAATAAGCAATTACAACAATAAACAGGAACTTTATATTCAAATCTCTCTTCATCAGATATTTTTAAATATCTAGTGTGATAAGCATTTAATTTCATTGGTTTGCCACAGTAAGGGCATCTAATCAAATAATCTTCATCAACAGTTACAAACGCGAATTATCGCTAAGTAACTTGATAGATAGTGCATTTGGTGATAATATATAAACCATGTTTTGTGTAAGTGGAACCTTAATTCTCGTGGTAGAAAATTCTAAGGTTTCACTTTTTTTCTCCTTTTTATAATTTAAAAATTTAATATTCATATATTATATTAGAAGTAAATTAAGAAATAAAGGGGACAACCTAAGTAATCTTTAATGTCATTTTATGGTAAGGGCACCTAATCAAGCTTTTGACAATAGAGTTAAGCAATAACATAACTATTTTCTATTAGGGTCGAGTTAAATATAAAATTTCAATTATATTATTAACTCCTACCAGTAATTCATTTTGGATGTAAATTAAGCAAGGGAATCTACTGTAATACTAGTAAAAAGCTATTGAAAATTAATTCTCTAAACCCCAAGTATACCTGATAAATTAAAAAAAACTATCCTGCACTGGGTTGGTCGGACTTGAAGAGAATTAACAAGTTTAGTCAAATATAAAACATAAAATAATTTATTTCTTGGGTATTATACGTATATTTTAGCAATTATAAAGTATATAAGCTTTTAAGGAGCTATTAGACATGATAAAAAAGAACTTATAAAACTATTAGTATATGCAAATAATATCCCTTGTAAATATCTAGAAAAAATAAATTTATAATTGCAATCTACACTAGATAATAAAACCTTATTATATTTTAGGTAACAATCAGTGATTTTGAATCACTCATATTACCATATACACAGGGAAGTATTTAAATTAAATAATACTCGGGCTTTTACACTTTCCCATCGATAATCCTTCATTACATAAGGCTTCGCTATAAAATACTTTTCTAAATATGGTTCTATTTCCATCCGCCAGACTTGTTCAATAACGCAATCAATACCTTCTTGCAAAAAATAAGCATGTCCCAAATAATAATCCTTATTTCCAATACGCGTATTGATTTCACTAAGCAAATCTAAAAAATTTGAAAGTAATATCTCATCTTTATAAAAAAGATGTCTCCGAAGTAATTGATAATCAATGGTTAATTCAATAAATGCAAAGCGCCTTAGCAAAGCCAAATCAAATTTTGATTTAGAGCTATCCGCTGAGTTCATTGTTCCCAGAATTACAACATTAGAAGGAATAGAAAAAATAGTCCCATCGGCTAAGAAAACTTCCTGATCTCTGTTTTCAAGAAGATACAATAACTCGCCAAATACACTAACTATATCAGCCCTGTTTATCTCATCAATGACAAGAACACAAATATCTAAAACCTGTTTGGCTCGATTGCAAAAAGATATAAATCTACCCGGAGTTAGCTCTTGATAGATTGAACCATTTTTACCAACTTTTGTTTGTAAACCTTGGATAAAATTATTATAAGTATAAGATGGATGGAACTGAATTATTTCATAGAAACCGTTAGTACCACCTACCAAATGTTTTGCTATATGCTCAGATGTAAAAGTTTTTCCAGTTCCTGGAGGACCAATAAATATTGCTTGTTTTTTTCTCTTTATTGAGTCACACCAAGACTTTACAACTTTTATATCTTTACTAATACTAAATGCACAATCCTTTAAACTATATGTTTTGTAATATCCGATAGCTGGAGGTTGTACCTCATCAATTAATTTTTTGATAATCTCATATTCTAATAGAGTAAGTTTAAAAAGATTCCCAGTATTATTAATAATAGCTTCACATTTTTTCAATTCAACAACATTCTCTAAAGTTGTGTATAAGATTGGATTAACAAAATTGCAAACTTTTTCTATCTCAATAACCTCACCTTCTCTATAAATGTATTGCAATGCTTTGCTCACTTTATATAGAGAAACAACTTGCTTAACTAAGGTTGCTTCACAAATTAATACAAGGTCCCCTTTCTGCATTTGGGCCAAATATTTGTATTCTTTGTGTTTTTCCCCATTTTTATCATAACAAAGGTAAGTTTGCTTTTCTGCTATTTTACATGAGGTAACATCCAGTATCCTAGAATTTACTTGCAAACACCAGTGTGATATATCGTTTTGTGGTAACTGTGCATTTATAGACCATTCTAATTGCTTTACAAGTTTTGGATACATCGTTATTTCTGTCAATTGTTTGGTAGAAGAATTTATCTCAAAGCTTAAGTGATAGTGATAATGTCCAAGTATCTTAGAAGAAATATTCCATTTTTCATTAAAATCCCAATCAACTTTTCGGGTGTTTTTGAAAAATTTACGACTAGCGTCATATTTATATTCACCAACAACCCTGCCCTTTGCTATAATAGTCTCTTCTCCAACTTTGACATATATGATATCCCCAACTTGGATAGTATTGATAAAGTCAAAACACTCTTTATCTTGAGTAAGAACTTGGATTTGAGAATCATTTTTACAATCCGTAATACACTCTGCAATATCATCTTTAGTTTCACAACAATTAATATTACTCGCATCACCCCATTCAACAGCTATAATATTGCTGAGGAACATCTCTTCCCAATAAATAGATTGGTTTCCAGGAGAATAAATCCAAATTTTTTTATTGCTTGGTTTTAGATTTTTTATAGCTCTTACTGTATGAGAGATAAAATCAAAGGTCAAAAGAGTATATTCAGGATCAATAAATCCATTAGTTTTAAGCCATTTGTCATAGATATTAATTAAATCTTCATCGCATCTTAATAATGAGCGAATATCTGATGCTTGGCCTGTGAAGGCAATATACTTATCAATGGTACTTGATCCATCTTCCAGGGTACTATCAAAAAATACTGAAGAAAAATCTTTAAACTCTCTTAAATTATAAGGGAAGTATCTTTGTGGAAATTGAAAATAAAGATACTGTGAAATCGCTTGAATACATTTATGATAGTGCTTTGGTTTTTTACTAGGTTTAGCTATCTTATCATTTAAGCAACTAAGCATGGAATCGCACGAAGTAACAAAGGCTTCTAATCTATTATACAAATCCATTGATTCGTCATACAACGCTAGAAACAGGGACCTTACATCTTCCTGATTAATTGCAATAAACTTAAGCATTGTTTGTTTTGGATGATAATGCGAAGACTCCCATAATATTTCAGATGAAGCTTTTAGGCTTGAATCATACATTGCTGCAAAGTCTTCTGCTTCAATATTCCAATTTTCTTGAAAGTTAAGCAAAGCCTCCCACTTTTCTAGGTCTTTCTCATGACCTGCTAAAATGAAAGTTTTATAGCTCTTTATATAAAAAAGTAAAGCTTTTTTATTCATACAATCTCCCAATATTTATTTCAAAACAATGAATCTTAAGATGTTTTAATATTTTAAAACATCTTAAGAAAATATCTGATAGATTCCTAAAACAATAATTTATATTGCTCATGTTTAGCACCGCTAAAAATAGTCTTGAAATATCATAATATCACACTTTTCTACATATTATCAAAAATATGAACCTTTATATAAAATGAATTTATCCTATAAATATATCAAACATCTTTAATACTAAATATTTGTCAAAAGTGCTCCTGTTTTTATAAAAGTCTATTTCTTTAAGAACTTTAGCAACTTATATAATAGAATTGCGATAAAGTTAAATAGTCGATATTTATTACTGTTAATTCGAAAGCATTAAACTTCTTCAATTATTAATAAAGTCCAGCTTTTATCTACTTACCTAACCTATATTTATATATTTACTGTTAATACATGTGAATTAAAACCATATTACTCATCAGCTTTTCTAATATATTCTAACATATTATATCCTAACAGATATAAAGTATAATAAATAATTTGATATTATACGCTAAAGGGTATAATATATAGCTATGAAACATACAATTATTGGTGATTTTGTTAAAAAAGAAAGAAAAAACAGAAACTTAACTCAAAAGGAGTTTGCCCAAATTTCTGGATTAGGTTTAAAATTTGTAAGAGATTTAGAACAAGGCAAACCAACTGTAAGAATGGATAAAGTAAATCAAGCATTATATATGTTTGGAGCAATAGCCGGAGCTGTTGAATTAAAGGATATAAACAATGAGGAGGGCTAATATATTTGTAAATGATAATAGTGCCGGTATACTTGTAGAAAATAATGACAGTACTTATTCCTTTACATATAATGGCGGCTATAATGGTCTACCGGTTTCACTAACACTTCCAATAACAAGTAAGCCATATATATCTAAAATAGTATTTCCTTTCTTTGATGGTTTAATTCCTGAAGGTTGGATGCTTGATATAATAACAAAAAACTACAAGATTAATGAAAGAGACAGAATGGGGCTACTACTAGCTTGTTGCAATGACTGCATTGGAAATATAAGGATAGAAAGATTTGAATAAATGTTTATGTTGTGGGAAAACTATTTCAAATAATGAAGGAACTTGGCATAAAAGTTGTATCAAGCGATTCTTTGGCACGGAGAGCTTACCCAACTTTAATCTCAAAGAGCTTAGCAATCTTTTCTCAGATTACCAAAGTCCTGAATCTATAGTTCCAGGTGTTCAAAAGAAAGTTTCACTCTATCTAAAAAAAGAAGGTAATAAAAGTCTCTTAACAACAAAAGGTTATCCAAGTAGCTATATTTTAAAACTCTCCAGTGATAATTATCCTCAAATGGTTGAAAATGAGTATCTTACCATGTCTTTAGCCAAATTATGTAATATTGAAACAGTCGATTTTGGACTGATAAAACTTGTCGATGGCAGTTTTGCTTACATAACCAAACGTATTGATAGAGATGGCAAAAAGAAAATAGCAATGGAAGATTTTTGTCAATTAGGAGAAGTTCTAACAGAAAATAAATACCATTCCTCTTATGAAAATGTCGGGAAAATTTTAGCAAAATATTCAGATAATATTGGTTTAGATTACTACAAGCTTTTTAATATAGTATTATTCAGTTTTATTGTTGGTAATTCAGATATGCACCTAAAGAATTTTTCTCTTTATGAAAAACAAGGTAAATATATTTTAGCACCCTCTTATGATTTAATAAATACTCTAATAATCACAGATGATAGAGAAGAACTAGCTTTGCCTATTGAAGGTAAAAAACTAAAATTTAAAAAAAACAATTTTATTAATTTAGCAAACCGATATAACCTAAATTCTGTACAGATAACTAGAATTTTTGATAACTTTGAAAAAAAATATCCCATTCTAATTGAGACAATAAATAATTCTTTCCTAGAGGATTCATTAAAAAAACTTTACATAAATATCATAGATGATAGGTATGAAAGACTGTTTAATGCAATTTAATGATGCTTATGCTTGATTTCTAGCAGTATTTCACTTTAAAAAGAAAAACTCATGTATCATTATTTTAGACTTGGACAGTATTATGCAACTCTTGGACAAAGAGACTTTACCCTGTTTTTTTAATAAAGTTATGAAAACATTAGATTTGACTAAACCAACTTGCACTTAAATGCTATTATATTGAGTAGGCTTATATACAACCCTTAGGAGAATTCATGGAATCTAATTCAACCCTTTTAATTTATAATGCAACTATTGTTTATAGTGAAACTTGTGAATACCACAAAGATGCTGCTCTTTTAATAAAAAACTCTAAAATAGCTAAAATATTCTTTAACAAAAGCGATTGGATTGACCAAGTAGAAAACACTAATATTCAAGCACTTGATGCAAAGGGTGGAATTTTAGGACCAGGATTTGTAGATATGCATTTTCACGGTTGTGGTGGTTATGATACAAACTCTGATAATAAAGAAGAAGCTTTATTGCATATGGTTAAAACTTTAAAGAATAAAGGGATAACTACCTTTCAACCTACTATCCATTATGATCTATCTTCAATAAAAAAATTAGCAAAAGCTATTAACAACAATAAAGAATTACAAAATCATATATCAGGTTTATATATTGAAGGACCTTTTATTAATTTAATCAAAAAAGGTGGCTTATCAGCGGCTAGTATAAGAGAGCCAGATATAAAAGTCTTAAATGAGTTATTAGATATCAAAATAAATGATAAGTGTGCTGTCCAAACAATGACAGTAGCACCAGAGTTAGAAAATGTTGATCCAATTATAGATATTTTAAACAAAAATAATATATTAATTGGATTTGGTCACAGTGATGCTAAAATTACGGATGTTCCACAATTAAAGAAATATCACTTCACTCACCTTTTTAACGCTATGAATGGTATTAATCATAAAAATCCAGGATTAGCAATGTTTCCTTTTTTATATAAAAATGAGGTTGATATAACTTGTGAAATGATTGGTGATGGTGTTCATATAGATTATAATACATTGAAATTTACTTTTAATTGCTTAAATGAAAATCAAGTATGTTTAATATCGGATTCGATGCTGTTTACAACATTAGTAAGTAAAGGGCCAATGATATATGTAGGAAAAGAAGCTTATTGTGACGGAAGGGCCTGCTATTACTGTGATGATAATACCTTAATTGGCTCTTGCAATCTAACTATTGATACAGCAAAAATACTTTTAGAAAAGAATATAATAACTAAAGAATTATTCTTTAAGATTGGAGCCGTAAACCCCGCAAGAGCCTTGAAATTAATAAATAAGGGATCAATTGAAGTTGGTAATATAGCTGATTTGATTTTACTAAATTCAGAATATAAAGTCATAAAAGTGTTTAAATCATAAATTATTTATAGTTACTTTTTATGACAAAGCTAGAGAGATTTCATTCTTAGCTTAAGGACCTTTATACCGTGATATTATTGAATCTTAAAGTGCCTTTGGTGGCTCTTCTTCCACTATAAAGTCTCATCACAATGTTGGGGTATTACCTGAAGCTTTAAGAAATTTGTTCTTTGCGTGCTATAACAAATGAATGATTCTATGACTACTGATTGGTATAGAAGGCCACCAGAAGTATTACAAACAACAGCATCTAGAATTTGTAATATAGTAGCTGGAGTTAATAGAGTCCTCTACGATATTACTAGCAAACCACCAGGAACAATTTAGTGGGAATAATAATTTATTTTTAATATAATAATATGAGAGTTTAGATTTTCTTAACCAGAGAATCAAGCTCTTTTTATTGTTAGTGCAATATATTGATATAACTAAAATAGATGAAATAAACATATATTATTGCTATCTATCCTAAAGCTATTATATAATTAAATATAATTAATTTTTACAGCAATGTAATAAGAGATTTTTTTACAACTTGTATAAGTATAAAGAGGAATAAATGATTAAATCAAAAATAAATACAATGTTAACACTTGATTATATGATTAATGAAAATGAAAATAAATATTTTGATAGAAAATCAGCAAAAACAAAACCCTCCTCTCTCGCAGA
>CAZJGS010000074.1:11227-12757 GCA_964545735.1 uncultured Spirochaetaceae bacterium
AAAATAAATATTTTGATAGAAAATCAGCAAAAACAAAACCCTCCTCTCTCGCAGATCTAATTTCAGCCTTTGCAAATGCTGAAGGTGGTACTATTATTATAGGAATTTCAGATAAAAAAAAGGCTTTAGAAGGTATTAGTGATATAGGTGACGATAAAATTAATACTCTTATTAATGTTCCAAAAGATTGCTGTAAACCTATGCCCTCTTGTAAAGAAGAATTTATAGATATAGAAAATATTAACGGTGTCGCTGATAGATTATTGTTATTGCATATTGATAGAAGTTTGAACCAAGTGATACGTACCAGCAATGATTCTACATTTCTAAGAATTGGAGATAGAACAAAAGAATTAAAAGGTGATGAATTAAGAAACCTTGAGTATAGTAAGTTTTCAATCCACTTTGAAGATGAATGTAATTTTGATGCTACCATCGCAGATTTAGATGAAGAATTAATTGACAGGTATAAAAGTAAAAGGCTATTCGTCGTTTAGTGTGGGTAAATAAAATATTTGCCAATCTAAATGAAGAAAAGATTAATGCTATTTTAAATTGTTATGAAAAAGATGGACTTTTAGAGAAAAGAAAGTTTTTAATTCAAAAATTTTTGATGGCTAAAATAAATATATTGAAAGATTTATTTAATAAGGAGGTGCCTAATGTCGAATAAAGATGGTCGTGATTATTTGTTCTTAATTTGGAAATCAGAAAAAACGAGAAAACAATATATAGTTGGGGTATTATCCCGTAATGGACGCTATGAATTTAAATATTATGATGATATCAAGGAAGCTCAAAATGAAGGTTTCAAGCCATTGGTAGAATTTCCTGATTTAAATAAATTGTATACTTCTGAATCATTGTTTTCCACTTTTGCTTCTCGATTACCTGATAAGAGACGACGAGATATTGACAAAATTCTTAATAAATATGGATTAACAGAATTTAATCAATATGAATTGTTGAAAAAAAGTGGTGCAAGATTACCTATTGATAGTTATGAATTTATTAATCCTATTTTTGATTATGATATACCTTTTGAAAGAACTTTTTAATTAGCAGGAGCTCGACATTATTTGTGTTGTAATGGAGTAAATTGTTCAAAATCAATAAATATTAAGGTTGATGAAGAACTTTATTTGAAAAATGAATTTCAAAATAAACAAGATCCTAATGCTGTCGCTGTTTATAATAAAAATCAAAGTTTAATTGGATATGTTCCTAGATATTATAATAAAGGTTTATTTGAATTATTGCAGAAAAATGAAAAAGAAATTCATTGTTATGCAAAATTAATTAATAAAAATAATGACTGTAATGAATGTCTTATGCTTTATTTAAAAGTAGAATAAGAATTTTCAAATTAAAGCTTATTAGCTTGGATATTAGCAAACATATTTTGAGAAATAATCAAAATTTTATGTGTTAAAAACAGTTCTCTCTTAGATAGCAATGAATATATTTGATGAATTGTTAGTATCTATTGATTATATTTTAAAAAGAAAGGGAAAAATAAGGTAAAATAAT
>CAZJGS010000075.1:0-12536 GCA_964545735.1 uncultured Spirochaetaceae bacterium
AAACTTTCAATATTTAAATCACTGTATTATCAGCAATAGTGGCATTTTTTCTTATAACGATAATACCATCTCTAATAGAATACATTTCTTCATCAACATCAGCTCTTGGGATATCATCAACCCCAATTCTACAACCATTACCAATTCTTGCGTTTTGGTCAATAATAGCTCTTTTTATTATAGTTCCACGTCCAATACCTATGTTTGGTATTCCTTTTTTAGTATTTTCAAGTCTCTGATTAACAGTTTCATAAACTGCAGCACCCATGCAATAAACACTATCTATGGAAGCACCACTTTCGATAATAGTTCGAACTCCAATTATTGAATTAACTATATAAGCATTTGTAATGATAGAGCCTTCACTTGTTAAAGAACTGGTTATATTACAGAAATTTACTTTAGTAGCAGGAAGCTGTCTTCTATGAGTATATATTGGCATATTTTCATCGTAGAAGTTAAACTCAGGTGTCATGGAAGCTAGATTTAAGTTAGCATCAAAAAAGGCTTGAATTGTTCCAATGTCTTCCCAATAATTATCAAATAAATAAGCACAAACTTTTCTTGTTTTAGTTGCATCTGGAATTATTTCTTTACCAAAGTCAGTTAAATCATTATCGAGTAATTCATTCATAGTCTTAGCATTAAATATATAAATACCCATATTGGCTAAATATTCATTTGTAGTATCTACATCCTTATTTAATTCTCTTTTCATAAGAGCATTTGGAATTGCAAAATCTTTAATATCTACATCATCTGCAGGTTTTTCTAAAAACTTAGTAATTTCACCATTGTCATTGGCTCCAATAATTCCAAGTCCTGTAGCTTCTGCTCTAGAAATTGGTTTTGCAGCAATTGTTAATTCAGCTCCGGAAGCAATGTGTTTTTCTAGCATATCGCCATAATCCATGGTATATAATTGATCCCCAGATAAAATGATATAATAATCAGCCTTATGATCTTCAAAATGGTTTAGGTTTTTTCTAACAGCATCAGCTGTTCCTTGATACCAAGTTTCACTTTTAAAAGTTTGCTCAGCTGCAAGTATTTCGACAAAGCCATTTGTAAATGTATCAAATTTATAGGTATTGTTAATATGGTTATGCAATGAAGCAGAATTAAACTGAGTTAATAGATAAATCTGCATAATATTGCTGTTAATACAGTTTGAAATAGGGATGTCAACAAGTCGATATTTACCTGCAAAAGGCACCGCTGGTTTAGCTCTGTCTTTTGTTAATGGATAAAGGCGTGTTCCCTTGCCACCTCCTAAAATGATAGCTAATGCGTTTTGTTTCTTCATGATAACTCCTTTGTGTATATTTTTAAGTAAGCTAAAGCTGATTTAGTCCAAGTAAAATCGGATTCCATACTTCGCTTAATCATCATATATAATGTTTCTTTGTCATTTTTATAAATGTCCAAAGCTCGCTTTACTGTTTCAATTATAGCATGACTTTCAAGTTGAGAGAACATAAAACCTGTGCCTTCGTTAGGGAATTCACCAATGTCGAAGATTGTATCAGCTAGTCCACCAGTTTTTCTTGCAATAGGAAGAGTTCCGTAGCGAAGTGAATATAGTTGGTTTAATCCACATGGTTCATATCTACTAGGCATCAAGAAAAAATCACTAGCACCTTCAACCATATGAGCATATTTATTACTAAACATTATGTTTACGGAAAGATTATCATATTTTTTATCAAGTTCAACGAGCCTTTTTTGAATAACTTCATCACCTGTTCCGATAATTAAGACTTGAGCATCATCATTAGATAAGATAGTTTCTAAGGCATTTTCTCCATCAAGTAGCTCATAAAAACCTTTTTGCTCAGCAAATCTAGAAATCATACTTATTAATGGTATATCTTCATTTACCTCTAGGTTAAAGATTTTCTGAACTTGTTTTTTTAATTCTTTTTTTCCAGATAAATCTTTTGAATCAAAGTGATTGGTGAAATAGATGTCTGTTTTAGGATTCCACTCATCATAATCGATAGCATTGATAATACCAAAAAGATCACTGTTTCTATCTTTTAATATTTGATGTAAATTGCATCCAAATTCTGCAGTTTGAATTTCTTTAGCATAAGTTGGACTTACTGTTGTAATATAATCACTGTAAAGTAATCCGGTTCTTAGCATATTTACACTTTTATTAACTGATGTTCCAACAAAAATATCTTCAGTTAATTCAATTGAGGCCTTTAAAGCTTCTAAGCGAGGGAAAACTCCCTGGTAAGCCAAATTGTGTATAGTAAATACAGATTTGCATTTACTAAAATATTTATCTTTTGATTTTTTTAGTAAATAAGAAACAAAGCCTGCAGTCCAATCATGAGCGTGCAAAATGTCAACTTTAAGATCTAATGTTTTACAAAGAGGTAAGGTGGCTTTGGCTAATAGCATATATCTTTCATAGTTATCGCCGTATGGAGTGAAGGAGGTGTCTCCATAAATACCCTTTCTGTTTGTAAAAAGAGGATGCACAAGTGCATAATAATCAACATTTCTTAAGGTTTTTTTAACAATTGAAACCTTTTCTTGCTTTGAATTCAACTCAACATCAAAAGTTGCAATTGGAGCTGAAAAATCACTCAAATCAATAAACCCATAAGAGGGCATTAATACTGAGACGTTATTATCTAAATTTGCAAGAGCAATAGATAGAGCACTTGCAACATCTGCTAGTCCGCCAGATTTTGAAAAAGGGACTGCTTCACTTGTTATCATTAAAATATTCATATTTTCTATTATAACAACATTAAAATATAGGTCAAGAAATAATACACAAAAGAATACTAAAATATGTTAGTATTCTGTAAAAAATAAAAAAAACTCCCTTAATTGACTAAGAGAGTCGTAGAAAAGTATATAATCTAATATTTATTGTTATTTATTTCATCAATATATTCACTTGCTTTGTGAGCTGCAATAGCACCATCACTTGCGGCTGTTACCACTTGTCTAAAAGGTGTATTTCTCACATCCCCAATAGCATAGAAACCTTTTAAGGACGTTTCCATAGATCCATTAGTATCCACATAACCCCATTGATCTAATAGCTTTTTATCGAGTAAATCTGTTTGTGGCATCATTCCTGCAAAAATGAATACAGCATCTGCATCAAGAGTTTTAGTACTGCCGTCTTTAGTATTTTCTATTTTAATAGAATTTACCTTTTGATCTCCTAAGATTTCAAGGGGTTTGTATTCCAATTCGAGTTTGATTTTATTTGCTTCAACTTGTTCTACCAAATTTGATTGAGCTCTAAATCGGTTTCTTCTATGAATTATAGTTACATCGTCTGATAGCTTACTCAAGTAAATCGCATCAGTTAAGGCTGTATCTCCTCCACCAATTACAATGATTTTTTTGCCTCTAAAGAAAGGTCCATCACAGGTTCCACAGTATGAAACGCCTCTGCCTGCAAATTCTTCTTCCCCTGGTATATCTAGATGTCTGTGAACTGCTCCAGTTCCCCAAATAAGTGCATCAGCTTCCAATTTTTCATCTTTCAATTTAACAAAGAATTTATCATCCTTTTTTTCAAAGGATACGAATTCATCATAAATAATATGGGCTCCAAAATTTTCAGCTTGTTTTTGCATTCTCTCTGCAACTTCAAAACCAGAAACAGGTTCGAGAATGCCTGGATAATTTTCAATTTTATCAATATACATAAATTGACCACCAGTTGCTAATTTTTCAACTAAATGTACAGTTCTACCGGCTCTAGCAGCATATTGAGCAGCAGAAAGACCTGCAGCACCACCACCAATTATTAAAATATCAGTTTTTATCATTTTAAATCCTCATTTTGAAATTGAATATATAATTAATATAAACAATGTAAGAGTAAAAAGAAAGTTACTAAGTCACATAAGAGTTAACAAATAAAGAAACCCCTCAAATTTTAAAACTTAAGCGGTTTTATACAATAACAATATTAGATGATTTTTAAGCGTTATGGGTTTTAATTTTATTGTCCAAAGCGATTTCGGCATCACTTTTTCTAATATATGAGGGACCAAAACCAATAGGGGCTGGACCATTTTCTATAAATTCTTTTTGACCAAGAAGTGCTAGATGATAGGCTAAATCATATTTTGCCTCATCAACTAAAATCTCTAAATTAGGAAGTTTTTCAAATATTGATACAGCTTTTAGTTTTTCATAAAATTTATTTGAATCGGGTCCCGTAATTAATATTTTTGTCTCATTTTTGAGTAAATTGATAGTTTCATTTTCATCAATATCTAAATCTTTAGTAAGCCTTTCATTGTTTTTAAATAGGGAAATGTAATATCTTTTTTTTCTAGCATCGATAGCTGTTAAAACAGTACTATCAAAAAATGAAACTGGACTTGCTAATAATTTATTTGTTTCAATAGCTACTAGAGGAGTGCTACTAGCAAAGGCTATTCCCTTTAAGGCACTCATAGCTATTCTAAGACCTGTGAAAGATCCTGGGCCTTTGGTGCAAACAAGTAAGTCTAAATCAGTTAACTTTAAATCAAGACTTTTTGTTAATTCTATAATTTTTGGCACTAAGTTTTCACTATGTTGCATGCCACCAGTTAAACTAATTGATGCTTTACTCGTGTCTGTTAATAAACATAAATATAAGGTGTTTGTACTTGTATCAGCAGCTAAAATATTCATTTATTGTCCTTACTTGCTTTCTTTAAGGGTGATTAGTCTATCAAGATTATCTTTAATTATTAATTCTACAAAAATAGTATTATCGGGTAACATCTCTTCAATCTTTTCTGACCATTCAATCAAAGTAACACCCTTGCCGTAAAGCATTTCCTCTCCACCTAACATTTCAAACTCATCACAACCAGAAATTCTATACAAATCCATATGATATAAGGGCAGAGTGCCATCATATTCTTGAATTATTGTAAAAGTAGGGGATACTATAGCGTCCTCAATTTTTAGATATTGAGCAATACCTTTCGCTATTACAGTTTTACCAGCTCCAAGACTTCCTCTTAGAGATATAACAGTTCCCTCTTTACACATTGCTCCAATTTCTTTCCCAATAGCTATAGTTTCTTTTTCATTATGGCTAATAAATTGCATATAGACATCCTTTAGATTTGGGCGATTATTGGATCATCATCATCTTCGTCATTTTCAGTTTTAACATCAGCAACAACTTCTTCTACAATAGGATTTGACAATACTTCACCGGTAGCTTCACAATATTTTTCTATTAAATGAAGTACCAAAGGATCTTTTTCATCTAAATTTCTAGCTTTTTCTAATAAATATCGAGCTTTGTCATAATCTTTATCTTCAAGATTTAATAAAGCATAATTTGTTAATAGTGTAATATTATCAGGTTCTAAATCAATTGCTGTATCCAAATAGAATAAGGATAATTCTCTTTGACCTTCTTCAAGTGCACAAATAGCTAATTCATTATAAATTTCACTATTACATTCACCAAGTTTTAGTGCTTCAAGGAAACAAGGTTTAGCTTGTATAAATTTTTCTTGTCTTCTTAGAGCCCAACCTTTAAAGAAATGAGCATTCCAAACATCTGGATTCGTTTTAATAAATTCATCAAGAAGTGCTATAGCTTTATCTTCATTACAAAGATTAATTTCATCATATGCTTGTAGTAATTTAGCATCATCTGTGATTTTAAGATTTATATCTTTTAACATTTTATTTACCTGCTCTTTTCTTTTATCAGAATTATCAGCAAGTTTTGTATATTGTTCTAAAGAGTCTCGAGCTGCTTCTATATTATTTTGATAAATATGAAAATATCCTATTTCACAAAGTAAATCGGGATTATCTTCATATTTCTTTAAGCCTTCATTTAAAGTTTCAAAAGCTTTTTGTTGGTAGAAATCATATTCTGTTTGTGAGGTGTCTTTTAACTTAGCAGCTTGGGATGAATAATGAGTTGCTAAATTAATAAATGAAGCTGGTTGTGGAGCTAGATTATTTACCGCAATAAATAATTCTTCACTAAAGTCAAAATCACCAGCCTTTTCTTTAGCAATAGCAGCTATATTTAATTGGTTTACTGCATCATTTTGAGCTGCGAGAATAAAATCTCTATAATAATCAAAGTGTTTATTATCAGAATCCCAGGCCACAATCTTAATCATTGCTGCAACAATTCTTTCAATTGTGATTTGTTCATTTTTAATAGTAGTTTCGCCATCAGGTAGTTGTACTGGAATTGAAATTGATGGATTGATTTGAAAGTTTTCAATTTGTTTTATAAAACTTTCTGGAAGGCTAATATATACTATGCCTTTTAATTTTTCTTTGTTGCTCATAAATTGTCCTCATGAATATAAGAAGGTGATGTGGATAGAGCACGCTCTTGAACCTAGTGGTTCAAGGGGGAAACTAGTTAGGCTATAAATTCTGTTCCCGAAACCCAAAGGTAGGGAGCAATGCAGTATAGCTATTCCGAATCCCAATGATTTATGTTGAGCCAAGAGACATGCGCTCTCATTCACATCACCGATTAATCATATTAAGGTATACAAAGTGTACACCATCATTATAAAAGTTTAAAGACCATTCTTTATTGTTTTACTTAAGCGAGAATAAACAAAAGATAGATATATTTCAAGGGGTACGCTTAAATAATCAGGTATTGTGAATTTTATATAAAAAGTAATCAAAAAGGGTATAAACAAAGACGAACTAAAAAGTTCGTCTTATTTGATTCTCAAAGGAATCTATTGTGCAAAATTCAAAAGAATAAAGGTAGAATTAATTGTCTTCCAAGTCTTCTAAATCAAGAAAATCACTTTCTTGTGAACTAGCGCTACCAAAACCTTCAGCAGCGATGAGTTCTTCATTTAGATTATCTAGTAATTCAATCTCTTCAAGACCTTCAATTTCATCAAGGGTATCGAGGGACCTTGCAATACTTTGAGCTAATTGTTCTGAATTGTCTTTGTATTCATCAACATATTGCTCTAACTCAACAACTCTACTATTAGCAAAAGTGTAATCCATCTTGAGTTTGTCGTGTTCAGTAACCAACTCTTGATAAACACCTTCTAAGGTTTTAAACTCTTCTTGAACTGTATTTAATTGTACATTTATTTCAGTATTTAGTTCTTGAAGTTTAACTTTATCCTTGTTTAAAACATTGATAAAAGCTTTTGTTTTTAAAACCTTTTCTTCTAGCTTACTCATATTTGCTTTAAGTAGTTTTGCGTCCATCGAAACTCCTATCTTTAGTTAGCTAAAGCTTCTTTAACATTATCAACAAGACTTTTGAAAGATGTTTTATCTTCAATTGCCATGTTTGATAAAGCTTTACGGTTAATAGCAATACCAGCTATATTCAAGCCGTGGATGAATTGTGAATAAGAAATTCCTTCAGCACGAACTGCAGCGTTAATTCTGGCAATCCATAATTTACGGAAATCTCTTTTTCTTTCTTTACGACCGCGATATGCATATTGACCTGCTTTTGCAACAGCATCTTTTGCTACACGATTGTTGGTGCTTCTACGGCCGTAGTATCCCTTAGCTTGCTTAAGGATCTTCTTTCTTCTGTCTTTACGTTTGGTTCCATCTACTGCTCTTGGCATATTCTCACTCCTCTCTTAACTATAAGGAAGCAAAACTTTTACTTTTTTTGCTTCTGCTTTGCTTAAAATACCTGCATGACGTAAAGATCTTTTACGTTTTGTAGATTTTTTGGTGAGAATATGGCGAAGTCCTTGTTTTTTATACAGGACTTTACCAGAACCGGTAACCTTGTACCGCTTTGCAGCGGATTTTCTTGTTTTCATCTTTGGCATTGTATACCTCTTTTGCGCTCACAAGGAACAAGACTTCCCCTTGCAGCTGCTTTAATTTATACGTTCTACGAACGCTTTATTTTGTTAATTCTTTGTGGACTAATAATCATACTCATCATTTTGCCTTCCATCATAGGACGACGATCGATGTTATAAATAATGCCCATTTCGGTTATTTCGTTTAAGATTTTATCTAAAACAACTTTACCTAATTCTGTATGAGCTAGCTCACGGCCACGAAATCGAATTGAAACTTTTACTTTATTACCTTCGGTTAAGAATTCACCAATGAACTTACTTTTTGTTACCAAATCATGACGTTCAATCTTTGGTTGCATTCTAATTTCTTTCATTTTGATAATAGTTTGATTTTTCTTAGCTTCGCGTAAACGTTTTTCTTGTTCATAGCGATATCTGCCAAAATCTAGTATTTTACAAACAGGAGGGTTGGCATTTGGGGAAACTTCAACTAAATCTAATCCAACTTCATCAGCAAGTTTAATTGCATCATATGTTCTCATTACACCTTTTTGTTCACCTTCTGTATCAATTACAAAAACTTCCTTCGCGCGGATTTGTTTATTAATCCGTAAATCCTTTATAGCCATCTAACTCCCTGTGCATTACTCTGTAAAACACAATTAAATTACGAAATTTATATCAAATATTTTGATATCTCTAATTATACTATCATAGCGATTAAATTGAGTCAAATCATGAGTGTTGTTTTATTTTGAAAAACAACAAAAAAACCACCCCATTTAAGCAATAGGATGGTGAAATAATCTTTATTACTAACCTTGGTTAGCGCTTCCTAGAACATTAATATTCTTGTACATGTACATTTGTTTTAAAGCTTCACGAGCTGGTCCTAGATATTTTCTTGGGTCAAATTCGCCTGGTTTTTCATTTAAAACCTTACGAATTGTAGCAGTCATAGCTAGGCGGCCGTCACTATCAATATTAATTTTACAAACAGCACTCTTAGTTGCTTTTCTTAGTTGTTCTTCTGGGATACCAACGCTATCTTTCAATGAACCACCGTTATCATTAATCATATCAACATATACTTTTGGTACAGATGAAGATCCATGAAGTACGATAGGGAATCCTGGAAGTTGTATTTCAATTTCAGAAAGAATGTCGAAACGTAGTGGAGGTGGTACTAATACACCCTCTTTATTGAGAGTACATTGTTCTGGTTTGAATTTGTTTGCACCATGGCTTGTTCCAATAGAAATTGCTAATGAATCAACACCTGTTTTGCTAACAAAGTCAATTACTTCTTCAGGTTGTGTATAAGTTGAGTGCTCAGCTACAACATCATCTTCAATACCAGCTAGAACACCTAATTCGCCTTCTACTGTTACATCAAATTTGTGTGCATATTCAACAACTTTTTTGGTTAGTGCAACATTTTCATCATATGGAAAATGTGAGCCATCAATCATTACTGAAGAGAAACCATTATCGATACACTCTTTACAGGTTTCAAAACTATCACCATGATCTAAGTGAAGAACAACAGGAATATCGTGGCCAAGTTCATGAGCATACTCTGTTGCACCACGTGCCATATTTCTTAGTAAGTTGATGTTAGCATAATCTCTAGCACCTTTTGATACTTGTAAGATAACAGGTGATTTTGTTTCTACACAAGCTTTAATTATAGCTTGTAACTGTTCCATGTTGTTAAAGTTGTAAGCTGGAATAGCATAGCCACCCTTTACTGCTTTTTTAAACATTGCTGTTGTGTTTACTAAACCTAGGTCTTTGTATGAAGTCATATTGTTTATTACCCCTTGTAAATTTGGTTTTATTTTCAATACAATGGTATATATTTGTTGCGTTTCGGTCAACAACATAGCATTAGTATTGACCAATGAATTTACTCTTGGTACTGTTTTTTTATGAAAAATAAATTCAAAAAGTTTTTTATTTGGTTCATTGTTGCAATTATTATTATGTTTTCATTGTTACAAGTGCTTTATTATACTAGAGTGCCTATTTATTTAGTAACAGACTCTATTTATTATAAAACAACAATTGATTACCAAAAAACAACATTAAAATATAAAGCTTTATTAAATAACAACAAAATTGTTTATGTTGTAGATGAACTAAGCAATGGAGAATGGAGAGAATATAACTATAGAGAAAACTCTATGATCATTTTATCCCCCTATATTTCTATGCTTTATTGCCGCGATGATGATTTTGAGTTTACAAATCCCTTTGTAACAATTGATAAATCCTGCGTTGGTGAAATACTAAATGCAAGTGGAGATTATTTAAGTGGGTTTGAAAAATTAGCAGAACAACTAAAGATAGAAAAACAAAATGTTTACTTGCTTAGTAGCAAAGACTGGCCAACTAGTTCTACAAAAGCAAAAGCTTTTGAATTAATTTTTGGAGTTGAAGGTTTAACAAAAATAAATCTTAAAGGTAATGAACTTGAGCAAAAAGCCTATGAAATAGTCGATAAAATCAACAAAGAGGAGAGTGTAGAAGTTGTTTCTACAGGAACAACCTTAATCTCCTATTTTAATAAAATTGAAAATAATATCAATTATAATGTTGAAGCCTATCAAGCTTTGAGTGTTCCACTCAATAGCCTTCACTATATTATATATGAGGACTTAACCCCTTTGCTGGATAAAAAAAATTACAATGATAATACTATTGTTTTAAGCACTAAACTTAAGAACTTGCAAGCAGGTTTAATAAATTTTTTCTTACGTTTGAGCAGAGATCTGAAATCTCAACTTTTTTAATAGTTGCTGCAGCTTGATATACTAAAGGTATTAATAAAGGTGTATTAATCTTACCTCTAAAGGGTTCGGCTGTTAAATAGGGTGAATCTGTTTCAAGAAGTAATCTATCCAGTGGTACATATTTTAATACATCTCTCAAGCTATTATTATTTTTATAAGTAATAGTACCTGCAAAAGATATATAAAAGCCTCTATCTAATGCAATTTTTGCAAATTTTAAATCTGCTGAAAAGCAGTGTATTATACCATTTTTACTGAATTTCATATTTTTAATTGTTTTTAGTATGTCCGTGTCTGCTTCTCTATTATGTATTATTACTGGAAGTTCGTAGTGATTTGCTAGTGCAATCTGTCCCTCAAACAAATCAGCCTGAAGTTTTTTTGTTCCATAATTCCAGTGATTGTCCAATCCAATTTCACCAATAGCTTTTATTGGATAATTCTTAATATTCTTTTCTAATACATTTAGTTTTTTATCATGTTGAACCTTAGTCCCAACACCCCAAGGACCAACGCCAGTACTAAGATGAATATTGTCATATTTTTTTAAAAGGTTATATCTATCTTCAATATCCTTTTCATCAATTCCAATATCTAAGGCTAGATAATTATTATCTTGTAAATCTGTTAACAATTGATCTATATCAATACCTTTTTTCATTATTTCAGTTGTATGGAAATGTGAATCAGTGTATTCACATTTTGCTACTGTTGCTTGTTTTAAAATTTCTTCTCTTTCTTCTTTGTTATATTTAGCCATAATTTTTCTCTTTTTTTATAAGTGTATTTGTTATTGCTTAAAAATAAAAGCCTTGAGTAATAAATTATGAATCTTATTTCCTACTAATTTAGTAGGGATAATTGACTTTTTATTGCTGCATTATTAATATTAGGATATGTAAAGTTAATCAAGGCTAATTTAAAATTACTCGAATAAGTTTTTAAAAAGGTTTTTGTTAATACCCAATTTTAAAGATTAAATGGGTACACCAGTAGGAGCAATATGAATTACATAAAAAATATAGAAAAAGCTAAGATCTATAAAACTGATAAAATTATAGATATCTTTAACTCCCAAATTGTTAGCTCAAACTTAGCTGATAATGATTCTTTTACTCTTGAAGTCTTTTCTTTTGATAAGGGTGAAGAGATAAGCAGCCAAAAAGCTCTTTATGATACTTTATATTTTGTGGCAAAAGGGAATCTTGAAATAGCTAAAGAGAGTGTAAAAGTACAAGAATATAAAACAGTAGAAAAGGGTCAAGAGGTTCATTTATTAGCAATAGAGCCATCTATTGTGTTTGTTTATAGTATTAAAATTGAGAATAAGCTTAAAAATTTAAATAATAAAGAAAATAAAAAGCTTTCTGATGAAGTAGCCTTTGTTAAGAATTCTGTAGCAAGTAAGGTGCTTTTTCAGCTTGATATTCTAAGTTTAACTCTATTATCCTTAGATGAGGGGCAAGGACTAAATACACATGCAGCTTCAGGTGATGCTTTAGTTATTTCTCTAGAAGGGGATGTGTTAATTAAAATTGACAAAGATGATTATAATTTAACTAATGAAGATTTAATAGTTCTTCCTGTAGGAATTCCCCATAGTCTATTAGCTAAAAAGCCTTATAAAATGTTTTTAACGGTTATAAAGCAATAAATAATGGTTTTAGTAAGAAGATACATTGTAAATTAACCCCATCTTATTGTAATAAATTCAGTTAATTGTTGTTCAATAAAAGAATTATTTTTATTAGTAAATATAATGATATTTTTTTTAATAAACTAGTTGACGCAGAGGGTGTTTTTTTGATAGTTTAAGAACATCGCCGAAGTGGTGGAATTGGTAGACACAAGGGACTTAAAATCCCTTGTCCTTTAGGACGTGCGAGTTCAAGTCTCGCCTTCGGCATAACACTAGGTATGGTTGATACCGTATAGCAGTTATTGTAATTTCTTTTAATAT
>CAZJGS010000076.1:0-1165 GCA_964545735.1 uncultured Spirochaetaceae bacterium
TCTAGGGATATTCTAAAGTATCTTAGCAACCCTACCAACTAAGCCTGATTCAAGTCTTACCTTTATGCCATGGGGATGATTTGGAGAATTGGTGAGAATATCCTTAACCACGCCCTCTGTTAATGTGCCACTACGCTGATCTGCCTTGAGAATGACTGCTACTTTTAAGCCTGCTTTTATATCTATACGCGAATTTCCATTCATTTTTTGCCTCTTGTTTATCATTATAAGCTTTTTCTTTGAGAATAGACACTATCATGAAAAAATACTTTAGTTTTTACTGAATACTCAAAGCTGAAATTAGATAAATTTATCCTTATTATGCTCAATAAAGAAATCAATGCTATTAGGGTCTCTCTTAAAAATATCTTTATAAGTGCTTACAATCTCTGGCTCTTTCTGTATTCTTGGTAAAAAGTGTAGTACTAGCATTACCATTATCAAACCTCTTTGAAATCCTTCTTTCTTTTTTTTGAAATAGAACTTTACTGGCCCTACACTCTCAAATTTAATATTTGATTTACAAATTGTGTTTATTCTTTTAACAACAATACCAAAATTTAAATTTTCTCTGCCAGATATTGTATAGGCATTATTTTTGTACGTATCAAATTCAGAAATGAATTTTGCTCCAAGCTCTGCAATATTTGCAATATCGATCCAATTGAATTTTCCCTTTCCAGAAGGAAGAGTAATTGTTTTTTCCTCTTTAATTTCCTTATTTAAAGTAGTAGTCAAATTTTGCATAAAATAACTTGGGCGCATAAAGATATAATCAATATTGTATTTTAGTATAAGTAATTCAATTTTTCTGTGTGGTATTACTGTTGTTTTCTCTGCTCCTTGAACTGACAAAAAAAACTATTTTCTTAATTCCTTTGTCAAAAATTTTACAGATTAAAGGTTCAAAATAGGTTTTTATATCTGCAATATGAGGTGGGCGCAATAAGAATATTATATCTATATTATCAAGAGCAGAATCAAAAGTAGATTCTTTTTCAAAATCAAATTCAACACATTTTATATCTTCTAATATAGGGAAATTTCTTTTAGCTTTGGTTATATCTCTTACACCAGAAGCAAGATTAATCGGTTGTTGTAACTCTTTAAGTATGGAAATTATTTCAAGCCCAACATTTCCAGTTGCACCAGTTATTAATACATT
>CAZJGS010000076.1:1265-9480 GCA_964545735.1 uncultured Spirochaetaceae bacterium
ATTAAGTTTAAACTTATAGCTATAGCATAAACTATGTATTTTTCTAAAATTATATATCAAATAATAGCTATTTGTAAATTATTCAAAAGCTTATTTAAAATATTTTTGTTTACTCTTTTGCTCTTTATTATAGCTAGAATTTAATTTGCTTGAAACCAAATCTTATCATACCTGGTAAATACTCAAAAGAAATAAATAATGCCCATATTTATTTGACAACTTACTATACAAAAGAATATTATTAATTTAGTTATAAAACAAACAAGAAAACTTTTATTAAAAAAAGAAATGGATAAATCTTGTAATTTAATTTGTTATATTGATTACAATTTCTCAAAGGAAATAGGTGAAATTATGAAAACACATGATAAAACAGTAGAAGCATCTCTAACAAAGATGCAAAAAGAAAACGATGAGAGGCTTGTAAAGCACAAAAAAAAGAATGACAGAGTAGGAAAAGCTAAACGAGCTGAATTATTAAAAGAAAGAAGAAATTTCACTAAGAATATTAAAGATGGTATTTCTATCTTAAATAATAAACTTGAAAATTTTGATTGCGCTATAATTTCAACTAATAATTCCAACCTTTCAAATGAAGATAATTATAAAAGATTTACAAAGTTGACCTATCAAGCTCTTGATAAAGGTTATTTGGATTTTTTAATAAAAGCAGATTCTAAAGGCGTTGAGAGATTGCCTAAACAAGTTGAGATGTCACCTGAAGAAGTTAAAACCTCTATTCAATGTTTAGTTGATTTTAGAGGATTTGAAACTCTAGAAAACAATATTACAATTTGGGCTAAAGAGTATGAGCAGCTTTCTGTTTTATTCTTACCAAAGAATGGAAACCCTGTAGAAATTTCACTAATAGGAGATACAATTTATAAAAAAGAAATACTTGAATTTCAAAAATTTAGTGTTTGTGAAAATTTCATAACTAAAGTATTACAAAAAGATTTCAACTTTGAAAAGGCCGTAATTGTAGAAGTTCCTCAACCTGTCAACATCATGGGGAAATGGTATATTAATAGCTTATTAAAAAATTTTGATGATAAAAACAACCTGTGAAATACTTAAAAGCAATCAAAATTTAATACCTATGGTATATCAATCTTTTAAATCCTTGTTTATATATTGTGTGTAAACCTAAAATAAGGTCTCTAAAGCCAATAAATTACAGATTATAATTTATTGACTCTAGAACCCTAAATATTTAAAGTAATAGTATTATTTTATTAACCTTTTACCGATCCTGATAAAAGACCTTGAATAAAATACTTGCCTAGGAAAATATAAATACACAAGACTGGAATTGCAGATATAATTGCTCCAGCCATAGAATCATTCCAAGCTACAGCTTGTCCCCCAGATAATTGTGACAAACCTACTGTAATTGGATTAGTCTCCTGACTTGTAAGACATATAGCCCAAAGAAATTCATTCCATATTTGAGTAAATTGCCAAATTCCGACAACAACGAAAGAAGGAATTGAAAGCGGTAATATTAACATTGTAAAAACAGTAAAGTAATTCGCTCCATCAATTCTGCCTGATTCTAATATAGAATTGGGTATTTGATCATAGAAATTTCTAAATAGCATAGTTACTATTGGAATTCCATAAACAACATGAGCCAAAATTAAACCTTTTAATCCAGTAAAATGCAAAGTTCTTAGTGCAGTAAATAAAGGAATCAAGATTATTTGATAAGGTATAAACATACCGAATAACATTAAAGTAAAAATTAATTCACTTCCTTTAAATTTATTTTTTGAAAAAATATAACCATTTATTGCACCTAAAAATGAAGAAATAACGGTAGCTGATACTGTTAAAATTATACTATTTTTTAGATATGGTCCTAAAGTCGTAATTGCATTAGTATACCCAACAAAAGTAATCTTTTTTGGCAATTTCCAGGCCGTTGCTAAATTGATTTCAGCTCTTCCTTTTAGAGAGGTAATAAAAGCCATATAAATTGGAATCAAAAATGTTATACTAATTAATATAATTACTACATAATATATAATTTTTTTTGTTCTCTTTTTTTGTAAACTTGTTTTCATTATTAACCCCTCTCTTTATGAGATCTGATGATATATGGAATAATAAACAATGCAGCAAATAAAAATAAGATTACTGCCATAGCACTTCCTAAAGCAAACTTATTTGCTCTAAAGGTAGTTGTATACATTCTTACCGATGGGTGGCCTGTAAATTCATTATCAGTTCCAGCCATTGCATATATCAAATCGAACATTTTTAAAGAAATATGAGCCATAATAACAACCGCACTCATTGTAATTGGTCTTAGATTGGGAATTGCTATTTTCCAATAATACATAAATTCATTAGCACCATCTAATCTTGCACTTTCTCTTATACTTCCAGATAGACCTCTTAAACCAGCTAAATATAGAGCCATAGCATAACCTGAATACTGCCAAACTCCAGCAAAAATAATTCCAATTGTAGCTAAGTTAAAGCCGTGCATTTCTTTTTCAGCTAAAGGTGGAGGAAGTAATGGTAATACAACAAAAGTAAACAAAGCAAAAAAACCACAAATAATAGAATATTTTATTTTTTCTTTTTTGTTTCCACTTTTTATTGACGAAATTAATACAAAAATAAAAATAACTAATAATAATGCAGAAATTATTTGAAAAATATTTTGCCAATTGAATTGCAAAATTTGTACTTTACTACTTATCCATTGAAAAGTTCCTTTTTCTCCTCCAAACCAGGTAGGTATGACATTTAATCCACCTGAAGGGGCTAAAAGCCATCTCCATACTGTTCCACTAACAATAAATGATAATGCCATGGGATAAAGAAAAATTGTCCTATAAACTGCTTCATAACGTACTTGTCTATCTAACAAAATAGCCAAAAATAATCCTAATATTAAAGTTCCAAATAATAATATTAGCGTATAAAAAACTGTATTTACAAGATCTTGGCGAAATCCAATTTGTATAAAACTGGTAAAAAGTGTTTTATAATTATCCCATCCAATAAAGTTTTTTACAGGATTTGCACTCATTCCTTTCCAGTCAGTCATAGAGGAATATATAGTAGTGCCAATAAAACCATAAACAAAAATACTTACCAAAATTATAGATGGAAGTAAAATCAAGACTGAATAAAGCTTCTCTCTGCTATTTTTTTTGCTCATAAAATCCTCTTATAATAAATTTGGCGACTTTATATTAAAGCCGCCAGGATTAATAAAACTAATTTTTAGTTAGCCATATTATTAGATACAGCAATTTCTTTACTAGCCTGTGCAGCAGATTTAGCATCTCTGCTTTCATTGAATCTTTCTAATACAGCATTAAAATCATTCATGAAACCTTCATTGGCTACAACACCATGAGCTAAAGAACCAACAATATCATCGTTAGCAAAATTATCAGCAGCAGACTTTGAATAAGCACTATATAGACTCATATCAGCATCTGTTCTTACTGGAATAGATCCCTTTAATGGATTAAAAGCATCTTGTCCTGATTTAGATCCACAAGCTTTTAACCATGCAACTGCAGCATCTTGGTTTGAACATCCTTTTGGAATACCAAAGCTATCAGATAAGAATTGGAAAGCGCCTGTAGTACCAGGAGTATTAGCCCAACCAAAACCAGTTCCAGGAGCCAATTTCAAAGTTGTCATCATATAACCAGCAGCCCAGTCACCCATGAAGTTAAAGGCAGCTTGTCCACCAACAACCATATCAGTTGCTTGTTGCCATGAAAGAGAAGCAGCATCTTTATTAGTATAGTCTAATAACTTACCAAAATTTTCCCAAACCTCTACTACTTTAGGATCTGTCCAAGCTAATTCACCATTCCAAAGTTTATTATAATCAGCAACACCAAGAGTAGCTAATGCAACATTTTCCCAGTTTTCTACAGCTGTCCATGTTGTACCCATTGATAAAGGAACAATACCTTTTGCTTGTAAAACTTCAGCAACTGCAAAGAATTCGTCTAAAGTTTTTGGAACTTTTACGCCCCATTTTTTTAGATTAGAAGGAATATACCACATAACGTTAGATTTATGTACACAAACTGGTACAGACCAAATTCCATCATCAGTTCCGATTAATTCAATAACGTCTGAAGGGAATATGTTCAACCAACCTTGATCTTCAAATAAAGGTGTTAAGTCTAACATTCTATCAGCATCAACCCAAGTTCCAATCAATTCTTGTCCAGCGTGAACTTGAAATGATTCTGGAGGATCATTATTTAACATTCTAGTCTTTAATACAGCCTTAGCATTAACACCAGAACCACCGGTTACTGTAGCATTAATTAAATTAACTTCAGGATAATCACCTTTAAAATCAACTATTAAAGCATCAAGTGCAGGACCTTCATCACCAGCCCACCATGAGAATATTTCTAAATCACCTTTTGGTGTATTAGAATTAAGAGTAACTTTGTTTTCATCTACTGAAGACATTGTTGAAGCTTCTTTAGCTCCTGAAGCAAAAATAGAGCCCATTACAAGTGCTGCAATGGTAACAATAGCAAATACTTTTTTCATACAGTTTCCTCCTACAAAAACTAAGGAATAATAAACAATTAAAATTATTAATAAAATTTATTATACCCATGCAATACCATTAGGCTAACTCTTAAATAGGTATATGTCAAGAAAATACCATTATATCGTTACTTTTACACTTAATATCAATTAGATAACTGTACTTTTTAAATTAAATTTTTTACTTTTAGAATGTAAGTAACCTAAGCTTCAATCAAAGCCTAAATAGCTGTTTTAACTTTTTACATCAACAAGTTTCATATCTTTTTTATATTGAAAATAAAAAGCTTATAAGTAGCTTTAAAGGCTCTTGCTATATATCACCTTATTATCATTAACATCATAAAAGTCTTTAATTTCAGCAGCCACTTTATACCCCGCATCAATATAGAATTTTCTAGTTGGTAAATATTTTAGTGTTGAGGAAGTTTCAATATAGACATTTTGTCCGCCATTATTTTTAATAGCTTCCTCTGTAGTCTTTAGTAATACAGAGCCATATCCACTTCTTTTATATGTTTGATCTACGGCTATCCAATAAATATCATAGGATTTTTTTGTTCCTTCAATAAAACCATAACAGGAGTATCCCACAACAGTCTCGTCTTTTTCTATAAATACAAACTTATAGCTACAATTTTTAGAATTATTAAGTCTCGTCCTTACTAGAGAAACTCCCATAGTAACTTCATTATCACTAAAGAATTTTGATTCTTCTAGTATTTCTTTGACTCTTTTTATATCAGATTCTATAGGTGTACATCTAATATTATAACTGTTCACTTAATTCACCTTTTATGATGGTTTTGATCAAATCATTATAACTCATACCATATTCTTCTGCTGCAGCTACAAAGCCACTGTCACTTGATATACAAGGATTAACATTGACCTCTAATACATATGGAATTGAATTCTCATCGACTCTAAAATCAACTCTCATGTATCCTTTAGTTGAGAATAAAGAGTAGCACTATTGTGTTATTTCTCTCAATTCAATCATTAATGAACTATCACTATAATCAAAAGTTCTAGAGGTATGCTTATATTCAAAAGAGTCTTCATCCCATTTAGAACTGTAATTAAGAATTTTTGGTTTAGAGGCAGGAAAGTCAATAAATTGCATTTGAGCAATTGGAAGTACTGTGATTTTACCATCAATTTTCATCACTGAAACATTATACTCTTTGCCTTTAATATATTCTTCTACAAATAAAGTTTCATGAAATTTTATATAGTTTTTTATTTCTTGTGCACTACTAAACTTCATAATGGATAAATCCGTGATTCCACTTGATGCTTCATCATTTATGGGTTTTACAATTACATCTCTACCAATTAAAGTTTTAGATACTCTTTTTGAGTTTTTAGAGTAGTAATCTGCAGTTCTTATTTTAGCATCAATAAAAGCTTTCTTTGCATAACCTTTATCACTAGTTATAAATAGTGCTTGGCTATGGCCCCCACTATATTTCATATTATAAAGCTCAAACAAAAGTGGTGCTATATGAATCATAATATTACTATTTAAAGTTTCAACCAAATTAAAAACAAGGGCCCAATTTTCTGATTTAAGTATTTCTATATTTTTTTCTAAGTTTAGTGAAAAGAAGGATGTGATTGGATCATATCCTAAAGTTAGTAAAGCGTTTTTAATCTCTTGTGCTTCTCTTCGAGTATCTATTTCATCTTTAGTAGGAGTTTGAGAGACTTGATCAACAAATATTAATATTTTTTGCATTTTTTATAACTTTGCTAATCTAAAATTAACACTATCCATAATTGAATCAATCAATCTTTGATATTCCATATCCTTTAATCCACACATAATAGGCAAATCTGAATCAATAGGATTTAACCCCGCTAGAGGGTTAACTTCTAAGAAGTAAAGATTACCTTTTTTATCCATACTTAAATCAATTCTTGAAGCAGCTCTACAATCAAGTACTTTATAACAGGAGAGAGCTAATTCTTCTGCTTTAGCTTTTATAATACCATCAACTAAAGAATATTTGGCTACGTCTTTGTAATTGCTTTTATTTGTATAGGAATATACCCCTTTATCACTAATCTGGGTTAACTATAATTTCCATGGTAGCTATTGCTCTAGCATTTTTACCATTACCTACAAATACCCACGGTAAATTCTCTTCCCTCTAAGTATTTTTCAACGAGGATAGGTTGAGTATAGATTTCAAGTAGTCTATTAATTTCAGCTTTTAGTTCAGAGTAATTATTAACAATTGATTTACTACTAATACCTTGGCCTGTGCCCCCAAATAGAGGTTTAACAAATAAAGGATACGGTATATCAATATATTCAATCTCTTCTTCACTCTCAATTACAGCAAATCTTGCTGATTTTAAACCAGCTTTTGCAATAAGTGTTTTCGCAATTGCTTTATTTAAAGTAGTAGTAAGAGCTGATGCACCTGAAAATACACAATCAATGTTGTAAGCTTCAAGTAGAGATGGCACTTGAGCCTCTCTTGAGGACCCATATAACCCTTCACAAATATTAAATACCAAATCAACTTTTCTACCAGCTGCTAAGAACTTAACTAGAGAGTAAATATTGCCGATTCTAATTGTATTATAGCCATAATTAACTAATGCTTCATCGATAGCATTGATTGTCTCAATACTATCGAATTCAGCTACTACTTCACTACTGAAGCCCATCTTAAGATAGTCATCTTTTAAATCATAAGTAATTCCAATAGTTTTTTTCCTATTCATCATTCTCATCCTCAGCATCTGGGTATGCGTAAACTTTTCCTTCATAGTTATAAAGATATAGATTATCTTTATCTCGCCCCTTATAGTAGTTAGGTAAAATAGGTACTTTTCCCCCACCTTTAGGTGCATCAATTACATATTGAGGTATTGCATAACCACTTGTAAAACCTCTAAGTCCATGAATGATCTCTTGGCCTTTAGCCACAGTGGTTCTAAAGTGTTTTGATCCAATAATAGGATCACATTGGAATAGATAATATGGTTTAATTCTAACCTTTAATAATTTGTGCATTAAAGAAGCCATAACCTCTACATTATCATTTACACCTTTTAGTAAAACTGTTTGAGAGCCCATAACAACACCACTATCAGCTATAGCGTTAATAACACGGCTGGATTCAACTGTAATTTCATCAGGATGAGTCGCATGAATACTTAAATATAATGGTTTATCTTTTTTAAATATGTTTAATAAATTTTCTGTTATACGCATAGGAAGCACCATTGGAACTTTAGTTCCAATTCTAAGCATTTCTATGTGCTCTATTGCACTCAATTGAGATAGTAAATAATCAATTTCACCATCACTAAGCGTTAGAGGGTCTCCCCCTGAAATAATGACGTCACGAATTTCCTTATGTTCTCTAATATAATCAATAGCTTTAGGCCAATGTTGTTTCATACTTTGAGTGTGGCCATCAACCATATGAGATCTGGTACAATATCTACAATAAACGGAACAAAAACCTGTGGTTAAAAATAATACTCTATCTGGATAACGATGAACAATTCCCTCTACAGGAGAAGTATGACCTTCAGCTAATGGATCTTCTGCTTCACCTTTAGATACTATTTGCTCCTTAATAGTTGGAACAACTGTTTTTCTTAAAGCTGAATTTTGATCTTTTAAGTCGATTAAACTTAAGTA
>CAZJGS010000076.1:9580-12451 GCA_964545735.1 uncultured Spirochaetaceae bacterium
TTTTATATTAAAAAAAAGATTTTATAGAAAATAGAATATTGAAAAAATTCTTAACAGCATAAAGAATATATTCCTTTCACAAAGAACTCTTAAAAAGAGAGAGAATTTTCGATCCAACTTTCATCAAAAAATGATGAAAACTATATTATTTTTTATTTAGATAAATTTGTTAAGAAAAAGATGGAAAATCAACTTTTATCCCTATTAAAATAGTCCTATTTTTTATGTTAATTATTCAGATTTTTATAGATATATTTTACAATAGAAAAAGAAGCATTTTACTGCTCCCTTATTCTATTATAAATTTTAATTCATTTATTATTTTTATTATTTTTCATCTCTAAAACGAGTTAAGAACTCTCTGGTTCTTTCACTTTTAGGATGATAAAAGATCTCATCAGAACTTCCTTCTTCTTGGATTTTACCATCTGCCATAAAAACTACATGAGATGAGATATCTCTAGCAAAAGACATTTCATGTGTTACCACAAGCATGGTCATCCCCTCATCAGCCAATTTTTTCATAACTTGTAATACTTCACCTACAGTCTCTGGATCTAGGGCAGAAGTTGGTTCATCAAATAAAAGTATTTCAGGATCCATAGCCATTGCTCTAGCAATAGCTACTCTCTGTTGCTGTCCCCCGGATAATTGGGATGGTTTTGCATTGATATATTGTGCCATTCCTACCTTCTCTAGGTATTTCATAGCCTGCTCTTTTGCTTCTGCTTTGCTTTTCTTTAATACTCTAATCTGTCCAAGCATGCAATTACCTAATACAGAGTGATTTTTAAATAAATTAAATGATTGAAATACCATTCCAACCTTTGCTCTATAAGTTTCCTCTCTTATTCCTCCGTCATCTACTTTATTACCGTGGAATAAAACATCACCTGATGTTGGGGTTTCAAGCAAATTAATACATCTAAGAAGTGTTGATTTACCACTGCCTGAGGCACCAATAATTGTTGTTACATCACCTGTATTAACTTTGAAATCTATATCAGTCAGGACTTCATTGGTACCAAAAGTTTTTGATAAATGCTTAATATTTAATATTTCACCCATTATAGTCTTCCTCTTGTTGAACCATGTGCTAAATTCATACCACTTGTATAAGCTAATGTATCAGTTGTTGCTAAATCAAAGTTTTCAGGACCATCCATTCTCCTTTCAATGTATCTCATAATTTTTGAACATGTAAATGTTAAAAAGAAGTAGATAATCAAGGTAACAGTAGCTGCTTCAAAGTAGGTATATAAAGCTCCCGATATACTTTTAAAGGTAAAGAACAATTCAACAGTTCCGATGATTGATAATACACAAGTATCTTTAATGTTAATAATCAAGTTGTTACCAATTTGAGGCATTATCAAGCGCAAAGCCTGAGGTAAAATAATACTTGTCATGGTTTGAAAGTGATTCATACCCACGGCTTTAGCACCTTCAGTTTGTCCAATATCGACAGAAAGGATACCACCTCTAACTGTCTCTGCCATATAAGCACCGGTATTGATTGATACAATCAATATAGCGGCACTCCACATTCCCATGTTAATCCCAAAGAGTTGGCTTGCACCATAAAATATGAATGCAGCCTGCAACATCATTGGGGTTCCTCTAAAGAACTCAACATAAATGGATAAAAGAACTTTTACACCCGTAATTAAAAGTCTGCTGATAGGGCTTGATGATTTCTTTAGTTCGATTGTTTGTACAATTCCAACTCCAAAACCAATTAGACAACCTAAGGCTGTACAAATGATAGCAATTGACATTGTAACGCCTGTGCCCTTGAGCAAAGAGCCACTGTAGGTTTGCACGATATAAACCATGCGTTGTAGAAAACTCATATCAGAAATAGTCATTATAATTTCTTTATATCCTTATTTATTATTTAGTTTGATAATGGTTGAGCGTCAATTGCTTGTGCCATCATTTCATTGTAATCATTTTCATCCATAGTAGCTAAGATCACATTTATAGCTTTTGTTAATTCAGGATTTTTCTTTGATACAGATACACTGATATCAATATCAGATTGACTTAAAACAAAGTCATCATCACTTCCAGCGAAACTTAAGATTTTCATATTAGGATAAGCTACTAAAGCAGCTTGAGCTGTTGGCATATCAGTACAGATAAAATCAACTCTTCCACTGTTAAGTGCTACTAGCATAGCTGGTGCTGATTCTTGAGCTGGAAGCATTTTTGCTCCTTCAATTTGGGTTAAACAAGTATCATACCAAAGTGTACCTAGTTGGCTAGTACAAGATCCACCACTTAAATCACTCTTACCTTGAGCACTTGCATATTCACTATCACCGAGTGTCATACATACAACAGATGCATAATAATAAGGATCTGTGAAATCAACCATTTCTTTTCTAGCAGGGGTAGGAGATTGACCAGCAATAACACAATCAACTGATCCCGATTGTACTGCAGGTACTAATGAATCCCAACCTAATTTAACAATTTCTAATGGACGGCCTAAGCCTTCAGCAACTATTTTTGCCATCATAACATCATAACCAAATGCATAATCATTTGAATCTGCAATTTTAACTGCACCATTAGAAGAATCTGGTTGTGTCCAGTTATATGGAGCATATCCACATTCCATTGCAACTCTTAAAGGTTGTACAGCATTTTCAGTTTCTCCACCTTGAGCTTCTTTTGAACCACTAGCGATTAGTGATGTTACACTAAGTGCCAATACCATAGCTAAAATTAATAATTTTTTCATTCTATAATCTCCCATTTTTTTTGTTAAGGTGTGTGTGTTTAAATCCTCGACCTAATTAAATATAATTATAAACTATGGTTATATTATAGTCAATAGTGTTATTAATTAAACATTTTGTTATT
>CAZJGS010000077.1:0-12360 GCA_964545735.1 uncultured Spirochaetaceae bacterium
TCTAATATAATGCCAGACATTCCTTTAACTTTGATAAATGGGGAAGAAACTACATTTTGGCAGTTAGCTGAAAAGGGTAAACCTGTTGTAATAAACTCTTTTGCTTCCTGGTGTCCTCCTTGTAAGAAAGAAATGCCAGATTTTATTGAAGCAAGTGAAAAATATAAGGGGGAAGTTACCTTTATTTTCTTTGATTCCTTTGATGGAGAGCGGGAAACCAAAGAGGCCCTAGATGCTTTTGCTAAAAAGTATTTCAACGATGATACTATATGTGTTATAGACCCTGGTTATATTTCCGCTTTATTTCAATCAAATAGTTTGCCAACAACTATATTATTAGATAGGGAAGGAGTGCCCGTAAATGGTTTCCAAGGAATGGTTTCCAAAGATGTTTTAATAAACGCTATTGATCAATTACTAGAATAATCATCACCATCATAATAATAAAAAACGATCCCTAACAAAAGTTAGGGATTTCTTTAAATTAAACAAGATTAAATTAAATAAAGAATTTCAATATTGCGATATAAAAAGTCAAACTTGCAGCTAAGCAAAATAAATGCCAAATTAAATGTCCATGAGGAATTTTTTTAAAGGCATAAAAAATCACGCCTAAAGTGTATAAAAGACCCCCAGTAATAATATATGGAATTACACCCTTTGGAATGTTCGGTATAATATCTTTCCAAAAGAACAATAATAACCAACCCATAACAAGGTATAAAACTACATGTAATGGTTTTAATTTACCCCAAAATATAAGAGTGAATCCAACGCCTGAAAGAGCTATTATCCAAAGAAAATAGAAAATATTTAAACTTTTAGCTGTATTTGCATACATAAGCATAGGAGTATAAGTTCCTGCTATTAAAAAATAAATATTACTATGATCTAAAATCCTGCAAATACGCTTAGCATTATTTTTGGGAAGTCCATGATAAAGTGCACTAGCAAAATATAGTAGGAAATTTGATAGTCCAAAAATAATTAATCCAATTTTTAAATTTGTATTACTTACTGTATTTAAATTAGCAATTATATAAATAATTCCCACAAAAGCCATAAATGCTGCGATAGCATGCGATATTGAGTTTTCTTTTTCTGCTTCAGGTTTTACTAAAACAGGTAATGAAATATTTTTCTCTAACCAACTTATTTTATTTTTCATAATATATTACCTCGTTGAACTTTTTTATTAATTTACACTTTCTGAAGTTATTGTACAACATGAAAAATTATAATTTTTTCGGTTAAAAAGAAGAGTGCCCTCCATTAGGAAGACACCCCAGTGATAATGTATATAGAGTTAATACTCTTTTTAGTTTAAATATAAATGCGACTAGATGCTATAAATTGTTATCTATGATATGTCGTTGTTTATAGTTGAAAATATAAAGTATAATGTAACTTATGTCAATATAATAGTGAATTTAGTATAAATTTATAGGTTAATAGTATAAGTTCTTATAAAGTAAATAAATAGAAATAAAAATTTATGTTAAAAGTTTTATAGTTATTTGTTAGCTAAGTGTTTTGGTAAGTAGTTTTATCTTTTTACAAATAATGTTCTTAATTAATTTAGACATAAAAAAACTACTACCCAGATTAAATGAGTAATAGTTTATATTAAATATAATTTTTTTTACAAATTATAAGATGTGTTCTAAAAAAGTTTTAGTTCTTTTATTTTGTGGGTTATCAAATATTTGAGAGGGTGTTCCAACTTCAACGATTTTTCCTTCATCCATAAAGACCACTTTAGAAGCAGCAGCACGAGCGAAGCCCATTTCATGAGTAACCAATAGCATAGTCATTCCACTTTTTGCTAAATCGAGCATTACATCAAGAACTTCTTTAATCATCTCAGGGTCTAGTGCACTTGTAGGTTCATCAAAAAGCATAATGTTGGGATGCATGGCTAAGGACCTTGCAATAGCAACACGTTGTTGCTGGCCTCCTGATAATTGACTAGCAAAGGAATTAGCTTTTTCACTCAAACCAACTCTTTCAAGGAGTTTTATTGCTATTTTGTCAGCTTCAGGTTTTTTTAGCTTTTTCACTTTTTTGGGAGCTAATGTAATATTATCTAAAACGCTTAAATGAGGAAATAAATTAAAAGCTTGAAATACCATTCCAACTTCTTCTCTGATTTTTCTTATATCAGTAGAACTTTGGACAACATCAATTCCATCAACTAAAATAGATCCACTCGTTGGTATTTCTAGTTTGTTAATGCATCTAAGAAGAGTTGATTTTCCACTACCAGAGGGTCCAATAATTACAACAACTTGACCTTCTTTTACTTCAAGTGAAGCATTGTTTACAGCATCAACTGTATCTCCATTTTGTGTTACAAATGTTTTTTGTAAATTTTTAATATCTATATTAGGCATCTTTATTCATCCTTTCTTCTAATTTACCAACCAAACAAGATAGAACTAATGTTATAATTAAATATATAAGTGCTACAACTAACATTGTCTCTAAAGAAAGAAAAGTTCTTGAAATGTATTCCTTACCTCTTCTTAAAATATCACTTAATGCAATAACTGATACCAAAGAGGAATCTTTTAACATACTTATAAATTCATTACCAACAGCTGGTAAAATAACTTTAAGAGTTTGAGGTAAAATAACATATGTAAAAGCTTGATACCTGGATAATCCAAGAGCTATAGCTGCTTCCATTTGTCCCCTTGGGATTGCTTGGATACCCGCTCTTACTATTTCTCCCATATAAGCACCAAAACAAATCGCTAAGGAAATTATAGCGGCTGTAATTCCACTTAAGTGAAAAAATCTACCCAGTGCATAATATATAAAAATTAATTGTACTAAAAGTGGAATACCACGTATTAATTCTACATAAACACCACTTATCATATTAATTATACTGTGTTTGGAAACAGAGCCTAAGCCAGTTAGTGTTCCTATAAATACAGCACCGATGATTGCGAAAATTGTACATTGGAAAGTAACAGGGGCTCCCTGTATACAAACTAGAAATATTTCTCTATATGGATCGGGAAAGAAAATAATGAGAGACAATAAAGAAATAATGGCAAAATAAAAAGTTATTCTCCAACTATTCATTAATTTCCCATTATTTCTATTTGGAATGAGAACTCCATCTGTCATTTGTATGGTAATTGGTTTTTTCTTTTCATGTGATTCTTTAGTGCTTGATTTATTATTCATTGTATATTCATTTAATCCTTTATACATTAACTTTGTTCTTTATCCCATAAATATACAATAAAGTCAAGATAATGTGAATAAATATTCAACTTTCATACACTGATAATGAATAAAAATTAAGCTCTAAAATTCTGATTTTTTAGAATGATTTAGTTTTTGTAAAAGAATAATAATGGCAACTCCTAATAAAAAACCTATAACATTAAAAGTTGATATACTGAGAGCTAATTGTGGGATTTCTAAAGTTGTAGGACCTATAATAATAGAATAAATAGCAGCAATTATTAATCCAAAGATAAAACTGATTGTAGCAGATCTATGTTTTAATAGAGCTGTTTTAACAATTTTTACTGTTGATACTGCTCCTATTAAAATTCCAGAGCCAAATAGTAAAACTGCAAGAAGATAGGAAAAATTTAAAGACATGAGTTGTTTTAGTGCGTTTATAATTGGTAAATATAATTTAAATATTACAAGCAAGGAGGAGCCTGAAATTCCAGGAAGAATCATAGTAGAAATAGCAAGCATTCCAGCTACCACTAACTTTAATCCCAATTGAAAATCGATATTTGTCAGAACTATACTACCATTATTCATATTTTGAGAATTTAAGGAAACAAATAACATTAAAGTGATTCCTATAATAAAGAATATAAAATATTTTACTAAATCTTTTATTTTTGTAGAAAAAATTTGTTTTTCCTCGATAAATATTAATGGAATTGATGATATGGTTAGCCCAATTAATAAAGAACTCATAAAATATATATGATTTGTAAATAGTGAGGATAATATTAAAATACTTAATACCATACCAATTATCCAGCCAATAATTAATTGAGCCAGGAAAATCCAGGAACTTGTTTGTTTTAATTTATTTTTAGAAAAAATATCATTTATACTTGTCAAGAATTTATCATAAAATCCAAGTATATATGCAATAGTACCACCCGATACTCCGGGAATACTATCAGCTAATGCCATGCAAAAGCCTCGAATGCTATTTAATATCATATTTCCATCCCATTTATCATATAAGATATTGTTAAACACATAAAATATCAATAAAGAAATAAATATATAAATTGTATATTTTGGTAAACAAAGCATAATTAGAGAAAATATATTCATTACTATACGAGTGTTAAGTTTTTTGTTTAATAATTTTAAATTTTTTTATAATTTTAATATACAGATAAAAAACTAAATTATTAGGAATATAATATATGTTATAATAGATTACTTGACTAATTGGGAACAAATATTTTTTTGAAATATTGTTATTGCTTAACTCTATTGTCAAAAGCTTGATTAGGTGCCTTTACCATAAAATGACATTAAAGATTACTTAGGTTGTCTCCTTTATTTCTTAATTTACTTCTAATATAATATATGAATATTAAATTTTTATAAGGACTTATTTTATGGAAAACAAAGATAAGGTAAACAAATTTGAAGTTTTTGTGTATTTGATAATTATTTGCTATATAGTCCGGTTTAACACATTAGTCTATAGAAGCTGAAAAAGAGTTAAAAAAAAATGCTGAGAATTTGATAGTTTTAATCGAAAATTCAAAAATTCAAGAACTCAAATTAAATCAAAAAATGACTGCTGGAAACTAACTCAAGCTCAAATTAAAGATAGTATTAAAGTTGAACTTAATTTATTATTGAATAGTTTTAGTTATTTTAAGAATAATTGGGTAAATGAGCTCATTAATTTTGAAGGTGGAGATAATTATGCAATAAGACTAATACCTCAAAATTTTGAAGATACAGAAGATTTATACCTATCAACAAATACTTTAGATTTTGTGGGTAATACTCCCTATAATAATGAATTGGAAGGAATAATTAAAAATGGAGAAGTATATCAAACCTTTTATTCTGAGAATCTTTTAGATAATGAAATTGATGAAAAGTTTTCTTATGCAAAATTATACGAACCGTATAATTGGATTTTAGTTTCAAATATTTCTTATAATGATATGTATAAAGTACCAACTGCTTATAAAAATCACTATCATTCGGTGCTACCCATTGTCTTACTTTTAGATTTTCTTCTAACTTCAAGTGCTTGTTTTATTATCTATTTAATTATCAGGAAAAGAAAGGCTAATACTCTAAAAGTAGAAGCGATAAGACAAAATAAATTTAAATCTGAATTTTTGGCAAATATGTCTCATGATTTGAGAACCCCTTTGGCGTCTATTGTTGGACTCTCGCAATTGGCTCGAGAAGAAAATTTAGATATTAAAGAAATGTATCAATATCTTAAAAATATCGATATTTCTTCAAACTATTTATTAACTTTATTAAATGATGTTTTAGATATTTCTGCTATTGAAGAAGGTAAAATTGATATTGAAAAAACTGAATTTGATTTAAAAAAATCCATTTTTTCTTTAATAAGCATGTTCAATATTAGAAGTAATAATTCTGGGGTTAATTTTGTTTATGATTGTCATGATATTGAGATAGAAAACTTAATAGGTGATAATTTTAGAATAAATCAAGTAGTTTCTAATTTACTATCCAATGCTTTTAAGTTTACTCAAAAAGAAGGGACTGTAAGATTAGAAATATATCAAGCACAAATAAACAAAGAAAAAGTTAGGTTGATAGTAGTTGTAAGTGATAATGGTTGTGGAATTCCTAAAAAGTTCCAAGCAAAAATATTTGATAAGTTTGCACAATCTGATCCTAGTATTAAATCATACTATGGTGGTAGTGGTCTTGGTTTATCAATTGTAAAACATTTGACAGAATTGATGCATGGTTCTATTAGTTTGGAGAGTGCTGTTTCCAAAGGCTCAACATTTACTTTTTCAGTAGATTTAAATTTTGTTAAACCAATAAGTGAAAATCTGACTTTCAAAAAAAATAAATTATTAATTGTTGATGATGAGAAAACTTGTAGATCTGTAACTAATTATGCAAATCAATTGTCAATTGAATGTATAAGCTCTGAAAATAAATTAGAAGCTCTTAAAATAGTTGAAAAAGACGATGCATTTGATTGTATAATTATCAATTATGAGGCTAATAATCAAACACAGGCTTTAATTCATGCAATAAATGAAAAATACCCTGATAACAAACCCTTGATTATACTTTCCAAATGCCAAGAAGTACGTTTACCAAGTAAATATGATACCTTTGTTACAATTGATAAACCCATTTTTAAATCTTCTCTATATTCTGTGATTTGTAATGGTAAAAATTGTTTATCCTCAGAAATTGATACTACACCTATTTCTTTAGACGGCATGAAAGTATTAGTAGTAGAGGATAATAAAGTAAATCAATTAGTTACTAGAAAAATAGTTGAGTCCTTAGATGTTTTGGTAGATATAGCTGAAGATGGTATGCTAGCTTTACAAATGTTTTTAAAAAAAGATAATGATTATTATGATTTAATATTAATGGATTCTCAAATGCCAGTAATGAATGGCCTTGAGGCTACAAAAAAAATTAGAAATAGTCCATTAGCATATGCAAAAACAGTTAATATATATAGTTTAAGTGCAAATAACGCAAAAGATGATATAGCAGAATGTTATTCAGTGGGAATGAATGGTTATATATCAAAACCTTTAAATATCCCAAAGTTTAAAGAAATCTTGAGTAAAATTTGGGCTGAAAAAAAGCAGGGTTAAATTAAACCCTGCTTAAAATATTATATTTTATATTATAAATTCCATTTTGCTTTTAATTTAGCTAATTCACCATTAGCTTCAAGTTTTGCTAAGCCATCGTTAACAATTTTTAATGTTGCTATATTACCTTTTTTAAAGGCCATGGCAATTGGTTCTAAGTCACTACTAGCTTTACCGGTAATTTTTAGTTTGCTATTATAGTTTTCATTTAATAGTACATAATCACTTGCTACAATACTGTCGGTTATTACACAATCTAAATTTTCATTTAAAAGATCTTCAATAGCAAGGGCAATATTATCATAAGCTTTAATCGTGATATCTAAATCTTCACTGTCTAGTAATACTAAATGACCTGTAGTTCCAATTTGAACACCAATTTTTTTACCTTTTACTTGAGTTAAGTTTTTTAGTCCTGTTGCACTTTTAGGGGCAATTATACTTTGGGTTATTTCAAGAACTGGAGTAGAAAATTCCATTTTGGGTTTTCTTTCTTCTGTAACTGAAACTCCACTTGCTACAAAGTCATATGCACCATTTGAAAGACCTGCAAATATACCATCCCAGGCAACATTTATGATTTCATATTCATAGTCTGTTACACTCGCTAGTGCTTGAATTAATTCAATTTCAAAACCAGCTAGATCGCCATTTTTATCAACATATTCCATAGGTGGCCATTCACAGTTACTTGCAACTACAAGTTTATTATCATCTTCGCTTTGACCGTTTGCATAAATATTGAAATTAAAGACTACTAAAATTCCTAGTAAAATAAATAAGCTCTTTTTCATTAATTCTCTCCTAAAGTGTATTAATTGTTATAATTTAATGTGATTATGCATAAATATACATTTAATGTCAACAATATTTGTATAATTATTAAAAGAAAATCTAATTAAAAGTAAGATCGCTTGTATATTTATAATATAAAAATAGAATAATTATTAATATATAGATAGATATAAATTAAAATCTATTTGAAAATATAGAATAGTTTTTGAATTATTTAAAGAGTAATGTTTAGATAAAGGGGATATTTTCTAAAAGGGAAAAGCTGCGACTACACCTACAATTAAACCTAAAATAATACCAAAAAATACTTGAGAGAAGGAGTGTCCAAGCATAGTTTTGAGATTAGATTGAGTAAATTGACCATCTTCATGTATTTCAGTAAATATTTTGCTCCATTGGTTTAGTAGTTCAGCTTGTTTTCCAGCTTCTTTTCTTATTCCCATGGCATCATGGATAACTACAGTTCCAAAGACTGCAGAAATAGCAAAGTATGTAGATCCCACCCCATAAAGAATTCCAATAGTAGTTGTTAAAGCTATTACCGTTGCTGTATGGCTTGAGGGCATCCCACCTGTTGATATAGCGCGTTTGATTTCAAATTTATCACCAACTATCAAAGATATAATTGGTTTGAGAAATTGTGCAATTAAACAAGCAAAAAAAGCAGATAAGAATGGAGCGTTAGTTAATAAATCTTTATTTATCATAATTGAAAAAATATCGTATTTTCGATAATAAAACAAGACTTTTGTTAAAGTGTATGCTAATCTAATTTAAAATTTAATTTAACAAGTAGTTTAATTATGAATCATGACAATAAACAGCTTTTGTTTTTAAGCGTAACCTCTTTTTTTGCTCAAATGCTAATATCAATGTTAAATTTATCATTGATATATTATTTGCGTGATATTTTTAATTATTCTCCCTCTATTATTGCATTAGCAACAGCCTCATTTTCCATTGCTTATGTTGTTTTTTGTATGGTAAGTGAAAAACCAACTAATAATTTTAGTCCTAGAAATACTATCTTTTTTTCACTTTTAGGAATGGGATTGTCTATAGTATTGTTATTATTATCTAAAACTTATTTAACTATTATTCTTAGCTTAACTATGTATGGTGCTTTTATGGCATTATTATGGCCACAGATGGGGGCTTGGTATTCTAGAGGTAGAGAAAAAAAAGATTTAAATAGGGCAGTTAGCTTTTTTAATTTATCCTGGGGCTTTGCAATGGCAGTATCGCCACTTTTATGTGGAATATTGACAGAAATAAATGTTGTCCTTCCTATTTATGTTGTAATAGTATCGTTTATTGTTTTATCTATATTTGTAATTATTATTTCAAATAAAGTTCCCTATTTGAAAGCCGTAGAGAGTGAATCTAATTATAAAAAACAAAACAAATTAACTGATAACAGTACTTCTTTAAGATTTATTTCCTGGGCCGCTCTTTTTTTAGCTTACTTTTATTTAGGTTTTTTGCTTAATATTTTTCCTTTGTATGCAAGAGAAGTATTAGCTTTAAGTGAAACAAAAATAGGGGGATTATTATGGAGCCGTGGCTTAATTAGCTGTATAGCTTTTTTTGCGTTGGGAAAAATGTCTTTTTGGCATTTTAAAGGTTCTTTAATTATTATTGGACAAGTTGCCTTAGCTGTTCTAAGTTATATGGCTATTTATTCTAAAACATATTTTTCCTTGCTGATTTTGTTTACCTTGTTTGGATTTATTTTTGCTCTAATTTACATGCAAAGTATTTTTCATGGAATCAGTGGAGCTATAAATAGAACTAATAGAATGGTTGTTCAAGAAGTGTTATTAACAAGTGGGGTAGTATTAGGTGCTGTATTTGGTGGATATATTTATGAAAAAATAAATTATGAAAGAGTAATGTTAGATTTTAGCAAGTTTATGTTTGTTTTTATAATACTTGAAATGATAACATATTATGTATATTTGCATTATAATAGTCGTAAATTGGTAAAAATAAATCAATTTAATTAGTGATTTATTATTTTTTTATAGTACATCAAAATAATTCTTACCAAAAAATATAAATAGTAGTTGAATAAAATAGCTCAACTATTATAATTTAAAGTAATAGGAGTGAAATCATATGAGTAAAACATTAACAGAGAAAATATTGTTAGATCATTTAGTTGAAGGGGAATACCATTTAGGAGAGCCCATTGGTATTAAAATTGACCAAACTTTAACTCAAGATGCTACAGGTACTATGGCATATTTACAATTTGAATCCATGAACTTAAATAAAGTTAAAAATGAATTAGCAGTTAGTTATGTAGATCATAATACTGTTCAAGTTGGATTTGAAAACGCTGATGATCATAAATATTTACAAAGTGTAGCAGCAAGCAAAGGTATTATTTTTTCTCGTCCAGGTAATGGTATTTGTCACCAAGTACATTTGGAGAGATTTGGAACTCCAGGCAAGACTTTATTAGGAAGTGATTCTCATACTCCCACCGGTGGTGGACTCTCTATGATAGCTATTGGTGCAGGGGGCCTCGATATTGCAGTTGCAATGGCAGGGGATCCTTTTCATATTATTTGTCCCAAAGTTATTGAAATTAGATTAACAAATAAATTACGTGCTTGGGTAAGTGCTAAAGATGTAATTTTGACAGTACTTCAAAAATTTGGGGTAAAGGGAAATGTTAATTGTATTTTTGAATATACAGGAGAAGGGGTTAAATCCTTACAAGTGCCTGAAAGAGCAACTATATGTAATATGGGTGCTGAATGTGGTGTAACTACAAGTATTTTTCCTAGTGATGAAAATACTAAGCAATTTTTAGAAGCTCAAGGCAGAGGCTCTTTATATAAAGAGTTGCAGGCAGACAAGGATGCTCAATACAATGGTTTGTTTGAACTTGATCTGGCTAAGGTTGAACCTTTGTGCTCATATCCTCATAGTCCTGGAAATATAAAAACAATTAAAGAATTAGCGGGTAAAAAAGTTGATCAAGTATTGATTGGTTCTTGTACTAATTCTAGTTATGATGATATGAGAAAAGTTGCCCAAATTTTAGATGGTAAAACTGTTCATCCTACTGTTAGTCTAGGTATAGCTCCTGGAAGTAGAGAAGTATTATTAATGCTAAGTGAAGATGGTAGTCTTGAAAAATTAATCAGAGCTGGAGCTAGAATTTTAGAAAGTGCTTGTGGTTTTTGTATTGGTAATCATCAAAGCCCATCATCAAATGCTGTATCCCTAAGAACTTCTAATAGAAATTTTGAAGGAAGAAGTGGAACAAAAGATGCACAACTTTATTTAGTTAGTCCTGAAACCGCCGCATTAAGTGCAATTTCTGGAGTTTTTACCAACTCAATTGAAAATAATGGTATGGACTATCCTATGTTACAAGCGGTTGATAAATTTACTATTGATGATTCTATGTTTATATTTCCTAATGAAAAATCGAGTGATGTTGAAATAATAAGAGGACCTAATATTGGTGACCCACCTGTTAATGAAGTACTTCCTTACGATGTAGAGGGTGAGATTGTTATAAAAGTCGGAGATAAAATTACCACTGATCATATTATGCCAGCTGGTGCAAGATTAAAATATAGATCAAATATTCCAGCCTATTCAGAATTTGTGTTTGAAAATGTTGATTCAAGTTTTGCTACCAGATGCAAGGAAAATAAAGGTAAAGGTATTCATAACTTTATAGTAGCAGGAGAATCATACGGACAAGGCTCCTCTAGAGAGCATGCTGCAATATGTCCAATGTATCTTGGGGTTAAGGTTGTATTAGCCCTATCAATTGAAAGAATACATCAAAATAATTTATGCAATTTTGGTATTGTTCCTTTAACTTTTATGGATGAGTGTGATTATGTGGGTATTGATACTGGAGAAAAGATTTTAATTGAAGATTTGCCAGACCAAATTACAATGGCTTATTTAGAAAATAATCCAGTTGTTGTTAAAATAGGTAAAAACTATATAAAAATGAAATGTGATATAACCAAAGAGCAACTTGATATGTTAAAAGCTGGTGGTTTATTAAATTTATTAAAAAAGAAAAAATAATATTTTAGTAAATATTGAAAAAGATAGTTGGATTTTTTCAACTATCTTTTTATTTGTTTTTTTGACTTGCTAAAAAGGTGTTAATCTCAGATTCATTTAAAATTCCTGAACTTGAAATATAATAATTTCGAGTCCAAAGTGTTGGTATCTTAGTTTTCAGTTGAGAAAATGCCTCTCTTAAAATTTTAGAAGAGCAACCTTTAAACTGTTGAACAATAAAATGAGGACTATCTTCAGGATTGGCTTTAACAAACAAATGAACGCATTCAGGCATTATCTCAATTGATAATATTATTATATCTATCTGCCTGGATTTTTCATAAAGCAATTCTTCTAATTTTGCTTCCACATCCCCAACGAGCAGTTTTCGTTTATATTTAACACACCAAAGTACGTGATAATATAAACTTGAAACAGTGTCGTCACTGGTTTTCCATCTTTTGTTATTCATGTTTCTAAGAATAGCATTATTATTTAAAAAGTAAAAGATAAAAAAATGCACCAACAAATATTAGTCTTAAGTGAAAGTGATATTGTCCAATCTATTGATTGGCTGCTATTTCTTTCATATTATATTTATTTTTTTTAATTTAAAGTTGTACTTGCTGCATTAAGTATGCAATTTTTAAAAAAATTCGGGATT
>CAZJGS010000078.1:0-12219 GCA_964545735.1 uncultured Spirochaetaceae bacterium
AGGGTTCTTGTCGAGACAGGAATCTTTGGTTTTATATCCTTTATGTGGCTGCTTGTGGCAGTCTTTAAGAATGCGTTATATACCTATCGCAACACCTCGAATCCTCTGTTCAGCGGTCTCTCCCTCGGGTATCTGGCGGGATTTATCGCGATGCTTGTGCATGCAATTGGCGCCAATACCTTCATTATTGTGCGCATTATGGAGCCGTTCTGGTTTTTGACAGCTATTATCATTATGATACCTGAAATAGAAGCGGAAGAATCAAAAGCGATGCCTGGCTAATTTGCAGTAAAAGCAGAACAAAATATTGGGTAGTTATTTTTTCATATGTTAAAACTGTCTGCAAAATATACTCATGAAAGTGTAAGTCAAAAGATACTGAGAAATACCTCCTTTAATATCTTTGGCATAATTCTCCGTACAGCAGTTTATCTTGTTATTATACCCTTTATTATTCATAATGTAGGTGAGGCGAGGTATGGTATCTGGGTTGTACTCTTTGCATTCGTGGAGTACTTTAATCTTCTGGATCTTGGTTTTGGTGCAGCCGTGGTCAAGTATACGGCTGAACATTATGCACGTAATGACATCGCCCGAATAGGTCGGATAATCATCACTGCCTTCTTGTTTTATCTGTTGTTAGTTCCTTTAGTTATTGCCCCTATTTTTTTTGCAGATAGTATAGTCAACTTTTTCGATGTGGCCCACGACAACCTGGAAGAAGCCACATTTGTTTTCAGAGGGGTTTTATTAATATTTGCCTTCAGTTACCTTACAAGTGTCTTCCGCAATGTTTTGATAGGTCTTCAAAGAATAGATATTCAGAACCTGTGCGATATGGTCTATACAGTATTATACGCTGTGGGAGTCGTTATGGTTCTTAAAAGTGGATTTGGCCTTAAAGGATTGATTATACTTATTGGGTTATTAAGAATTGTGTTAATATCTGTACAGACCGTATGCGTCTTTAAGATTGCTCCTGGGATAAAGAAAGGTTTAAAATCTGTTAGCGGGAAAATTTTTAAAGAGTTTTTTCAATATGGGATAAAACTTCAGATAACCTCCTTTGCAGGACTCTTCAACTTTCAGTTGGATAAGATACTCATCGGCTATTTCCTTAGGATGGAGATGGTAACTTTTTACGATCTTGGATCAAAGATTGCCATGTTTATACGCCAAATGCCGGCAGTGCTTTTGTCACCCCTTATACCTGCTTCGGCAGAACTTGCCGTTACAGGCGACCGAGAAAGACTTGAAGCCATGTATATTCGAGGTGCAAAATATATAACATTTACTGCTGCTCCTATTGCTGCTTTTCTCGGAACAATGGCGCCGACTGTTATGCTGATATGGATGGGAAGGGGTGACTATGATTATGCCGTAATGGCTCTTCGCATCCTGGCTGTGGGATATTTTTTCAATATAATAACAGGAGTGATTACATCTATGGGGCGGGGTATCGGAGTTTTGCATTATGAAGTGCAAACCTCTTGTTTTATTGCATTAGCCAACCTTTTTTTGAGCGTGTTCTTGATAATAAAAATTGGTTTTATTGGGGCATTGATCGGTACCATGGTGGCTATGACAGTGGGGAATATAATTTATGTTTACAGGTTTAACAGATACCTTAAGGTACCGTTTGCCGGTTTTTTGAAGGAGACTTTTGTGAAACCTGTTATTATATGTCTCCTTACAGGCGCTATCATCTGGTCAGGTCAGTATATTGTCTTTAGTGAGTTTTTGACATTTTCAATAAGTAGAATAAATATGGTTATTTATTTCATTATATCAGGGATATTATTTTCCTCTATTTATATTGGCGGGCTCTTTATGACCGGATTTATTGGGCGGTCAGACTTGGAAATATTTGCACAGACCATACGATCTGTCAGGGGGATGCAATGAAAGACAAGTTTGAGGTTGAGGAAACAGTTTGCCCTCTTTGCCGCGACAACAAAACAAAGACAATTTTTGTTGGAAGAGATAGATTGTGCAAGCGGGATGGCGAATTTCCTGTAGTCCGGTGTGAGGCATGCGGCTTGACTTTTACCAATCCTCGTCCAACACAGGAAACAATGGGTTATTTTTATCCTGATGAGTATGCTCCATATCAGGCATTTTCCCTGCCCTATGTCAGCATATACAATAAGGGTGAAACTCTGTTTGAAAAAATCAAGAATGAGTTGAAGTATCAGGTATTGAAAAATTATTACGGTTACGACGGATTGCAACCTCCTTGTAGATTTCCATTTCTGGTAAAGCTACCAAGAGGAATAACAAAATTAATTCTGAAGGTATCCTATACTTATTTTCGGGGAAATTATTACAGAATTCCTGTTTGGAAAGAAAAAGGAAAGGCTCTTGATCTTGGATGCGGTAGTGGGGCCTATTTGCTTCTTCTGAAGAAAATAGGGTGGGATGTGACCGGCGTAGATATAAATGACAATACATCGCAAGAAATAAAAGAGGCAAAAATACCGGTCCTCACCGGTAAACTTCAGGAATTGAAATTGGAAAGCAACTCATTTGACCTGATAACATTATGGCATGTACTTGAGCACCTTCATTCTCCGCTTGAAACACTCCAGGAAATTCATCGTTTGCTTAAGGATAATGGCATTCTCTTGATAGAGGTTCCTAACAGCGCCAGTGCAATAGCAAAATTATTTAAATCCAACTGGTTTGCCTGGGATCTCCCCAGGCATCTTTGTCATTTTTCACCCAAAACCCTTTCTAAATTATCAAACTATACGGGCTTCAAAATATCTAATATATGTTATCTTTCTATAAATAATTTGGGAATGAGTTCTATTTATTGGATGGAAGAGAATATAGGGCTAAAATATCATTCTCAAAGATTAACTAAAAATAAATTCCTATTTTATTTTCTGAAATTTTGTGGAAATATTTTAGCAATGTTTCATGCGAGCGATATCATTTATATAGAGGCAAGGAAATATTAATGCTGCATTTATCTATAATAATAGTTAATTGGAATTCAAAAAATGTATTGAGGGATTGTCTTTGTTCTATAAGAAAAAGTGTAACGAATGTTGAATATGAAATTATTATAGTTGATAATAACTCTAATGATGGCAGTGTGGAAATGGTTGAAGCGGAATTTTCCGAGTGCATTTTGATTAAAAATCTTCAAAATCTTGGATATGGAAAAGCTAATAATCAAGGAATCATGAAGGCTAAGGGGAAATATGTATTAATCTTGAATCCGGACACAGTAGTGCTGTCTGGAACGGTAGAAGAAATGTGTAGATTTCTTGATGAAAATCATAGCATTGGTGCTTGCGGTCCAAAAATTTTAGACAGTGACTTTAAGCCCTTTCCACCTATGATTTATGATCCCACATTGTGGGAGCTTTTTGGTAAAGATACATTTTTGAGAAAACTGTTTCCTAAATTGTGTATGCCTCGATATTCCTTTCCACTTGACAGGAAAATGGTTCAGAGACTTTCCGGTTGCTGTTTTTTGGCTCGTAAAGAAGCTTTAACATCGGCAGGTTTTTTTAACGAAGAGATGTTTTTATTTTTCGAAGAAGCAGATCTATTTTTTCGACTTCGATGTGAGGGTTGGACCGTATATTATGTGCCGGACTTATCAATTGTTCACTTGCACGGAAAGATTGTTTCTCTTATTTCACGCTTTCGGGAAGAGTTTTTAACAAGAAAAAGTAGCCTCATTTATTTTCGTAACCGATATGGTTTCATTCCCAGTCTCTTTTTAAAGGGTTTTTTAATATCTTCGTATTTGCTCTATTTGGTTACGTTGGAAATGTTATTCTTGATTTCCATGAAAAAGCTTCATAAGGATAAGATTTTTTTCTATCGTGATTTGTTAAAGTTGACAAGTAGAAGTTTATTAGGACTGGATTGATATTATGAAAATACTTTTTTCAGGCTATCATAATCCTAATTTTCTTACGATTACTGAATATATGGAAAAGGCCATTGAAAGCCTGGGCCACGAGCTATTTGTTTTTGACGATAGACAGCACATTATACCTGGAAGAATAAGGACGCGAATAGAATGGCTTAACAAATTCGATCTGAATCATATCAATAATAAATTTATTTCCCTTGCCGTAGAAAAGAAACCTGATATTGTCATCATAACCGGAGGGCATAGAATTACAGCACCAACTGTCCAGGCTTTAGAGGACGAGGGTATTTGTTCCATACTATGGACCATTGACGCACCTCGCAATTTTCAACCGATAATTAATGTTGCTCCCCTTTATAATCATATTTTTTGCCAGGGGACTGAAGCGATAGAACTTCTCAATCAAGGGGGTATTCAGGGTGTTCAATGGCTTCCTATGGCATGTGACCCCAGCGAACACAGGCCTGTGGAATTATCTGCGGAAGAAAAAGAACATTATGGTCATGACGTTGTGTTTGTTGGATCATATTATCCTAATCGGGCGGAGTTATTTGAGAACCTGTCTGATTTTGATCTTGGAATCTGGGGTCCGGGGTGGGAGAAACTCAAAGCGAAATCGAAACTTCGAAGGTGTATAAAAGGGTCCCATACTCTGCCATCTGAATGGTTGAAAATTTACAGCGCGAGCAAGATCGTTCTGGTTACACATTATCAGGATCTGGAGGAAAGATTCCCTGTGTATCAGGCAAGCCCGAAAGTCTTTGAGGCAATGGCCTGCGGTGCGTTTACTGTTTCGGATAATCAGAGAGACGTATTCTCGCTTTTCGAAGATGGTAAACATCTCATCTGTTTTGATAATCCCGGCGAACTTATCGAAAAGATAAAGTATTATCTTGATCACTCTGCGGAACGGGAAAGAATAGCCCTACAAGGAAGAGAAGAAGTCCTTAAAAACCATACTTACGAACATCGAATTAAAAAACTCCTTTCAGTTGTTGAAAAAACGAAGTAGCGCCGAGTGAGTTAATGAAAAAAATTAAAGTCCTGCATTTGGTAGAAGATCTTAAAATCGGTGGCCTTGAGAGAATTATTGAGTCAATTGTTACAGGTCTTGATAAGGATAGATATGATGCAGAGGTGTGGTGCTTGGCTCATGGGGGAGAAATTGCGCAGGAACTGATTGAAAAGGGAATAACCGTTAAGATCCTGGGGATGAAGAGCTATTACAATCCATTAAAGATCGTAGCCCTTTCGCGTCTCATGAAGAAAGAGAAGATTAAGATTCTTCATACGCACGGTTATTTTGGGAGTACATTTGGCAGACTGGCAGCCATTCTTGGGAGAGTCCCTGTTATTATTGCTCACGTTCACAGCACCTATTACGGGTATAATAAACGAAATATATTAATCGAAAGGTTTCTGTCCTTCTTTACGGATAAAATTGTTTGCGTATCTGTAGCGGTTCAAAAATTCATTCTGGAAGTTGAGGGGATCAATGAGAAAAAGACTCTCGTTATTTATAATGGGATTGAGGAACCAAATACGTATGAAACAGAATTAAATGTAAATAGAAAATCGTTCGATATTTCAGATAGTGACATTGTTGTCATTACAGTTGCATCCCTTACTCCACACAAGGGGCATGGTGTTTTGATTGATGCCATGCATGTTCTGACTCAGAAATACCAAAACTTGAAGCTTCTCATTGTGGGTGATGGACCTCTCCGAAATGATCTTGCCGAGTATGTCAAGGGGCTGGAACTTACCCGAAATGTAGTATTTACGGGTTTGAGGAAAGACATTTACTGGCTATTGAGACTGTCAGATATTTTTGTTCTTCCATCGCTGGAAAGAGAGGGGCTGGGTATGGCCATCATTGAGGCTATGGCATGCGGTTTACCGGTGATCGGAACCCGTCTCGGGGGAATTCCCGAAGTGATAGAAGAAAAAGCCAATGGTCTTTTATGTACGCCGGGCAATCCTGAAGAATTGGCTGCCGCTATAGAAAAGCTGATTAACGATAACAAAGTAAGAGTAGAAATGGGCCAGGTGGGAAGAAAAATATATGAGGAAAAATTCACAGTTGTGAAAATGGTTGAAAATATTGAGTCGTTATACAATGAACTTATAAAAAGACAGTCTGATTAAAAAATGCCACATAAACCTTACAATATACTGTATCTTTCAAGTTTTGGCGACCTGTATGGAGGGGGACAGCAAAGCCTTTTCTGTCTTGTTATCAATTTGGAAAAAACGGCATTTCATCCGCATGTTGTACTTCCCGCCGAAGGCAGTTTCGCAGAAAAGTTACGTGAGCATGGCATCGGGGTAACGGTTCTAAATCTTCCAAGAGTGCTGAATATAAATATTACTCAAAATATTAAGGCATTGTACAAACTGCTCAGGCTGTGTAGCGAACAGAAAATAGACATAATCCATACCGATGGGCCGCGCAACACATTTTATGCGGGGATAATAGCCAGGATTAAAAGAATACCGCTTATCTGGCATGTTAGGGTTTCCGACCGCGACAGGTATGATCGTCTCCTGTATCTTTTATCATCAAAGATTGTTCTCGTTGCGAATGCACTCAGAACACGATTTGATTGGGTTAGCAGCGGCGGTAAATTCACAACTATTTACAATGGTGTGGATCTGTCTGATTCTCACCTTGGGAAATTTGTACCATCAGTCCGAGAACAGTATGGCATTGATCGAAAGACTTTACTAATTGCAACCATCGCCAGAATTGAATCTTTGAAGGGACAGAGATACCTGATAGAAGCTTGTGGCAGGTTAAAGAAAAAACTGAACGATGTTTGCGTGTTGCTGATTGGAGATACAGTTGACGCTGATTATTGTAATGAATGCAAAGCGCTGGCCAGAGAATTGGGAATTGGGAATCGCCTTATTTTTACAGGGTACCAGAATAGCGTGAATCAGTTCTTAAGTGAGATAGATCTCTTTGTATTGCCTTCACTTTCTGAGGCTTTTCCAAGATCAGTGATTGAGGCCATGGGAGCGGGCAAACCGGTGATAGTAACCGACGTGGGTGGCTGTTCGGAGGCTGTGGAAGATAAGGTTTCGGGCTTTGTTGTACCGGCGAGGGATTCAAAAGCGCTTGCGGATGCAATCCACAAGTTGTGTAAGGACAGCGAGCTCAGATCAAGGTTTGGGCAAGCGGCCAGGTCCAGGACTGAAAAGATGTTTGGTATTGTGAAAAACGTTAAACAAACAGAGCAGGTATATCTGAACATTCTTGGGAAAAATTAGCATCGTTGTTCCATAGAACGAAACAATTTTTATGCGAGAGAAATATTTTTATATCCTGAAAAGAATCTATTTAGGTTTCAGAAAGCATTCATTGCATGCCTTGGCTGCCCTATTTGCTCGCGAGAATTTGCCCCATTTAAGGCCAGGGCAAGACATGAAAAAAATCCTGTTTATTAGAATTGACAGAATCGGCGATATTGCTTTGTCCACTCCCGCCTTGAAAGCCATCAAACAGGCCTTCCCTCATTCTGACCTGACAGTCCTTGCCAGCCCTTCAAATAGCCCCATTATATTTAACAATCCCAATATCGATCATATCGTCGTTTATGATCATCGTGGCAGGCTTATCGACAGGATCAGGGTAATACTGAAATTAAGGGAGAGCGGCTTTGATCTCGCTATTGATCCTTACGCTGATTATGAACTCGAAACAGCTTTGATTGCCTTTTCCAGCGGAGCAAAGAGAAGAATAGGATATGCTTCGTATGGCCGGGAGGTCTTTTTTAACCTTTCCGCACCAGAAATAAGAAGCAATGGACATTTTATTGATTTGACATTGGATGTTCTGAAACCTCTTGATATAGTAATGAAAGATAAAACTCCGGAAATTTATTTAACTGGAGATGAAAAAAAATGGGCAATGGATTGGCTAAATAAAAATGGGCTGGGTTCCAATCCTGTCATCGGAATACATCCGGGGGCATACTATGAAACTCAAAGATGGCTTCCGGAGAGATTTGCAGAATTAGTCGAACTCCTGCAGAATGATAAAAAATTGAATCCAGTTATTTTCGGTGGTCCTGATGATGAGCATTTAGTTGACAGGATATGTTCGATACTGCATGGTGAGGTGACGACATATATTGCACATGATCTTAGAAAATTAGCAGCCTTAATGTCATGTTGTGATATTTTTGTTTGTAATAATTCAGGGCCGCTCCATATGGCGGTGGCTTTAGGAACGCCAACAATATCGTTCATGGGTCCGACAATAAAAGAAAGATGGATACCACTCGGGGATATTCATACGATATTAAGAATTGATGATTTGTCATGTATCGGATGCAGTCTCGGTCATTGCAAGATAAAGACACACGATTGTATGCGGTTGATTACTGCTGCTATGGTAATGGAAGCCGTTGAAAATCTTATAAGGAGAAATATTGCAGGCTGAACTTGAAAAAACTGAAAACACAAATAATAGATGAAAAAGGTTTCAGCAGTAGTAGTTACGTTCAATAGTTCCATCATGTTGAAGGAGTTGATAGATGGTCTTTTAAATGATTGTATCAGGGGGAAACTTGGCAAAAATGCCGGATATCTTCCCGAAAAAGAAATTCTTTGCTAAATGGGTTTCGCCTTAAAAAGACCCGTCTGCTCTGGCAAAGGCCATTGCACTGGTTTTAAATGACAAAGAATTTGCGAGGACAATGGGATTAGTAACCAGAGAGAGGGTTGAGCAGGAATTTTCCGTTAAAAAGATGGTTGCGGAAACAGAAAAGATCTATTTGTCTCTCTTGAAGGCCAACTAAAATGAAAGATTGTCCATACTGCAAAGCCCTTGGGGATTTCTATTTTAATCCGCAAATTTCGCAGATTACCCCGGTACTATCTGCCGGAGCTACGGGGCAAGCACGGATTACCACATGGCAGTTTAATTTCTGGTGGAAGAGTTCTTTGGGGGCCTTCACTTGAGGTTATTACAGGAAAAGAGTAGGAAAATCAAGAAAGTGCACCTAAGGAACGGCTGGCTGGCATGGCTCTGATCCTGCGATCGAGGATATCGCGGCCCTTAACTCTCATTATTTTTAAGAGTATGCTTTAGTTTTAACAGATGGCTGGTCACAAGGTTTTCAAAGCGAGTCCCTTTATTTGAACGGACAATATTTGATACGTGTTTAAATCTGCCATGGCAAATTTAAAGTGCTATCAAAAAAAGCCTTGATTTCAAACGCTTCCACTATAATTTGACAAAGTATCTTTATATTAGTATGAATTACTTATTCAGAAAGGCGGAGGTATGAAATATGAAAATATCTGAGCGAGGACAAATTACTGTCCCCAAAGCGCTTCGCGATCGATTTGGTCTCCATAAGGATGTTGAAGTTGAAATGATTTCAACAAGAGAAGGGATTTTAATTCAAAAACGCAGTCGCAGTAAACATCCTGTTGATTTGGTATACGGGATTCTCGGGCAGCCGTCTGATACTGATACATATATTGAAGAGGTTAGGGGAAGATGATTACTGCTGTCGATACCAATATCCTCCTGGATGTTTTCCTTCCGGATGAAAAATTTGCTTCAGATTCTTCGAAGCTTTTAAAACTGGCGTACGACGAAGGGGCGTTGGTCATCTGTGATATAGTTTATGCTGAACTTGTTCACCAATTTGATAAAAGATCCATGCTGGATAGCACACTGGCAACCATAAATGTATCTTTGTCATCTGTGGATAAAGATGTTGCATTTCTTGCAGGGGAAAGATGGAAAGTTTATAGAAAGTCGGGTGGGGAAAGAAAACGAATTATTACGGATTTTCTCATAGGTGCACACGCTATGGTTAAGGCAGAACGTTTCCTTACTCGCGACAGAGTTTTCTATAGATCCTATTTCCCTGATCTTAAAATATTCTCCCTGTAATCGGTCAGTCTGACCTGGTTGGACATTCCAGTTGAATGAGCATTATTGAAAAGAGGTTGATCGGACTGTTAAGAACGGAGATTCAATGGTTAAGATGGATAAAATAAAAAAGTCAATCCTTATTATACTAATTGCCGGCATAGGAGACCTCATTCTTGCCTCTAAAAGTATCAGGGCTATTAGAAATGGTTATCCAGATGCCGATATTCACCTTTTAACGAACTCTGAAGCTGCTCCTATCGCAAAGAATTATCTGTATATTGATCATGTTTGGGCATTTCCCATCAGGGAAATGCGAAAGAATAAAAGATGTATTTTTGATATTTTAAAGCTGTTATTTAAACTCCGGAAAAAGAAATTTGCAATGGCTGTAAACCTTTTTGAAATCTCCTCATTGTATGGAGCCATTAAAATGGGCAGCTTATTCCTTTTACTTAATGCTCGGGTCAGGGTTGGCCACAGCAACAAGGGCTTTGGTCTTGCGCTAACGGATAAGGTGCCGTCTGGCGCATTTCGGAAAAGGCACCGGGTTGATGCCATGATGGATGTTGCTCTTTTGAGCGGAGGTGTCCAGGATGAAAAGGATATTGAAGTTTTTTGGAATAAGAAATGTGAGAAGAAGTGGGAATATATATTTTTGAAAAAAACAAGTGTCGTGCAGAAAATACTTATAGGTGTAAATCCAGGTGGAGATAGGCCAAACAGGAGATGGAGTTCCGATAATTTCTCAATCATAGCAGACAGGATCATTGATGAATATGGTGCTAAAATAATCATATTGGGAGGACCTGGAGAGGAGAATATCGGTAATGAAATTCAACAAAAGATGAGAAATGAAGCAGTAAATCTGTCAGGTAAACTGGATCTGAATGAACTGGTTTATATCATTAATCGGCTTAATCTTCTGATAACAAATGACAGTGGACCGATGCATATGGGGGCAGCAACAGGGACACCTCTGGTAGCATTATTTGGTCCTGGTGATCCAGATCTTGTAAGACCTTACATGCCTGAAAAATTGTATAGATTGATATATAAAGGATTGCAGTGCCAACCATGCAGGGACGAACATTGTATGAATTATGTTTGTCTGGATTTGATAACTTCTGACGAAGTTTTCGCAGAATGCGTTAATCTTTTAAAAGTCAACAACCCGGATAGTTAAGCAACCCAAATTAGAATAGGCACTATTAATGGAGAAGATAAAAGTCATACATATCATTACCCGCCTGGATAAGGGTGGCTCTGCCGAGAATATCATTTTAACTGTAAAGGGTCTTGACAGAGATATATATGATGTCGTCCTGATTAGAGGGCTTTCCATTGAGTCAAACATGGCGGAAGATGAATCCATAGCTGTAGAAAAAAGCCTAAGAAACGTTGAAGGGGAGGGGGGCAGGGTTATAACTATTCCCAGTCTTGTAAGAAGAATCCAACCTTTCTATGATTTGAAGGCATTTTTTGACCTGATTAAAATACTGCGACATGAGCGTCCTGATATTGTCCATACCCATACTTCCAAGGCTGGAATATTGGGCAGATGGGCGGCTTTTTTTGCAAGAGTTCCGATCATTGTTCACACGCCACACGGCCATGTATTCTGGGGGTATTTTGGTAGATTAAAAACCGGGATTTTTATCCTGTTAGAAAAAATTTCTGCGCTTATTACAGACAGACTTGTCATGCTGACCGAGCAGGAAAAAAACGATCATCTTCACTTCCATATTGCTCCCAAGGATAAGTTTTCAGTAGTGCACAGCGGAATCGATCTGAATAGATTCTCCAATCTGTCTGTTGACCCCACGGCGATGAAAAAAAGGCTGGGGATTCCCGAAGACAATATGGTTGTTGGCACGACTGGCCGGCTCACGCATGTAAAGGGACACAGATATCTTATCGAAGCGGCAGGTAAAGTTTTGGATGTCAGGCTGGATACAACATTTGTTTTTTTGGGCGATGGTGAGCTTTTAAATGAGCTCAAAGATATGGTCACTAAGTTGGACATAGAAGAGAATGTAAAATTTTTAGGATGGCGTGATGATGTGGCTGAGGTTATGTCGGTATTTGATATATTTGTGCTTCCATCCCTTAATGAGGGAATGGGACGGGTACTTGTCGAGGCCATGGCTCTTGGGAAACCGATCGTGGCAAGTGATGTAGGTGGAATTCCCGATCTTGTCGTTAACGGTGAAAACGGTTTTCTAGTTCCCGTGGGGAATGTTGGATCATTAGCTGATGGGATTAACAGGTTGATACAAAGTTCTGGTATGAGAAAGAAGATGGGGAGATGTGGGAAAAAAATAGCAGCTGATTACAGTGCGGATGCAATGGTACAAAAAATTGACCGGTTATACTGGGAGTTGTTGCATTGAAGTAGGTGATACAACGTTTTTTCTTCATAATGATTCTT
>CAZJGS010000079.1:0-12192 GCA_964545735.1 uncultured Spirochaetaceae bacterium
TATGAGATTATAAATAGGTAGAAACATGTCAATTTACATGTTAAAGTATGAATATTAGGAGATTTAAATATGCCTACTATAGATATTAAAAATATGCATCTTTATAACAATCAAGTTAAAATGAACTCTAAAACACTTATGTCTAGCGCAAGTGGAGCTAAAATACAAACAAAAAGGAAACCTCAAATTTCTCTTTTAATAGGCGGTTGTAAAAGTGGAAAAAGTTCTTATTCTCATGATTATGCACTTGGCTTTGGTTATAACAGCAATCAAAGAGTAATAATAGCTACTTCTAAATCAAGAATTGATGAAGTTACTAAAAAAAGTGAATCCCTTAAAACAACTAATGATGAAAATTATACAATTATTGAAGATTCTACAAATATTGAAAAAACTATTAAAAACTTATCTTCTGAGGCTCAAATTGTCATAATAGATAATATTTCAGTTTGGTTATCTAATTTATTAAAAAACAAAGAGGATGTTGATAAAAAGCAAAAAGATTTGTTAGATTTTTTAGCAAATCCAAAACAAGATGTCATTATAATTTCTAATATGATTGGTCTTGGAATTGTTCCAGATGAGAAATGTGAAAAAGCACTTAGAGATCTTTCTGGCAACTTTAATCAACAACTTGCTAAACTTAGTGATAATGTTATTTTATTAATAGCAGGACTTCCTCTTAAAGTTAAAGGTGATTTATTATAATTTATTAGTTGCAATAAACAAAAAACAAGGAGCAGATATTTCTGCTCCCATTTTTTTATCCTATCAGCGTCATGTAACATAAAACTTCTGTCCCATTTACAGTCATTTTAGAATATATTTTATTTTCTACCTGCCAACATTGATTAAAATCTATAGCGGCAATGAAAGAATTATCATCACTATTTAATAACATTTTATTATCGCTTATGGTAAAATAACAAAATCCATTGTCAATCATATTTAAGAATCCATCTAAATTTGCCCAGCCAAATTCTCTATCATCACTAAATTCAATAACATTTAAACTGGTAGGAATATAAGAAGTATCAGAGCTCTCTATAGTCCAATATTTATTTCCTGTATGAATTTCACTCCTTAAATTATATATAAAATAGGTTATTTCAGTTTCTTCATCACCTTCTTGATCATCCTCAGTTTTATCAAATTCCTCTATCAATTGATCAATGGCATCACTATTTTCAGGATCTAATATAGTAGCATCACAACTTTGGAACATATATGAAGTGCTTATTATAAATAGCACCATAAACACTATGCTAAAAATAGCTTTTTTTGGATTAATCTTTTCTTTTTTGTAATTTTCATTTTTCATCTCTTTTTCTCCTTTGTTTTTTAATCTTTTTCCTTTTCTACAGCAGTTTCATTTATATAATAAGTTCTTTTGTTATCTTCACTTACGAAAGCGAGATTTTCCATTCTCCCATCTTTAGTTTTTGAATAAACAAAATCATACACTCTTGAGTCTGGTAATTCAGTTCTCAAAGTATTTGTACTTTCGTCAAAATATATAAATGATAGCTCTCTTCCAATAATTTCTTCATCTGCATCAAAATAAAGATAATATGGAAGACTTACTCTCTCTCTATCCAAATCTGTGGTCAAAAGTATTTTTTCATACTTTTTATTTCTTGCACCTAAGGGGTAAGAATCCCCATTTTCATCTAATAGCCAAGTGGATCCATAAATAGTTTTTAAAGTGATCAATGCTTCATCTTTAGTCATTTTCTCAACAGGTCTACTATCCATTGCTAAAAAAGCTACATAAACAATTATCAATATCGAAATAAAGATAATTATCAAACCTATTAACTGTTGTTTTGATAAAGTCTTAACCTCCTCTTTTTTACTTTCATCCGTTTCTTTGGTTACTTTTGTTTTTCTAGTACTCATTTTTTACCTTCTAAAAAAAATCTTTTGTTGTTAACAAACAATATTTTGCGCTTCTATATATATTTTTTGCATATTGCCCTTAATTTGGCAGTTATTAAGAAATGCATTTGGTTATTACCTAATGCAAAGACACTATTATTAACTAAATTTATGTTAAGCATAATTCTATATTTGAATAAAAGTACTCTTTTGTATAAAGTAAATCTTATGATAGAGAGAAGAATTTTTAACCCGGATTTAGCCAAAATATATTTAGATCAAATGTTTAAAGGTTTTGATGATACCAAAATTATTAGCGGCAGTATAACTACCCAAAAGCTAATAAATGAAAAAGGGGCTATGTTTGGAGTTCTTGTTTGCAGTGATCGTGATAATAACAGAGTAGTTTTAAAGGCTTTCTCTTCTCAATTATATTCTAAGTACTGCATTGAAGGTTTTGTTCCTCCAGCACTTGATGTTGAAAAGTTTGATATTATTGTTGAAAAATATGATTCTAAAATAAAAGAGTTGACAACTCTTCTCGAATTTTCAAAAGATAAATCTTTAATAGATAGAAGAAAGCAATTGAGCAATCAATCGCTCTCTGAAATTCAAGATTTATATGAATTTCACTCTTGTGATAATACTATTGTAAAACTAAGTGATATAAAAAAACACCAATTTGTTCCTACAGGAACAGGAGAGTGTTGTGCTCCAAAACTTTTAAATTTTGCTTATAAGAATTCTTTACTTCCTATTAGTTTAGCTGAAGGGTTTTATGGCAAAAGTACAGATACCAGAGTACACTTAAAATACTATCCACCTTGTGAAGAAAAATGCGGTATTATTTTACCATATATTTTAAAACTAGATATTTTATATGTTGATGAATATATTTGTGTAATCAACAAACAACCAAATATTACAACAATTGCAGGAAAGAAGATTGAATTAAAAGATTGTATAACATCCCGCTTTAAAAGACTCTTTCCCTCATCTATTGAGCAAAGTAGTACTCACAGACTCGATATGGATACCTCAGGTCTTTTAATTTTAGCTATAGACAAAGAGTCTCACAGAAACATATCTATTCAATTTCAAAATAGAGAGGTTAAAAAACAATATATAGCTCTTCTTAGAGGTGTAGTTGAACAAGAAGAAGGAATCATAGATTTTCCTATCCGACTTGATGTTGATAATAGACCTTATCAAATTGTTGATTTTGAAAAGGGTAAGAAAGCTATAACACATTATAAAAGACTCAGTGTTGAAAAGAATCGAGAAAATAATGCTATTGTTACTAGGATTTTATTCACTCCAGAGACTGGGAGAACGCACCAGCTTAGAGTTCACTCTAAGCAAAAGTTATTTCCAATCGTGGGAGATAGACTTTATGGAGAGAGAAAGAAAGATGAAAATAGAATGGCTCTTCATGCATCTTATATTTGTTTTAAACATCCAAGAACTGATAAAATTATGGAATTTAACAGCCCGGCACCTTTTTAATACAAACTTCCAGGTCTAATACACATAGCGTTTAATTTTGCATCTGCACTAGCATTTATAAGAGCTTGTTTTAAAGTCTTATTTTCAATTAAATTAGCAATCAAAGAGGCACTGAGAGTATCCCCACAACCAATGGTGTTTACACATTTTTCACATTTTTCAACTGCAACTTCATAAAAGCCATTGTTATCAAATACCCAAATAGGTTTTGTACCACGAGTTATAATACTCGTAATATTTAAATCTTGAAAAAGCTGTTTCACTTTTATAAAAACTTTTTCCCTAAAACCTTCACTCGCATCATTTTCTAAAATATCTTGATTGTAAAAAGTTTTCATAAATTCACTTAAATTAGGCTTAATAATATCTGGTTTATATTGTAAGCATCTCTTTAATTCTTCTTTTGCAATATCTAAAACTACTGTCGTATTTAAACTTTTTGCAGTTTTAACAAAATAAGAATATATATCATCCTTATAATTTGGACTTCTAGTTCCTGTAATAAGCATATAATCACACTTTGCAATTTCTTTTAAAAATAATTCTCTGATTTTGGAATCAGTTGTCTCGCTTACAGCGTTACTTTCTTCAACTAATTCAGTTGTTAAGCCATCCTCACATAAAAGAGTTGAGCAAGTTCTAACTCTGGATTTGTTATCTAGTGCGTAAACCAAATTAAGCTTATCTTTTTTGGCAAATTCAAGCATTTTTTCTTCATCTTTGTGGGCTAAATGAGTAAGAATTGAATTATTAACATTCTTTTGAGTTAAAATTCTAGCTGCATTTATTCCTTTACCACTAACATCATCTACGTGGAAAGATTCTCTATTAACTTCCCCCAAATAAAAATGTTTGAACATATATGTTTTTTGAAAGGTGGGATTTAAACTAACAACTAATACTTTACTCATGTTTTCCTACTTTATAAATTCTATTTTATGTGTTTTCTCAAGCGTATCTATGTTTGCACTATAATACTCGAATGATAAGTCATCTGCAAACTTTTTACATTCAATCAAAGGTTTTTCTATATTATAGGGCGAATGTGCATCAGCATTGGCTATTATTTTCAAATTATCATAACTTTTTGCCAAATCCCAAAATTCTTTAACAGGATATTGATTTCTCATCTCTCCATTAAACCCTTTTATTTTACCTTTTGTTATACCATTACCATTAACTTCTAGGGCAACATCATAGTAAAGAGCTGCTTCTATTATTTCTTTGCTTATGGCTTTTGCTTGTTCATCCCACTTAAAATATTGGATAAAGAATAAATCAGGATGTGCTGCTATTGAAAAAAGATTACTCTCTATAGATTTGATATATTGATCTGCATAAATACTCAAGGCTTTTTTATCTAGAGGATAGTTATGAAGAGGAAAATCTTTAAAGGTTGGTAAATTCAAGTAATGAACACCAAAAATTAAATAATCACATTTTTCTAGAAGTTCTTGATAGTAATTATGGTATTCCTTAAAATAATCACATTCAAAACCACTTAATATTTTTAAGGGTTTTTGTTCTTCTTGTTTTAGCGAAAAAAGGTTATCAATTTCAGCTTCTTCATTATCTACTTTATTCGAGTCTAAAAGATCTTCTTCTATTCGCTTTAAAGAATTAATATCATCTAAATAGGAATCAAGAACTTTATAATCCATTCTACTTTTATTCCATCTATCCTCTTTTACAGGACAATGTTCACTAAAGCCTAATAATTCAAAATTATGGGCTTTAACCTCTCTTACATAATCTTTTAATTGCCCACTTCCATGGCCACAATAAAAAGAATGTGTGTGTAAATTATATTTTCCAAACTTATAATCCATTTTATTTATTATCTCTCTTATCTATATTTTCTAAATGTTCTTCATATGTATATGCAGGGATCAAGATACCATCTTTATCATGCAAATAATACATATAATCGCTCTCTAAAGGGTAGATGGCACTTACAAGTGCAACTTTACTACTTAGACAGATACCACTCGGTGGCAAGCCTTTTTTACGCCTTGTGTTGTAAGGTGTTTGATTATCTAATATATCTTTGGTTAACTCAATACTCCAATCTCCTACCTCATATCTTGAAGTTGCATCAATGCCTAAAGGCATATCACTTTTCAATCTATTATGGATAACACTCGAGATTATTGGCATTTGTTTTTCATCCTGAGTTTCTCCTTGTATAAGAGAAGCTATTACAATTATATCATCAATGCTATAGCCACTCTTTGCTATATCACTTAAATAGGGAGATAAAGTTTTGAAAGTGTTTATTAGCATTGTTGAGGCTAATAAGTCTACATCAAAACTATTTGTAATTTTATAAGTTGCAGGAGTAAACCAGCCTTCAACAAAAGACAAACCCTTTTCTTTACACAATTTAGTACAGGCGCTTAAAAATTCTCCACTTTTTATCAAAGATCTATTGGTTAACAATTTATCAACCTGATCTATAGTACTAGCTGGATATATTTTAATAGTTGTTGAATCGGATGCTACAATTGAGGTTACTATTTCCTTTATGCTACTATTTTTTTTAATCAAATAAAGACCACTCTTTAAATTGGTCTCCAACTTATTTTCAACTACATAATTTAAAAATTCAGTGCTATCACAAACACCCTTCTCTTCTAATACTTTTGAAATAGCTGTAGCACTTAAACCCTTAACAATATTTAATCTAATATAATCATCACTTAATTGATTGTCTTCAATATTGAAAATAGAATTATCACTATCAAGGTTGTTAATATTTGCACTTAAAGTTTCTATATCTTGTAAACTATCTCCCACATAAATAAAATCAGAGTCAAGTTTAGCTGAGAATTTGGGCTCTACTATACTTGAAGTTTCAAGGATAGTAGTATTTTCCACCTTAGCAACTCTTTTTTTATCAACAATTTTATAGATAGAAAATAATAATACAAGAATAATTAATACAATTATAATTATAAGCTTTTTATTAATCTTTATTTTTTTCTTTATTGTCTTTTTTGTAGGTTTTTTACCGGGTTTTGTCTTATTTACTTTTTTCTTTTTTGTTTTGTTATTAGTTGTTTTTGTCTTATTTGTTGATGATACTTTCTTTTTGGCAGGAGGTTTTGTATCAACTGTTGAACTTTTTGTTGATTTGGGGGGAGTTTTATCCCTCTCTTTTGCTTTTAAAACTTTAGGAGCCTGTGTGTTTTTAGGCTTTGAAGGTTCTTTAGTATCAGTGGTTACTGTTTTCTTTTTTTCAGGTGTTGAAGGACTTTTAGAGCTTGGTGCCTTGATCTCAATTTCTTTATCTTTTTTTAAAGAACTCTTAACTTTTAAATCTAATTCACCATCTTCAGGTTTTTTAGATTCTTTATTAGCACTCGTAGATGAGGTTGCTTTATTAAATACATTTAATTTTGCACTTGGAATGCCTCTAATATCTTTTCTCTTTGGTACAAAAATTTCCTCTTTGAGTAAGTGCTTTTTACTACTAGAGGAATCAGACTTTTTGACACTTGCTTGTGGCGTGATTATTTTAGTTGAGGTTTTGGTAGAATTTTTTGCTTTGGCGGCATTTTTTTGTACTTCACTTTTTGCTTTTCTTTTTATTGAATCAGTTGTTGTTTTAGGAGATACTTTTTTAATTGAGGCTTTAGCTTCAATTGGATTTTTAACTGATGAATCACTCTTAGAAGTACTTGGCTTTGTAGGTGATTTTTTAGGGGTATTTTTTGGGTTTTTTTCTTCAGGCGTTTCCATCAGTATCATCCAGAGTAATTAAATCAAGAGCTGATTTTTCATAAGTTCCTGCATTCTTCAACTCAATTATTTTATTACGTTTAATATTTATTATTTTATCTATTTTATTTATTTGTTTGTTACAATTGACAATCTCATCTTCAAGTTTAGTAATTTTACTTCTTTCATGAGCTATTTGTGAAGATAATTCTGTAATAACAACTCTATTATTTAATTTTACTATATCTTGTTCCAAACTCTCTATTTTAGCAAGTTCTAAAGTAATATTATCGATCAAACTTATTGCCTTAGGTCCAATTTGTTTAGAAGTTATGTTATTGGGCAAATTCATATACAACTCTTCACCTAAAAGAGTTGCAGCCTCATTCTCTGCAGCTTTTGAGATATCGACTTGTTTATTAATTTCATCTAATTTTCTAAGTGGAGATTGCTCATCTTCATCATTTATTTCTTGAGTTGTTGATTCACAGCTCTCAATTTTCTTTTCAAGGTTTTCTCTTTTTAAAATTGATTTTTGAAGCGTTTTAATATATTTTTCACTGTTATTTATAGTTATCTGTTTTTCTAACTTTTCATCAATTATGAATTGGGCAGCGGTGATAAATAAGTTGGATAATATTTTTCTTTGCCTATTTAATATATTTTCATAAAAAGCAGAGCTTAAAACAATATTTTTTTTATCTATTTTTTCTTTGTATTTTGTAATTTTCTCATTTGTAATTAAAAATATTGGATCTAGCTTTTTTATTATTTCTTGCTCAAGTATTTTATTTGAATAGGCTTCATAAAGAGCCGCTCCGAACTTGGATAAATGTTGAATTTCTTCCTGTTTTTGTTCTGTTAAAGATTTTCTTAAATAATAAATTTCATTGTTATTATCATCTAAGGTATCAACTTTGCTCTTTAACTTGTTTTTTTTGTTTAAAAGCCTCTTGTATTCACCTTTTGCTATTTCATAACTTGATAGTTCCCTTAAGCAATAAGAAAAAGAATTATCACATACAAATAACGCAATATTTTTACCTAAACTCTTGTAATTATTAGCTAGGTTTTCTTTTGTTTGGGCTATATTTTTCTCGTTTATTCTAATTTGTTCACTATAACTATGTGCCATAAGTATAATATAGCAAATAATTGTTTCCTTGACAAAGCTATTCATTCTTTTATATGCTAAAAAACAATCGGTATTGCAGGACTTTTTAGTTTACCGTTTACCCGAGTGTGACCGAGAGGTATCCTTGGAGCTAAGGTAGGTGCCTTTTCCTAACCTTAGTAATACCCAGATATAAATATTTTTACAAATATTTACAGCTGCAAAAAAGGACCTACACTAAAACTCAGTGAGTGTAGTAACTATCTTTAAGGAGATTTGCTCATGGATAATAGAAACAAGAGCACCCCTATTGAACAGGATGTACTTATCGGGAAGATAAAATTACTTTCAGGAAAAACGGAAACAGACCCAAACCCTGAAGAATTAGAATCCCTAAGAAAACTCATCAAAAAGAATGTTCCATGGCGTTTACGTGGATACTTTATGGCTTATTTATTAAGAGAGATTACAAAATCAAATATTAATGGTAAAACTCTTAGACCAAGAAACCCCAAAAATCATAACCCAAAAGCAAAACTACCATTTGCTGAAACAAGTTTTGATAAAACTGTAAACTCTGAAAATAAAGTAGTAAAAAAACCTAAACCAGTAAGAGAACTTCCTGAAGGTGCTAAAACTCTTTATTTAAATATTGGTAAAATGAAAAAGTTATATACAAAAGAACTTTCACTTTTACTTCAAGAAAAGCTAAATATCAACCGAGATGATATTTATAGTATTAGAGTTCATGACAAATATTCATTTATTACCATGGACGAAACACATTGTGAAAAAGCAATTGAAGTTTTAGATGGCGTTGATATTAAAGGCCGTACTGCTTCTATTACTTATTCCAAAAAGAAATAATAGAAATAGGATGTTTTAGTTATGTTTATTGATTCCTTAGTTGTTGGTCCCTACCAAACTAATTGTTATATTTATGGAAATGAAGAAACAAAAAGTGCTTGGATAATTGATCCTGGTGCAGATGCTGATAAAATTATAGACGCTCTTAACATAAGAGCGGTTCAACCTATATCAATTTTATTAACGCATGGACATTGGGATCACATAATGGGACTACCAAAATTAGTGGAAACTTATCCCTCCCTTGAAATATTCATTGGAGAAGAAGATTCACCCTATCTTGGAAAGGACGGTAAAAGTTTTATAAACAAACATTGTTTTGATTTAACTTTCCTGCAAAGTTTTAAAAAAGAAATAAATACTTTACCCGAAGCCGATTACACACTTAAAGGTGGGGAATTTTTAGATGATTGCCATTTTAAGGTAATATCAACACCTGGACATACCAAAGGCGGAGTATGCTACTACAATGAAGAAAATAATATTCTCTTCTCTGGTGATACTCTTTTTGCAAATAGTATTGGAAGGTGTGATTTATTTGATGGCGACTATGAAGTGATTCAAAAAAGTTTAAACGCCCTTATGGAATTAGATGATGATGTAATTGTCCTTCCAGGCCATGGCCCGAAAACCTCCATAAAACAAGAGCGAAACAATCCATATTTCTAAATTAAAGTAAAAGGTTCACAAAAAGTGAACCTTTACTTATTATCTTTGTCTAGCTGTTAATTTTTCTTGATTATTTTTGCAAGCCACACATACTACAGCATATGGTATAACTCTTAATCTGTTTTCTGGAATTTCTTTACCACATTGAAAACAGTAACCGTACTGTTTATGATGAATTCGAGATAATGCATTATTTATTGCTTGCAGTTTATTATATTCATGGGTAGCTGTAAATTGGATTTTTCCAAATGCCAACTCTTCAGTTACTGAATCAATACTATCATTTACAGTTTTTGAATCTATCAATTCCTTGAAATCAGAATCTTGCTTTGCTATTTTTTTAATTATAGCTAGCTTGTCTTCAATTAAAGCTTCTTTCATCTCATCTATGAATTCGCGCGTCACAACATACTCCTGTTCGCTCTGTCACCACGTGTAATTTTGATATTGCTAAAATGGTGAATTTTTCAACTCTAGTCAATACGTTTTATGTAAAAAAGGTGGCGAGTTGAGTAAATATTCTTATTATATCTTGACAAAAGTTAAGTATTATGTAAAAAAGCGCTAAACAAGGCTTGTTCCTTAAAATTAGTAGCCTAATTTAATTGCTATTTTTATAGCTTTTAAAAAAGTTTTTTAGGATTACCAAAAGAACAATTATGATAAGAATAACAACAATAGCAACAAGCGCTTCAAGCAACGGACTGCCTGTATAAATAATTGAAAGCAAGGCAAATCCGACTACAATACTAATTATTAAAAACACTAATGATGCTATTATTTTTAAGAGAATTTTTTTCATATAATTCTCTAATTATTATCGATAAAGTTTTTAATTTCAAACAGAAACTCATCATAGGTTGTTGTTAATTTTAAAGTCTTTTCCTGCTCTAGTATTATTTTAGGAGCTCTAAACAAACAAGCACCATCAGCTATATGAATCATATTCAAATCATTATAGGAATCACCGGCTGCAAAGGTTTTATAGTTAAGATTTTTAAAAGCTTCAATAGCTTTTCTTTTTCCGTCTTGAACTCTTAATTTAAAATCAACAATTTCATCATCATCATTAACTATTAAACTATTACAAAGAATTGTGGGGTATCCCAATTGTTTCATAAGAGGAGCTGCAAATTCACTAAAAGTATCACTTAAGATAACAACTTGGGTGATACTTCTAAGTTGATTTAAAAAATCTAATGCGCCATCCAAAGGTTTAATTTTACTTATTGTATTTTGAATGTCTTTGAGTTTTAAATTATGCTGTTTTAAAATATCAAGTCGGTACTTCATTAATTTATCATAATCGGGTTCATCTCTTGTTGTTAATTTTAATTTTTCAATACCAGTTTCTTTGCTAAAAGCAATCCAAATTTCTGGTACTAATACCCCTTCTAGGTCAAGACATACTATATTCATGTTAGATTTTCCTTAAAAATGTTTTTTATATTATTATCAACATTAAAATAATAATTCAAGTACAAAAAAATAGCCTTCTTCTATATTTAAATAAAAAAAGGCATATAAATTATATCTTTACTACTATTTTAATAAAGTATTTGGATCTAGGTTGTCTTTTTCAATATCTTTAAAATATCTGTAAGTATCAACTTTTAATTCACCACAAGATGATTCATCTACAACTAAAATTGATTTTTTATGTGATTGAAGAGCACTACATGTACAAGCTTGTGAAACAGGTCCTTCTACGCCTAAACTTAAAGCTCTAGCTTTGTTGTGACCGTTAATTAATATAATTACAGTCTTAGCATTTGAAATGGTTTCTACGCCGACTGTGAGTGCTGTAGTTGGAACTTTAGAAACGTCATTATCAAAGAATCTACTATTTACAACAATTGTATCATAAGTTAAAGTTTTTACTCTGGTTCTTGAGGTAAGAGAAGAAAAAGGTTCATTAAATGCGATATGTCCATCAACACCAATTCCACCTAAAAATAAATCAATACCACCGTAACTTTTCATTTTTTCTTCATAGCGAAGACACTCTTTATCTAAATCATCTGCCATGCCATTCAAAATATTAACATTTTCTTTTTGTACATCAACAAAAGAGAAGAAATTACTCCACATAAAGTAGTGATAACTTTGAGGATGATTTTCATCAAGTCCTACATATTCGTCCATATTAAAAGTAACAACATTCTTAAAAGAAACATAACCTTCATTGTAGAGTTTAATTAGTTCTTTATATGTTGCTAAGGGCGTTGATCCTGTTGGTAATCCCAATACAAATGGTTTGTCCTTTGTGGCTCCAAAATCATTAATCTCGTTAGCAATGTATCTAGCTGCCCAAGCAGATAAATTATTATAATCCTTTTGTATAATAACTCTCATATAAAACTCCTAAATTTAAATATAGACTAATTAAAACATAAAGAAGAGAAAGAAACAATAAATATTAGAGGATTATAATAATT
>CAZJGS010000080.1:0-9049 GCA_964545735.1 uncultured Spirochaetaceae bacterium
ATGATACTATTTTCTGCTAACTTATATTTTGTTATCAATATTGAAAACACTAACTTACAGGTTATCAACTAAATTAAATAAAGCTGTATTTTTATAAATAACTTGTTTACCAATTTTTTCTTCAATTAAAAAACCTTCCTTGACTAGAAGTTTTAAGTATTTAGTTGCAGTACTTCTAGAAATATTTAAATATTGCATGAAATAAATATTCTTGGTATAGAATTCAAAATATATGGCATCAACTATTTGCTTACTATAGATTTTAGGTAGCTTCTCATTCATTATTTTACAAGTATTTTGATAATTTCTATTTATCTCCTTTATCATATTAATTGTAAAAATTGAGGTCTCTTCAACTGCTTTAAGAATATAGACTATGAAGTCTTCTATTTTTTGATAGTCTTTATTACATTCTCTGAGCAAATCATAATATTCTTCTTTATTCTTAATTATATACTTACTCAAATATAATATTGGCAGATCAAGTTTATTCTTCATAACAAGATATAGAGTATTTAATAAGCGTCCAGTTCGCCCATTACCATCATAAAAAGGATGTATTGTTTCAAATTGATAATGAATAATTGCCATTTTCACTAAAGGATCATAAGAGTCTAAATCAGTATTTATATATTTTTCAAGGTTCGATAGGTATAACATTATTTCATCAAAAGATTGAGGTGGAGTATGAACAGTTTCACCACTAAAGGTATTTATAATCATTGTCCCAGGAACTTTTCTGAGATCACCTTTACTAGGTTCTATAATTTTGTGTATATCAATAATATTATTTATACTTATAAACCCATTTTTAGTTAAATTCTCATAACCTTTTTTTATTGAACTTCTGCATTTTAATACTTCTTTTGAAGAAGCTTTAATAGTAGAACCCACTATATCTTTATATAGTTCATCATAGGTAGTAACAATATTTTCAATTTCTGAGGAATCTTTAGCTTCAGCTAGAGTTATGGCATTTAGGAGAATTTGAGGGTTTTCCAAAGTAGAAGTTATTCCTTTCAGCTCTCCTATTTTATTATTGGCTAGGTTTAACTGAATCAAGACTTTCTTAGTTTCAAAATCAAAATCTATAGGTAATTTATTCATAACTTTTCCTCATGTATATATTTTCAATTATTATGGTCACACAAACTATACACGAGTAAATTATAATATATTTTACTCAGGTTATCAATACATGATGGAATTATTTAATATTTTAATCACGTTATCTATATAAGTGTAAATATAACTGTTATGATTTATTTATAAGTGATATAGCTTTAGCATTTTTGACTATTTATATTTTTCTAATTTTCTAAAAAATAAACTACATAGGGCATGTCCAGTTGATAACCTAATTTATTAGCTAAATCAACCGATCTAAGATTAATAGCATCCCAACTTGGGTAGATATCTCTATTTAAGCATTCCAGTATAAGGTTTGCTCCACAAACTGTTGCTAAACCTTTTGATCTAAAAGCTTTATCAGTAACAATTTCTATTTCAATTCCCTCATTATAGACTACATAAGAGGAAGCTCCAGAGACTATTTTATCATTATATAATATAACAAAGCCTAATCCTCTTTTCTCATAATCTTCACTATCACTAAATTGAGAGCATAAATCTTTTGACCAATCACTCTTTAATGCTTTCTCATATAGCTTCTTATCAATCCTCTTTAGAGTAAATTTCTTATCTAGGGAATTAACAAATAGAATCAATTTTTCTCTATCAAAAATATTTATATCTTTTTTGATTTTATATCTATAATTCTTTTTAACTCTATCTTTTAGAACATTTTCTATTTCTTTACTCCAAGCTTCATTTTGAGGTATTATTATTTCAGCTGCTGCTTTCTTTATTAATTCTTTATTTGGAATTCCTGCAAAAAAACAAAAATCACCTAATACAATTTGAGCAGATTTAGGGAATTTTTCATCATCTACAACTACATAACCCATATGCCCTTGTAAATAAGAAAGTATTAATCCATCATCCCAGTTATCAAATAAATGCTTTATATCGTTTGGATTAACCATATTTACTCCTCTAAAATTCATAATAAACTACTATCACTTTAATCGCAATTAAAGATAATATTAAAAATATTGCTATTTTATTTTCTAAAAAAAAGCACCTATTTCTCTTCGAAGAGATATAAGATGCTTAATATTTATACAAGCTGAATTTAAATTAATCCAACTTTTTATAATTTCTTTTTAATCCAAATGAAACTACTATTACTTTGTCAGCAATAATAGGTTCAGCTGAAATATATATTCCAATAATATTTAATTAAGTTCTTTGATAATCATTACTTAACTATTTATTTTAAAGCTTAAATAAAATATGTATAATACATACCCCTAGAGAGTCTTATCTGAGTATGAATTTTAAGTGCTATTTTTTTAACCTCTGCATATTCATCACTTTTATAATAAGCCATCAGTCTTTTAAAAAATTTCACGCAAACTCCTTCTTCTAATAAATACTAGCAATAAAAGCTTTAAGCCTTTCACTTTTTGGGTTATCAAAAATATCTTCTGGAGTCCCACTCTCTTCTATTACTCCTTCATGCAAGAATACAACTCTATCAGAGACTTCTCTTGCAAATCCCATTTCATGTGTAACTATTAACATTGTCATTCCCAACTTTGCTAATTCACTAATTACTTGTAATACTTCCCCAACTAATTCAGGGTCAAGGGCAGAAGTGGGTTCATCAAAAAGCAAAACAGTTGGTTCCATTGCAAGCGCTCTAGCAATAGCAACTCTTTGTTGTTGCCCACCAGATAGCATTGCAGGATATACATCAGCTTTATCTTCTAATCCAACATTTTTTAATAATTCAAGAGCTTTTTCTCTAGCCTTAGTTGTACTTTGCTTTTTAATTACTTGTGGTCCAACCATTACGTTTTTAATAACAGTTTTATGAGGAAATAGATTAAATGTTTGAAATACCATTCCAACCTTCTCACGAACTTTGTTTATATCACCAGCACTTCTTTTAATCTTTTTCCCATTTACATATATATTACCTTTGTTTTTCTTTTCTAAAAAATTAATACATCTTAATAGAGTACTTTTACCAGATCCACTACCACCAATAATGCTAATAACTTCACCTTCATGTACATCTAAATCGATGCCTTTTAAAACTTCTAAATCATCAAAATATTTATGCAAACCTTCAACTTTTATCATAACTTTATCGTTCATCAACTCTTAATCTCCTCTCTAGCCACTTAAGGGACTTAGACAATATTGTAATTATTACATAATAATATACACCTGCCGTAAACAGTATTGGAAACGGATTGTAAGTTGCAGCACTAAATTGTCTTGCTGTCAAAGTTATTTCTGTAATTGTTATTACACTTGCTAGGGATGAATCCTTGACAGCTATAATAAACTGATTGCCCAATGAAGGGACTGACCTTTTAAACGCCTGTGGCAATATAATATGGATAAAAGATTCAAGTTTACTCATACCAAGTGCTCTTGCAGCTTCTTCTTGTCCATAATGAATTGAAACTATAGAGCCTCTAAATATTTCACTAATATAAGCACCACTATGAAAGGCCAAACCAATTGTGGCTGAAGTTAAAGCATTAAATTCAAGACCAATCAAGGGTAGTCCATAAAATATAAAGTACAATTGTAAGAGCAACGGTGTTCCTCTTACAATTGAAATATAGGCATATGCTATTTTCTGTAACAGCTTAAATTTTGTTAATTTAAGCGATGTTACAATAAGTCCAATAACAGTTCCAAGTAATATTGAAAAAACAGAAAGTTCCAATGTATAAAGTATAGCCTTATCAAATTTTGGGGCATACTTTATAACCACTGCAAAAAACTCTCCTAGTGAAACAAAAAGTCCACTTATTACTTCCATTATATGCTCCTAGTTATTCTTTAAGATATTAGTGTTAAACCATTTTTGGCTAATTTCTTCATAAGTTCCATTTTCAACAATAGCATCTAATGCAGCATTTAGTGCATTTAAAAAATCTGTATCACCTTTTCTTGTTGCAATTCCAATTTTTTCTGCATATAACATTTCACCTACAGGAATAATATCAACACCATATTTTTTAGGAGCTTGCAAACCAACGAATCTACCTGTTACCAAACCATCAACTCTTCCTTGTTCAAGTGCCATGATATTATCAACATCACTCTCAAATTGCATTATTTTATCAACATTTTCCATCTCTTTTAATGCATTATGAAATGTTGTTCCAGTTACTACACCAACTGTACCTTCATCTAAATCAGAGATATCTGTTAAAGTAGTACTTTTAGGTGCAAAAAATTGGGCACCATCATAATAATAAGGTTTTGTAAAATTAACTTTTTCTAATCGTAGATCAGTAATTGCCATACTTCCGATAATTGAATCAAAACGGCTACTTAATAAGCCACCAATAATACCATCCCAGGCTGTAGTAATAGGAACGGCTATTACACCCAATTCGTCAGCTAAAGCATTAGCTATATCAATATCGAAGCCATCAAATTCACCTTCTTCATTAATAAAGTTAAATGGTGGGTATGCGCCTGTCATTGCGAACGTCATTTCGCCGTCCTTTTCGATTGATGCCATAGTTGTAAGCTCTTTTTGGCCACTTGCAAAACAAGGTGCAGTAATCATAAATACCGCAATAAATATTACAATAAATTTTTTCATAATTTTCTCCTCTTTTATTGAACTCATAGTAAATCTATGGTTCAAAATCTTAGTGCTATATAAAAAGATAAGTATTATATATTGGGATGTTATAGTTAACTTATAACTATAAGTTTATCACCAACCAAAACTCTACTTTTTAAATTTATTAGTCATATATTGTTTTATGCTTAATAAAAAAATTTGTTAAATATCAAAGAATTATAAAAAAAACTAAATTAAATTAATTTATTATTAATAACCTCATTGATCTAATCACTTCCAATCATTTGAACTGAATGTCAGTAATTTACTTAAAAAGGTTTAGCCTAAAGAATTATTATTACTATCATAATAATCTCCATAGGTTAAAGCGATTGTATCACTAAAATATATATTCTTACTCCTTTAAAAGCTCTTCCAAAGAAGATAATTACTAGTGATTATTTTACTAATAATATTATATATTTTATAAAAACAATTCTAAATTCAATTACAATAAATACACTTTTCTACCAATTAAAAAATATTTTTAATTTAATTTGTTAGAAAACTTATACTTATCCCTTAGAATTTCAAAACCTTTTCTCTATTAAACTCAATACATAAAACTGCTATAATTGATAAAAGACCTCTGTTATATAGGCTGGGTATTTTGATACCACAAAGACTATCGGTATTTTAAAAAATAGGTATTTAAAACCATTATTTTCATATATACGAAAAAAAACACTCCAACCCTATTTTTAGAGTTAGAGCGCTTAAACTTCGCGTTTGCTCGAATTGTACCACTGATTTGTGTAGTACAGGTCATGACAATTATGTCCTAACCAAGCCCCAGTTCTATTTTTTTTGATTTTTCACCAACACTTTCTTTTTCCCGATTAATTTATTAATACCTATTTAAACAAAACATGTACCAACTCATAAATCAAATACTCATGCAGTTACTTTATCGTTAAATATATAACATATATATTTGTACCATATGCAATAACTTAATAGTTACTACTTGATAACGTTGTTATAATACCGTAAATATTAGTTATTTGTCAACCGAATGCTTTTTGTAGCAAGGGTGAAAGTGTATTTAATTATAACAAAACTTTATTATCATAAATTATTGTTTATATTGATACAAAATGTTTTAGCTTAATTTTTTAAAAAATATCACTATTGTAACTTATATAGAAACCTTTGAAACTATTATAAATTTTGCTTTTTTTATTTTTAACTAACAAATACTTAGATTTAAATTCTTACTATTTGTTAATTTTTCACTTAATTTGTCTGGTTGTGAAAAGCCAATAATGAAAGTATAGTTCTTGATTTTTGATATTTCAATTGGATGATTTTCAACATCAATTACTAGCTTTTCTGTTCTACTTTCCGTGCAGCCTAATCTAATTTTTTTAAATGCACACAAATGAGAAATTTCATTACTACTAGGATCTTTTAAATAAACTTGAAGAGTTTCTTTAATAATCCTTTTTTCATTATTTTCTACCTCTACTTGGACAAGTATTTGATTTTCAACTAATTCTATATTAGCCTCTGTTATTCCAATTTTTCCATAAGTTAGGCCATAGCCAAAGGGATATAAAATATTATCACTTCTTTCATACCTGTAGGTTCTTCCCTTCATAGAATAATCATTAAATGGGGGTAGTTTATCTGCACTTTTATAAAAGGTAATTGGTAATTTACCAGAAGGAGCAGCATTCCCAAAAATAATATCAGATATAGCTTTACCGCCTCTTGCTCCTGGATACCAACCTAATAGAATTGAATTTGCATTTTTACTACTAAAACTCAAATCTATTGAACTTCCTGCTAGTAGTATTACAATATAGGGCTTTCCAAGTTTATCTATTTCTCTAATTAATTCATGCTGTAATCCAGGTAATTTCAAATCAAGTTTATCACCTGATGCGCTACTATTTCCTGTATCACCCTCTTCTCCCTCTAAACTTTCATCTAGTCCAACACAGATTATTGATAAATCACTTAAACTAGCTACTGTTAGTGCTTCTGAAAATCTATCTTTGCTCTTTCCAAGATCTTCTGTATTTTCTGAGGATATATGGCATCCAGAGGAATATCTAACTTTAACTCCAGTATTATTAAGTTCATCTTGAATACCTTCTAAAACTGTAATATATCGGGACGAGGTTCCATGATAATTGCCTATTAGTGCTTCTCTACTATTAGCATTTGGTCCAATTACGGCAATAGAATTTAAATTTTCTTTGTTTAAAGGTAATAGGCCATCATTTTTTAATAGGACAGTACTATCAATTGCAGCTTGAATTGATAGATCACTATGAGATTCACATTCAACAACATCATAGGAAATATTATCGAATTCAGTTGTCTCAAACATTCCAAGTAAATATCGTGTCGTAAAAACTCTAACTAAACATTTATCAATTTCAGCTTCACTTATTTTATTTTCTTTTTCTGCTTCTAAAATATATTGATAGGTACATCCACAATTTATATCACAACCTTGTTTAATAGCTAAACTTACAGAATCGACAGGAGAATCTGTCACTTTATGATTTTGATGAAAATCCCTTATTGCCCAACAGTCTGATACAAAATAACCCTTAAACCCCCATTGATTTCTAATTATATTTTGCAGGGATTCACTAGCACAGGCTGGCTCTCCATTTACTCTGTTATAGGCTCCCATAACTCCTTCAACATCCGCTTTTTTAACAAGTGCTTTAAATGCTGGAAGGTATGTATTATCTAGATCTTCTTGAGATGCTTTTGCATCAAAATGGTGTCTTAGAGACTCTGGCCCGCTATGCACTGCAAAGTGCTTAGCACAAGCAGCTATTTTAATATATTTACCATCTCCTTGCATTCCATCAACAAAGGCACACCCTATCTCTGAAGTTAAAAAGGGATCTTCCCCAAAAGTTTCATGGCCTCTTCCCCATCTTGGATCTCTAAAAATATTAATATTAGGTGCCCAAAGAGTTAATCCTTTATATATATCATAATCACCTAATTTAGATGCCATATTATATTTAGCTCTAGCTTCATCAGCTATTGCAGTAGAAATATCTTTTATTAATTGTTCATCAAAAGTTGCCCCAAGTCCTATAGCTTGAGGGAACATAGTAGCTACACCTGCTCTAGCTACTCCATGCAAGCCTTCATTCCACCAATTATATTCTTGTACACCTAATCTCTCTATTGAAGGAGCATCATATCTCATTTGTGATGCTTTTTCTGTGATTGTCATTTTAGCAACTAATTCTTTTGCCTTGTTTATGGCCCAAGTTCTTTCTCTCATATTTACTCCAAATTATTTTTGTTCTTTGTTAAATAGCACAAGCTTATTTCACTAGAATCTATAGATTATACTATCATTTATATACTCTAATCATTTTTAATTCATAATAATAGCCGAGTAATTGTGATTGTTATAGCCCTACTTATAAAATAAATATATTTTATTAAATCAACAATTATAGTCAGTATATAATCATTAAGAATCACATCTAAAGTTCTTTTCTTATATATAAAAATGATTATTAAAGTTTCATTAAAGAGATTTGTAGTATTTTAGTAAAGAAATTTGTAGATATAACTTTAGATTGTTATTGAAGATCTAAATCCTCTAGAACTGTAATAAGATTCAGCACCATTGTGATATACAAAAATAGTATCATAACGACGATCACAAAATATAGCACCACCGAATTTTCTTACTTTTTCTGAAGTTTTTATCCAACTTGAGGTTTGTGTATCAAAATCTCCAAATTCCTGTAATTGCCTATATTGTTCTTCACTCAAAATATCAAAACCCATTTCAAGTGCCATATTAATGGCACTATTACTGGGTTTGTTTTCTTTTCTCTTATCTAAGGCTTCACTGTCATAACAAACACCTCTGCGCCCTTTTGGACTTTGCTCAGAGCAATCAAAAAAGGTGTATTCCTGCCGTTCTTTGTTATAAAGAACTACATCAGGCTCCCCTCTGGTTACTTCCATTTCATAAAGGGAATTTAGTTTTTCATTATTATCTAAAAGTTTTATTTCCAAGTCTTCCCATTTAATTTCACTATGGAGAAGCATATTATTATCAAAACGAGCTTTTAATATTGCAAGCAATCTATTTTGCTTTTCTGCTGAAAGTTTCTTTTTAGCTTTATTCATTATAAACGCCCTTAGATATTAGTTTTAGTCTTTTCTTTTTTAGTCTTTTTATTTAAATTCTCTTTAACTCTAAACTCAACAATTTTCTTAATCAAGTGATAATGAATAGGAGTCTTAATAGGGAATTGTACTGAACCTTTTGACATTTTATAAGCGGATAATTCTTCTTTGAAAGCATCAATGCCAGATGGACTTGGA
>CAZJGS010000080.1:9149-12123 GCA_964545735.1 uncultured Spirochaetaceae bacterium
TTTTATTGAGCATCTAATCTTACAAAGGATCTCTTGAATATCATTAGAAAATTGCAATATATATCCTTCTATAGTAGTAATTTTATATTGGGGCATTCTTCTCTCCTAATATTAACTCCTATAAAAACAATAAGCTTAATACTACTAACTAATAAATTCAATTTTTAATAGTCCAAAGGAGTTTTAAATTATGATCCCATGATCTCTTCTGGCCTAAGACTATGTCCCACAGCACCAGTCATAAGAAAAGAGTTAAACTCTTCTCTTTTACTCAACATTACAAAAACTATTATAGCTAGTTTTCTTAATGTTGCTATTATTTATTTGCCTAAACCTTTAGTTTCTTTCATCTTTTGATAATTAACTAAAAGTATCCATTCTCCAGTTTTCTTTGTAAGTCTCAACAACCCCATACACATCTGAACAAAAGCTGTACTTAGCTCTACAGGTCCATGTTTAGTTATATGCCCCATATGCACAGTATTGTTAGAACTATGTATGTACGGAGTTAAACCAACATAAGAGCAAAACCTCTTATAATCACCCTCAAATCTATCCAGGTCTTTTGTATAGCATGAGATAGTTGCTGCTATAACAAAACTCATCCATTATCTAAATTGAAAGATGTATTTTGAGATTCTGTTATAATAAATACCTTAATTAATAGATTAGTTAAGCACTCTTTTCAAAAATAAAGAAATAATATGAGCATTATTGTTTGTACAAAAGTCTGCACTTCTGGTAAAAGTTAAATTTAACTTGATAATTATTGACGCTGGACCAAGATAAACATTTTTTTTGTTTATCTTGACTTATTATATATTTAACATGATAATATAGATAGAATTAATAGGAGGGTAAAATAAATGTTATTATCTTTCCATATAGAAAATTTTAAATCGATTTTGGATGTAACTATACCATTGACTTATGCTGAAAAGAAAGCACCAAATGGCTATAAAGAAATGGCTTTGTATCCATTTATCGAAGAAAATGATTTTAGAACAGTTCCTATTTTAGCATTTTATGGAGCAAATGCTTCAGGTAAATCAAACATAGTAAAAGCTTTTTCACTTCTTACTCATATTGTTCGAAAAAAATATAATCCAAATGATTTTACACCAAATAAATTACATTCTAATAATAGTCCTATAATTTTCAAATTAGATTTTTTAAAATCTGGTAAGGAATATTCTTATGCACTTAAAATAGATGATAAAGAAATTATTTATGAGCAGCTTAATCAGGGGGAAAAGTGTATCTTCTCTATTGATAATAGAGAAGCGCAATTTAATGACTTAACTACTGATGCTTATCCTATTGAAAAGCTTGAATCAATTTTTTCAGTAGAATGTTTAGATCATGACAAAAAATTTCTTACACCTTTTTTAACAGTGGTAGGAAGTAATTATGCGGGACTAAATCTTTTTATAACAGATGCTTATATTTTTCTTACTAAAAAGCTAGAAGTATATGGTTTAAATAGGTTTCCATTTTCTTATGGGATAGAAAAACTTGCTGAAACTAATGATGATGAAGGTTTACAAAATGCTTTTAATGAAGTGGTAACAATTCTGAGAAAGCTTGATATAGATATAACTCGTATGGAGTTAAAAAGAAATGATATAAGTAACAATCAGAAAATTAATTTTAGAGATAATCATGAGTATGTTAGAAACTTAAAATCAAAAACATTTACTGAAATTGAAATAAATTCTTACCATAAAGATGTAAATGGTAATGAGATTCAATTTGATTTCAATGAAGAATCGACAGGTACACAAAGAGTTGCTTGCTTATTAGGAATTATTTTATCGGTTTTACAAAGAGGGAATATATTAATCATTGATGAATTAGGTAATTCTCTTCATCCTTATTTATTTGCTGAAATTGTAAGATTATTTAAAGATAAAAGATATAACAAAAAGAATGCTCAGCTAATTTTTACTACCCATAATACAGATATTATGGATGATGATATGATGAGAGTTTCTGAATTAGGCATTGTAAAAAAAACATTAAAGAAAGGAACAGAAATTAAGAGAATTTCAGATTTTGAAGGTGTTAGAAATGTAACAAGCTTTAGAAAACAATATCTTGAAGGAAACTTTTCAGGTATTCCATTTCCATATATTTAATTGAGGTAATGAATTCAATGTTTAAGCAGAAGACTATTATTCTTTTAGTATGTGAGGGTCCTTCAGAGAGAGCATATATTCAAAAGCTGAATCGTTATTTTGATGAAGAAGAAATACCATTACAATTTATTGCAAGACCCTCAAATGGTGGTCAATTTTCACAGGTAATAAGAAAATATAGAGAACAAAAACGAAATAATAAAAAGTCAATTATTAAAATTTGGGTGGATTGGGATATATATTTAAGAAATGATGCTAAAAATATGGATCATTATAAGGCAAAACCATCAGATATTCCTGATTTTTTATTTTCTTATTTGAATTATGAAGATTTTTTGACTATGCATCTCGATAGTGAAATATTAAATAAGTGGAGGCTCTCTTGTAATAAACGAAATCATTTTACTTCTCCCTCTCATAGCAGCGAATATATAGAAGAGTTTGTAAAATTTATAGGAAATTATTCAAAAGGAGAGATTCCTTTTGAAATAAACAAGCAGAGTTTAGATAATCTTAAAAAACACCAGGAAGATTCATCTATACCATTTAAATGTGATTTTGCTGATGAGCTATTTTATTTACTTGGTGCATTAAACGATTGACATCCCAAAAAAATAACAGAAAATATAGTAATTTGTGTACTCGTCATTAGACAAATATCCAATTCTATTTCGTTAATTAAATCCATAAAAATATTATCGCTTTTCCAGTTTATTATCATGGGAATTCCATTTTTTTATCAAATTAATAAAAAAATTAATGATTAGTCCTATTTAAACAGACAAAAAAAGAGAAGGTTATCAATGGAATGCTAAAATATCGATTTATTTAAATAA
>CAZJGS010000081.1:0-12065 GCA_964545735.1 uncultured Spirochaetaceae bacterium
TGATAGAAAAATGCGGCTTTTGCTCATTAATTATATTTTCTAATTTACTATACAAATATCTTCTATTATAAACTTTTGTTAAATCATCATGAATTAACAAATCATGTAATTGTGAATTAGCAATTTTTAATTCATTTTCAATTTCTTTATTTTTACTAACATCAAAGACTATGCCAGAAAGAAGTAAAGGTTTATCATTGTCATCTGTTTTTGTTACTTTTCCTCTATCATAATACCATTTATAGCTACCATCTTTAGTTCTAATTCTATATTCAACTTCATAGGATTCCCTTTTACCTTTAAGATGATCTCTCATATTATCCATTACATTATCATAATCATCCTTGTGAAGTTTTGAAGTAAAAAAGTCAAACCCAACTTCTTCTGGAACTTCGTCCATGGAATAACCTAAAGTTGTAACTTTTTTATCATTAAAATATACTTTATTACTTTGAACCAACCAGTACCATTGACCCAAATTCCCGACCCAAGGGAAATTTAATAATTCATAACTATTTTTTTCTTGGACAATTTCATCAATAAATTTTTCTAATTCAGCAACCTTAGCTGATAATTGTATAATTTTCTTTCTAGTCTCACTTTGCTCCATAGTATACCCCTAATAAATTGGACATTATCACTTTCACTTAAGAAGAATTAATAAATGATATTCCCTTTCCTTTACTCGCTTTATAATAATATTATAATTCATAAAGCGAGTTATTAAAAGATTTTTTAAATAAATTATAAACTTAGGATTAATAAAAAAATTTACAAAAATAATAATTTTATTTTATTTGTTTTCAAGATTTACTTAGATAGATAATAAAATATCTTATTGAATTATTTTTAATCTTTTTTAGCTATTTAACGATTTATTTTGAATGCTAATGCATGTTTATGTATGATATCTATGTATAACCAAATTGTCTAGGTGTTGCGATTTGTTGCATTGATTATATTCTTATTAGTAAAAAAAATAGTAGTTATTATTAGTCTAATTTTTAAGTATATTATACCTTGAAACTGTGCTAACTTATCATTATTATACATACAAAGTATTTCTTTGTGAAATACAGAAATAACATACAAAAATTCAGGAGTTCGTATGATTTTAATAACACAAGTAACAAATGCCGAACTTGTCACACAGCTACAGAATGGTTTCACACTCATGCTTTTAGGAATGGGAACAGTTCTTCTTTTCCTTATTGTATTAATTTTTGTAACAAAAAGCTTAAGTGCTATTGTTAAAAAAATAGAAGCTAATAGACCTCAAGTTGCTACTGCAACCGCTAAGATATCTAGCTCAAATGCAATGCCTAACGTAAGTGCTGATGCAGAAATAGCAGCCGTAATAGCCGCAGCTGTGGCAAGATCTCGAGAATAGTAAAGGAAAAAGTTGATGAAAAAGAAAGTTGATTTTATGTGTACCGCCTTTAGAGACGGTTTCCAATCAGTATACGGGGCCCGTGTATTCACAAAAGATTTTATGCCAGCTGTAGCAGCAGCTAAAGAAGCTGGAATCAATCATTTTGAAGCAGGTGGTGGAGCTCGTTTCCAATCATTGTATTTCTATAGCAATGAAGATGCTTTTGATATGATGGACGAGTTTAGACGTGTAGCAGGTGATGATGCCGATCTACAAACCCTATCTCGTGGTGTTAATGTAGTAGGTCTTGATTCTCAATCAAGAGATATCATTCAATTACATGCAAAAATGTTTAAAAAACATGGTATTTCAAGAATACGTAACTTTGATGCCTTAAATGATGTTAATAACTTGATCGATAGTGGTAAAGCTATCCATGATGCAGGTCTAAAACATGAAGTATCAGTTACTATGATGAGCTTACCACCAAATACAACAGGTGCTCATGATGCTGTATTCTATGAAATGGTATTAAGACAAATTTTAGATGCCGGCATTCCTTTTGATTCAGTATGTTTCAAAGATGCCTCTGGTACATCTACCCCAAAAACAATTTTTGAAACAATCAAAAGAGCAAGAAAAATGTTAGGCAAAGATGTTAAAATTGTTATGCATAGCCATGAAACAGCTGGTGTATCAATCCAACAATATATGAGTGCAATCGAAGCTGGCGCTAACCAAGTTGACTTGTCAATGTCCCCTGTTTCTGGTGGTACTTGTCAACCTGATATCATTACAATGTGGCACGCTCTTCGTGGTACTGACTATGATTTAGGAATTGATATCGAAAAAATTAAAAAAGCTGAGCTTGTTTTTGAAGATTGTATGAAAGATTACATTGTTCCTCCAGAAGCTACAAAAGTTAATCCAAATATTCCTTTCTTCCCACTTCCAGGTGGTGCATTAACAGCTAATACTCAAATGCTTCGTGATAATAACTTGATGGATAAATTTCCAGCTATTATGACAGCTATGGGTGAAACAGTAGCTAAAGGTGGTTTTGGTACTTCTGTAACTCCAGTTTCTCAATTTTATTTCCAACAAGCTTTCAACAATGTTATGTATGAACCTTGGTCAAAGATTGCTGAAGGTTATGGTAAAATGGTTCTTGGTTATTTTGGTAAAACTCCAGTTGCTCCAGATCCAGAAGTTGTAAAAATTGCACAAGAGCAATTAGGCCTAGCTCCTACAACAGAATTAGTTGTAGATATTAATGATGCAGATCCTACTAAAGGTCGTGACGTAGCCATTAAATTATTAGAAGCTCAAAATCTAGAAACTACTGAAGAAAACATCTTTATTGCTTCTGCTTGTAAAGATAAGGGTATTTTATTCTTAACTGGCAAATCAAAAGTAAACGGTGTTAGAAAAATTGATAAAGAAGCTCTTGCAGCTAAAAAGAAAGGTGAATACACAGTTACTGTTAACGGTAAAGCATATGGTGTTAAACTTGGAAGTAGTGATGCAAAAGTTAATGGTGTTTCTTACCCTCTTTCTGTTGAAAGTGGAATTGATCAAGCAGCTATTGCAAAAGCAGCTCCAGCTGCTAGTGTAGCAAGTGTTTCAACTCAAAGTGTTGAAGTATGTGCTCCAATGCCTGGTTTGATTTTAAAAACCAATATTAAAGTTGGCGATACTGTAAAGAAAAATGAATGTATCTTAGTTATGGAAGCAATGAAAATGGAAAATGAAGTTTTCTCTCCATGTGATGGTACAATTACTGCAATAAAAGTTGAAAACGGAGACCAATGCCAAGCTGACGATGTTCTTGTAATTATCGGTGGTACAGCAGCTCCTACTCAAAGTGCAAATGCACCTGCAGCAGCACAAGCTGCTCCAACTAGCACTGGTGGAGAAACAATTGTTGCTCCAATGCCTGGCTTAGTATTACGTATTAATGTAAAACAAGGCGAAGCTGTAAAGAAAAACCAATGCGTTATGATTATGGAAGCTATGAAAATGGAAAATGAAATTTTCTCTCCATGTGATGGTGTAGTAAACAAAGTGTGTGTTAATCAGGGTGACCAGCTTAATGCAGATGATGAATTGATAGTTATTGGCTAAGGAGAAAAATTAGATATGATTGGACAAGCATTTTCCCAATTATGGCAAACGACCGGTATTGTTGGTTTCCTAGGACTAGCCGGTAGCGAATTTGGCCTTGGCAACTTAGCAATGATATTAATCGGTTTAGGATTATTATTTCTTGCGATTAACAAGGGCTTCGAACCATTACTTTTAGTACCAATCGGATTCGGTTGTATTTTAAGTAATATACCTCTAGCTTACATTGCAGGAATTGATCCTAACAATGGCGGAGTTGGATTTATTAAAATATTATTTGATAGTGGTCTTTCAACTGGTTTATTCCCAATCCTCATATTCATGGGTGTTGGTGCAATGACTGACTTTGGACCTCTTATTGCAAACCCTAAAACTTTAATTTTAGGTGCTGCAGCTCAATTTGGTATTTTCATAGCTTTACTTGGAGCTTTGGCTCTTTCCTTTGTTCCTGGTATTTCATTTGATTTACATGCAGCAGCTTCAATTGGAATTATCGGTGGTGCTGATGGACCTACAGCTATTTACGTAACTAGTAGATTAAAACCTGAATTATTGGGCTCAATCGCAGTAGCGGCGTATTCTTATATGGCTTTGGTTCCTATTATTCAACCACCTATTATGAGATTATTAACTACAGAAAGTGAAAGAAAGATCAAAATGAAACAGTTAAGACCTGTTTCAAAAATTGAAAAGATCATATTCCCAATTGCTGTATTATTAGTTTGTGCTCTACTTCTTCCATCTGCAACTCCTTTATTAGGTTCCCTTATGTTTGGTAACTTGGCTAAAGAATGTGGTGTAGTTAATAGATTAAGTGACACTATGCAAAACGCTTTAATGAATATTGTAACAATATTCTTAGGTTTAGCTGTTGGTTCCAAAATGGAAGCTTCTCACTTCTTAAACTTAAATACTTTAGGTATTTTAGTATTAGGTATGATTGCATTCTCTTTTGGTACTGGAACTGGTTTAATAATTGCTAAAATAATGAACAAGTTTGATAAAAATAATCCTGTTAACCCTCTTATTGGTGCTGCTGGTGTTTCAGCTGTACCAATGGCTGCACGTGTAGCAAGTAAAGTTGGTCAAGAATCTGACCCACATAACTTCTTATTAATGCATGCTATGGGACCTAACGTAGCTGGAGTTTTAGGCTCTGCAGTAGCAGCTGGTGTTTTACTTGCTGTTGTTCCAACTATGGAAGTTCTACCTTTATAAGAGATATTTACTTATTATTGATAATTCCTACTATTTTTAGTAGGGATTTTTTATTTCTTGTCACTTTTTTTGCTTATTTATGTTATCTTATTTGTATCAATATTTTAAGGAGTTATTCTTGATGAAGAAAAACATTACTTTAATTATTACTTTAATATTTGTATCCCTACTACTAACCTCTTGTTTGAGTTCAGCAGATATGGATAAAAGTGAGAAAACAATATCTGTTTCAGCCAAAGGTGGAGTAACACTGAGTCCTGACATTGCTACTTTTAGAGTAGAAGCTAATGAAACTAGAAAAACAACAAGTGAAGCATTAAATGCCGTTAATAAAAATATGGCAATAGTACTTCAAATTTTAAACACCTACAAAATTGCAGACAAAGATATTGCAACCAATTCACTTAACTTAAGCCCTCAATATGATTGGGAAGATGGCAAAAGACTCTTAACTGGTCAGAATGCTAGCCAAAGTCTTAGTGTGAAATTAAGAAACATTAATGACCTTGGTAAAATAGTAGATGAAATTAGTAAAATCACAAATATTAATTTGTATTCTATTAATTTTGACAAGGAAGACAAAACTGAAGCTTATGAAGAAGCTAGAATACTTGCTGTTAAAAACGCAATCAAAAAAGCCTCTACACTTGCAATTGCTGCTAATATGGAACTTGGCGACCCTATCACTATAAATGAAGGCTCAAGTCCTTATATATCATATGATAGAGGCAATTCCACTAAAATGATGGTAAGCGAAGCTGCTTCCTATTCTACACAAACACCAAGTGGAGAATTAACAATAACAAGTGATGTTAGTATTACATTCTTAATGAAATAACAATAATAAGGGCCTTCGGGTCCTTTTTTTTATGTCGACTAATAACGACTTTTTAATTATACTTTTGAATATGAAAATATATACAACAAGACATGGTCAAACAGATTTCAACAACCAAAGAAAAGTATGTGGCTTAAGTGATATTGAGTTAAATAGCATTGGAGAGAATCAAGCACAAATCCTTAAACAAAGTATAATTGATAAACAATTAAAATTTGATTATATTTTTGTCTCTCCTCTAAAAAGAGCAAGAGCTACTGCTAAGCCTATTGAAGAAGTGTTAAATATAAAAGCAATTACAGACAAAAGATTAGTAGAATTCAATTTTGGAGACAATGAGGCTTGTGATTTTGATGATCCTCAATTTAGACTTACGAGAAATGATCCTTTTAAATACTTTAATAATGGGGAGTCCATGGTTAAAGCAGCAGCTAGAGTTTATAGCTTTTTAGATGAATTATTAGAAAAATATGATAAAAATTCCACTCTTTTAATAGTCAGTCATTCTACAACTTCAAAGCTAATTAATTCATATTTTGTATCTCAAAGTCTAGAAGAATTTAATACCTTCAAAGTAAACAATTGTCAGCTATTAAAATATCAAATATAAAATATAAAATACAAACCTAACGTCATTAATAGAGCGTTAGATAAAATATTCCTATTATAGGTATATTTTTATCTAACCGCTTGCAAGTTCTTATTACAATTCATATGTTTTTTTATGGAGGATATAATGAATAAATTTAAATTAATTATTTTATTAGTAGTAATTTCTATTTTCCCTATATTTGCAGGTGGAAACAAAGAAGCATCTACCCAGAGTGATGACTTTTCAGTATTGGTCTATATCAGTGGTAATTTGGCAGGAAGCCCTCCTTACCAAAAGTTAAATGATGGTGCTATTGAATTTTCAAAAAAATATTCAAATGTTAAAATTAAAACTTATGAGGCTGGATACAATCAAGCAGAATGGGAATCTCAATTAACAAGTCTTGTTGCAACCAGTCAGTATGATATTGTGCTTACTACAAATCCTTCTCTTTCAGAAATTTGTGATGCTATTTCAAAAAAATTTCCCGATCAAAAATTCTTAATTACGGATGCTTTTTTTGAAGGAAATCCAAATATTGCAACTTATGAATTCAATCAATACCAGCAGTCTTTCATATTAGGAAAACTAGCAGCCATGATTGCTAGAAGTGATATGAGTGGAATAAGAAATACTAATAAGTTAGGTTTTGTATTATCTCAAGAATATCCACTAGTAACCAAGCAAATTATTCCAGGCTTCTTAGCTGGAGCTCATAGCATCGATAAAAGGTTTGAAATTGATAAAAGAATAATAGGCAACTGGTTTGATGCTGATAAAGCAAGCGAGCTTACACTCTCAATGATAGCAAATGGGAGTGATGTCTTATCTACTATTAGTGGTAGTGCATCAATTGGAGTTATCAACAGTGCAATTGAGAAACAGGCTTACTTGGTATTTCCAAATGATAATGTTTATTCTCAAGCTCCTGGAGTAATTCTCGGATGCGGGGCAATGAATCAAAAAGAATTAGCTTTTGATATATTAGAAGATGCCTATAATGATAATATTAATTGGGGAAAAGCCGAGATAGAATCTATTGAAAGTGGGTATATAGATTTCTATAGCGAGGACCCTCTATTTATTGAAAATCTACCATCTTCAATAAGAAATGAATTTGTTATTTGGCTAAATAAAGTGAGAAATGGTGAAATTATAATTAAAAAATGACAAATGATATTCAACTAAACAATATAACAAAATTCTATAACAGTGTTGGTGTATTAGCCTTAAACAATATTAGCACTTCTTTTAAGGTTGGAGAAATTACGGCCATAGCAGGTGAAAATGGCGCTGGTAAATCAACACTTGTCAAAATATTATTTGGTATAATCAAAGCTGATGCTGGTTCAATAAAGTTAGATAATAAGGCTTTATTAATTCATAATTCACAAGAAGCGATTAAACATAAAATTGGAATGGTTTTTCAACATTTCAAACTTATTGAACAACTTACAATTGCTCAAAATATCGCACTGGGAATAGAAAACAAAAAAATATTGTTCTTTACTGATCAAAATATAATAAATATTAGAGTACAAGAATTAATAGACAAATATAACTTTAAATTAAAAGCAACAACTCTAGTAAAAGAATTAACAACAGGAGAAAAACAAATTGTTGAAATCCTCAAAATGCTTTATAGAGAAGCTGAAATTCTTATTTTTGATGAACCTACCGCTGTACTTAGTGAAACTGAAGCCAAGAAATTATTTAAAACAATTGTACATTTGAAAAGTAAAAATAAATGTATAATTCTTATAACACATAAGTTAAAAGAAATATTAAATGTTAGTGATAAAGTTATTATTCTTAGAAAAGGTAATTTGGTGGGTGAATATCAAACCAATACAATAAATGAAGAATCCTTAACTAAATTAATGATTGGAAATGAGATACTTGAAAATCAAGAGATTTCTCATAAAAGATTAAGCGATGAAAAAGTTTTACAGTTTAGTAATATAAGCCTAAAAAAGCATTCTCAAGATCACCCTTTGTTAAATAATATAAATTTCAAATTACATAAAGGAGAAATTTTAGGGTTTTGTGCTGTCAGTGGTAATGGTAAAGGAGTTTTAGAGGCAGTACTAGGCGGGATGATGCGAGTCTCCTCAGGCTCTATTTATTATAACTCACAAGATGTTACAAAATTAGGAGCCTCCGAGCTAAGAAAATTAGGCTTAGCTTTTGTTCCATCAGACAGAACTAGATATGGATCTGCTGCCCAAGCATCCTTGAGTGAAAACTTAATAATAAACAAACGTAATTTATTAAAAGATAAAAATAAAATAGCAAAAGGGTTTATTTCTAAATACAATATAAAAGCATTAGCTCATCAAAAAATTGGGACTTTAAGCGGAGGGAATCTTCAAAAAGCTATTGTAGCCAGAGAAATTGATAATATGAAAGATTATATTGTTTTTTCTAATCCCACTTGGGGCTTAGATCTAAACTCAACCACCTTTATACATTCAAAAATACTTGAGTTAAAACAACAAAATAAAGCTATTATTTTATTATCCTCCGATTTAGATGAAATTATTAAATTAAGTGATAGTATAAATGTTATATTTGAAGGTAAAATTTGTAAAACTTTTGACAACAACCTGAAAATATCTAAAAAAGAGATTGGTAAATATATGCTGGGAAAAGGAATTTTATGCGAAAGATAAAGGGTCTATTAACTATTTTTTTAATTAGTACTACTATCTTAGTTGTACTAATATTTTTAATGAGTTCTTCTCCACTAAACACTATTTATCAAGTATTTTTTGGGCCCCTTAGCTCTCCTTATTTTTTTGGAAATACCCTCTCTCACACAGCCCCATTAATTGTTAGTTCCATAGGAATTGCTATAGCTTTAAAATGTAATTTAATCAATCTTGGAGGGGACGGGCAAATGTACTTTGGTGCCTTAGTTGCAACTATTGTAGCCCTCTATTTTGGTCCTCTAGGAAAAATAAGTATATTAATAGCTTTAATAGTAGCAAGTCTTGCAGGAGCTTTTTTAGCTTTTATAAGTGCTTATTTAAAAGTTAAGTTTGATACCTCAGAGTTAATATCATCCTACTTAATTTCTATTGCTATTACTTATTTAACCTCTTATTTTGTTACAGGACCTTTACAAGATCCTGCCTCAAATCTCCAATCTACCCAAAAAGTCGACTCGATGCTAAGTAAAATTTATCTACCATCAAACCTTTCTACGTCGATAATTTATGCCCTTATTATTGCATTTATATTTTATTATATTTTTACAAAAACAAAGTTCGGATATGAAAATAAAATAATTGGATACAACAGGGAATTTGCTAGATATGGTGGAATTTCAGTCGATAAAAACTACCTCATTAGCTTTAGTTTAAGTGGTGCTTTGGTAGCACTTTCTGGTGGTTTATATATTTTTGGAAACTATCAAAGTGTAATTAAAGGGTTTTCAGCGGGTCTTGGATTTAGTGCTCTTACAATATCATTAATAGCACTAAGTAACCCCCTAGCGATAATACCAGTAGCTTTTTTATTTTCATTAATTGATCAAGGATCAATAATGGCTATGCAAAATAGTGATATAAGTAGTGATATGGCTTTATTATTTCAAGCAATAGTATTTTTATTAATAACAAGTAATACCTTATTAGGAGAGAAAAAAAATGCTAACAATAATTAATAGTACATTAAATTTATTTACTCCTTTATTTCTCATTTCGCTTGGAGCTATTGTTACCTCTGTTAGTGGTACACTTAACATTGCACTTGAAGGATTAGTCTTAATAAGCGCACTATTTGCTATAATTGGAGCAAACTTTAGTGGCTCATTGTTTATTGGTGCCATCATTGGTATTCTCTCTGCCTTAGTATTAGCATCAATTATTAGTCTGGTTAATGCATATTTAAAAACAAATCCTTTTATCACAGCCTTAGCTAGCAATATGCTTGCTACCGCTTTAACACTAATTATCACTTTTTCTTTTTTTAATTCTAAAGGACTTTTAAGATTAACAATTGATCCTTTAAATATGTTTGAAGTTCCAATAATTGGTAAAATAAGTATATTCTTACCCCTTTCATTATTATTATTTATAGTTATCTATGCTCTTATTCAAAAGACACCTTTTGGACTAAAATTAAAAGCTTGTGGCTATAATTCAAATGTTCTAAATGCCTACGGAATTTCAAAAACAAAAATTGATACAATTGCTTTTCTAATATCGAGTATATTCTGCGGACTAGCAGGAAGTTATCTATCTTTACGTCAAGGTGTTTTCATATCTCAAATGAGCGCTAATAAGGGTTGGTTTGCACTAGTAATAGTGTTTTTATGCCATTCAAATATAAAATTCTTAATTCCTGCAGCACTCCTTTTTGCTCTAAGTGAAGCACTGTCAAATTATATACAAGGAATTAATAACCTTCCCTCAGATATTGCATTAATGATACCAAGCATCTTTACTTTAATTGTTATGATAGCAATAAGCTATTATAATAAACAAAAACAAACTGTCGAAGGATAAATACATGATTTTAACAATTGATTTTGGAACAACCAACTTAAAAGCAGCTTTAATAAACAAACAAGGCAAATTTTTTAATTATACTAGCAAAGAAGTTTCAATTTGTACCGATAGAGATATTTATGAAATCAATGCAAATGTATACTTAGATTTCATTTGTGAATATATGAAGACTATCAATCCAAAACAAGTTGAAGCTATTGCTATTTCTAGCAACGGTCCTAGTTTTATTTCATTGTATTCTGATATCAAAGTTACTGATAATAAATTTATATATGAAAGTAGCCCTGTTCGATTATGGATGGATAAAAGAGGTGCTAAATATTCAAAACAAGTATCTGATTATTATAATACTTATATTGATGGTAGCTTCTTTCTTCCATCTATTTTAAGTATTAAAGATGCAGATATTAATCAATATAATAAGACTTCAGCTTTTTTAACGATAGACGGCTTTATCAATTTAGCTTTAACAAATAAAGCATACACAGTAAACAATGCTGATGGGCTATTAAAATATTATTGGAATGAGGATAGTCTAAATTTCTTTGATTTGGATATAAACAAATTTCCACCCTTTATCAAATGTGGAGATATCCTAGGTACAATTAGTAAACAAGTATCAAAGCTTTTTGATCTTGAGGAAAATGTTCAAGTTATAGCAGGTGGATCTGACTTTTATTATTCTATAATTGGTTCAAAAGTTTATGATAAAAATATTATGGTTGATATTAATGGAACAAGTGAAGGCCTTAACTTATGTGTTGAAAAACCAATAAAAGATAATCGCTTTTTATGTTATGAGCATCCCGTTAAAGGGTTTTACAACTTATCAGGCGTTTTATCAAATTCTGGTATTGCTCTTAGCTGGCTGCGAAAAGTGCTAAATATTGAAGACCTAGAATTTAATGAAGTTTATCATCTAGCAAAAAAAGCAAATGATAACAACCTGATTTTTCTTCCCTATCTTACAGGAGAAAGAGCCCCTATTTGGAATCCCAAGGCCACAGCAACTTTATTTAATCTAACTATTAATACACAACGAGAAGAGATCTCAAAAGCTGTACTTGAGGGCACTATATTTGCTTTTAATTCTGTAATTAAAGAATTAGAATTATTGGGCTGCACTATCAATGAAATTCATGTTACAAGTGCAAAAGAGAATCTTGATTATTATTATCAATTAAAAAGTGATATTACAAATAAAAAATTTATTGTTTACGATACTATATCCGCTGAACTTCTAGGATTAGCGATGTTAAGTTATACAACATTAAATCAATATCCAAATCTTAAACAAGCAATTAAAGATATGAAACAAGAATCACAAGAATTTACCCCAAACAGAGATAAACACAATTATTATGCAAATAAATTTAAACAATATAACGCTCTATATGATTTAACATC